>JAGWAO010000077.1 GCA_021296315.1 Acidimicrobiia bacterium | reverse complement strand
CGCCCAGATGACGGTCGGCGCCATCGGCGTCGCCCGCGAGAACGGCACCCCGTGGTTCGGCACCCAGTCCAACCAGACCTCGGTCGGCCCCGAAGTAGTGGTGGCCAACCAGGTCTACAAGTGGGACGTGGTCCTCGACGACCTGGTGCGCGACATCCAGAGGGGCTCGATGGGCGGAAGCGCGTACATCATCGACTTCGCCAACGGCGGACTCGTGATCGAGTACAACGACGCCTACGACCTGCCCGCGGCCGCCCGAGCGGCCATCGACGACGCAGTGGCGGGCTTCATCGACGGCTCGCTGTCCACCGGCGTCGGCTGAGCCCGGCGCGGAGTTGAGAGGCTGAGCTGACAGGCCATGACTGACACCCCGGGGAAGCGCGAGGAGGTGCCGCTGCTGGAGATGCGCGGCATCACCAAGCGCTTCCCCGGGGTGCTGGCCAACGACGCCATCGACTTCGACGTCCAGGCAGGAGAGATACACGCCCTGCTGGGCGAGAACGGGGCGGGCAAGAGCACGCTCATGAAGATCCTGTTCGGGCTGTACGCGCCCGACAGCGGCGACGTCTTCCTGGACGCTGAGCGCTCCCGGGTGCGCTCGCCGGCGACGGCCATCGCCGCGGGGATCGGCATGATCCACCAGCACTTCATGCTGGTCCCGACGCTCACCGTCACCGAGAACGTGGCCCTCGGACTCAAGTCCCGTCGCAAGGGCCGGCCCGATCTCGCGGGCGTGAGGGCCCGCATCATCGAGCTGTCCGAGACCTACGGGCTGGACGTGCAGCCCGACGCCTACCTGTGGCAGCTCGCGGTGGGCGAGCGCCAGCGGGTGGAGATCATCAAGGCCCTGCTGCGCGAGGCCCGGTTGCTGGTGCTGGACGAGCCCACCGCGGTGCTGACCCCGGGCGAGGTCGACGACCTGTTCATCACGCTGCGGCGCATGGCCAACGACGGCCGCGGCCTTATCTTCATCTCGCACAAGCTGCACGAGGTGCTGGCCCTGGCCGACCGGATCACGGTGCTGCGCGACGGCTGCGTAGTGGGCACGACCGTCCCCGCCGAGACCGACCGGGAGGGACTGGCCCACATGATGGTCGGACGGCCGGTGAGGCTGGCCCCGGACATGGCCGAGACCGAAGACCGGGGCGTGCGGCTCAGCATCCGGGGACTCACGGTGGTCGGGGACAGGGGAACCGACGCGGTCAAGGACCTCGAGCTCGACGTTCGGGGCGGGCGCATCCTCGGCATTGCGGGAGTCTCGGGCAACGGGCAGCGGGAGCTGGCCGAGGCGGTCGCCGGTCTGCGGCCCGTGGCCGCGGGCAGCGTGTCGATCGACGGCACCGACGTGACCGGGGCTGAGCCGAAACAGGTGCGCCACGCCGGGCTGGCGTTCATTCCCGAGGAGCGCATGCGCGACGGCGCCGTCGGCAGCTTCACCGTGTCGGAGAACCTCATGCTGCTGGCCCACGCCGAGCCCCGGTTCTCCAGCCGCGGGGTGCTCAAGACCAACGCGATCAAGACTCACGGCGAGAGCCTCGTCGAGGAGTACGCGGTCAAGACGCCAGACCTGACCACCACCACCAGTTCGCTGTCGGGCGGCAACATCCAGAAGCTGATCCTGGCCCGGGAACTCGACGGCGAGCCGCCCGTGCTGCTGGCCGCCCAGCCCACCCGCGGGGTCGACATCGGCGCCGCCGAGTACATACACGAGCGCCTGGTCGCCCAGCGGGGGCGGGGCACGGCCATCCTGGTCATATCCGAGGATCTCGACGAGGTGATGGCCCTCTCCGACGATGTGGCCGTCATGTTCGAGGGCAGGATCGTCGCCGTGCTTCCCCGGGCCGACTGCACCGTGCAGGGGCTGGGCCTGCTGATGGCCGGCGGGGGCGAGACCGAAGCCGCCTGAGTCCCTGAGGCCGAGCGGATACGTCGCGACCGGCGGGTGAATCCGCGACACGTGCAGCGAGGCCGTGGCCCGAGCGGCCCGTGAGCGAAGCGAACAAGAGCGGGAGTCCTCGGCGGCCCGGTACCGTTGGGGCTTGTGACCGCAACCGAGCCCCGCTCCGACGCGATCTCCCGCAACGACTCAGCGCCCGGTCCCCACGACGACGACCGCCTGCCGGTCAAGATGCTCAACGACCGGATCCTGGTGGCGATTGGCGAGGCCGAGGGCGAGCGCCGCTCGACGGGAGGCATCCTGATCCCGGCCACCGCCCAGGTGGGCAAGCGCCTCACGTGGGCGGAGGTGGTGGCGGTCGGTCCCAACGTCCGCAACATGGAGAAGGGCGACCGGGTGTTGTTCAATCCCGAGGACCGCTACGAGGTGGAGGTCAGGGGCCGCGACTACATCATCCTGCGCGAGCGCGACGTCCACGCGGTGGCCGCCGAACGCCTCGACAAGGGCAGCACCGGCCTCTACCTGTAGACCGCCGGGCCGAAGCCCACACAAGTCAACAGACTTCGATCCGGTGGCTGAGGTCCATGGCCTGCTCGAGTTGGGTGAGGAGGGCGTCCACGGTGTAGATGTCGCCGGGCACGCCCACCTTGGGGACGAGGATCGTTTCGACCTGCAGACCCTCTAGCGGGGCCCGATGCGACAGTCGTACCGCCGGTCGGCGTCGATGCCTTCCAGCATCGCTTCAACGTCCACCTCGATGCCGTGGGAGGCCTTGAACCGCTCGATCCTCCGTACCAGCTCTTCCTTGTCGGGGCGCTGCGTCAAGCGGTGGTCCTCGGCCAGCAGGTACTGCTGGATCGACTGGTTGCGGATGCGAGCGCGGCGACGGATCCCGTCGTACACCGGCTCGGGGCCGCTGCCGACGAACTCCTCAGCCATGGACAACGCCGGGTTCAGCTTGAGCGTCGCGCCGAGCCGCTCGAACTCTGCGCAGTGCGGCTCGGGCGGCTTGCGGTCCCGCTGGCCCGGCCCGGTTTCCGTTGCCGGATACTCCGATGCTGGACCCGCCGCTGCCGGATGGGGCCCTCCGGTCGCGCTCAGCATTGTCGGGCGGCTGGGTCGGGGCGAACAGGGGCGCGGTGTCGGGCATGTGGGCTGCGCCGTGGTGGATGCGATCGGGGGGTCGGATGGTGTGTTTGCCGTCGCCGGCGCCGACCACTTGCCAGTCGTGGTCATGGATCTTGGCGTGGCAGCCCCAACACAGCGGTATGAGGTTGTCCAAGTCGGTGCCTCCGCCACGTGCGAAGGGGTCCATGT
>JAGWAO010000029.1:42901-85020 GCA_021296315.1 Acidimicrobiia bacterium | reverse complement strand
GTCGGCGTCGGCGAACACCACGAAGGGTGCGTTGCCGCCCAGCTCCATCACCGTCTTGAGGACCCGGTCGGCGCAACGCCGCAGCAGCAGCCGTCCCACCTCGGTGGAGCCGGTGAACGACACCATGCGCACCGCCTTGTGGTCCACCGCGGCGTCGAACCAGGGCCCCGAAGCGGCGGTCGGCACGAGGTTGACCACGCCCGGCGGCACGCCGGCGGTGGCCAGCAGTTCGCCGATCCTCAGCGCGGTGAGGGGCGCCTCCCGGGGCGGCTTGACCACCACCGCGTTGCCCGCGCCCAGCGCCGGGGCCAGCTTGCGGGTGATCATGGCGGCCGGGAAGTTCCACGGCGTGATCATCACTACCACCCCCACCGGCGGATGGCGGGTGATGATGCGCTTGTCGCCGCCCGGGGCGGTGCCGATGGTGCCGTGGATGCGAACCGTCTCCTCAGCGTTCCAGCGGAAGAACTCGGCCGCGTAGGCCACCTCCCCCACCGCGTCGGCCCGGGGCTTGCCGTGCTCGAGGGTGATCAGGTCGGCCAGCTCGTCGGAGTGCTCCAGCATGATCCGGTGGCAGTCGCGCAGGATCTCAGAGCGGACTCTGGGCGGAGCCGCGGCCCAGGCAGGCTGGGCGGCCGCGGCCGCGTCGCAGGCGGCGGCCGCCTCGGCCGGCCCGCCCGCGGCCACCTCGGCAATGCCGCCGCCGGTGGCCGGGTCGAGCACCTCGATCCGCTCGGCGGCACTGTCACGCCAGGTCCCGCCAATAAGCATCTGTGTCTGCATCGGGTCAGCCTCCGAGCTTGGGGATGGGGTGGTCGCCGTGGGCGACGGACACGTTCTTGGTCTCCATGTAGAAGTCGAAGCTCCAGTCGCCGCCGTCCCGGCCGATGCCGCTGCGCTTGGTGCCTCCGAACGGTGTCGGCAGGTGGCGCACGTTCTGGGAGTTGACCCACACCATGCCCACGTCGACGGCACCGGCCACCCGATGGGCCCGGCCGACGTCGCCGGTCCACACGTAGGCGGCCAGCCCGTAGTCGGTGTCGTTAGCGAGAGCCACCGCGTCGGCCTCGTCGTCGAAGGCGATGGCGGTCAGGGCGGGGCCGAAGATCTCCTCGCGGGCGATGCGCATGTCGTTGGTGGCTCCGGTGAACAGCACCGGCGTCACGTAGTTGCCCCCGGCCGGTGCGCCGGCCCATCCAGTGCCCTCCACCACAGTGGCGCCCTCGGCTGAGGCCGACTCGATGTAGCTGCGCACCTTGTCGCAGTGGCGCGGGTGTATCAGCGGGCCGATCACCGTGTCGGGGTCGAGAGGATGGCCCACACGTATGTTGCGCAGCTTGGCCCCGAGACGTTCGGTGAAGTCGTCGTAGATGCTGCGGTGCACGAGCAGGCGGCTGGAGCTGGTGCATCGCTCGCCGTTGAGGCTGTAGATCATGAACACCACCGCGTCGAGGGCCCGGTCGATGTCGGCGTCGTCGAACACGATCACCGGGTTCTTGCCCCCCAGCTCGAAGTGGAGCCGCTTGAGGGTGGCCGCCGACTGGGCCTGGATGAGCGACCCGGTGGCCGACTCGCCCACGAAAGCGACGGCCGCGATGTCGGAGTGCTCGGTGAGGGCCCGTCCCGCGGTCTCGCCCATGCCGTGCACCACGTTGAGCACTCCGGGAGGTAAGCCCGCGTCGAGCGCGATCTCAGCCAACAGGCAAGCTGTGAGCGGGCTCCACTCCGCCGGCTTGTGAACGACCGTGCAGCCCGCGGCCAGCGCGGGGGCGATCTTCCAGGTGGACAGCATGAACGGCGTGTTCCACGGCGTGATCACCCCTACCGGTCCGATGGCCCTGCGGCTGGTGTAGTTGAGGTGGTGGGCCGACGGCAGGGCCAGCCCGTCCGAGGCGGCCGGGGCCCGGTCAGCGAAGAACCGGAAGTTCTCCGCGCCTCGCAGCGCGGCCAACGACATGAAGCGGATGGCTTGCCCGGTGTCCACCGACTCCACCACCGCGATCTCGTTGGCTCGGGCCACGATGGCATCGGCCACCGCGTGAAGGATGCGCTTGCGCTGCTCGCCGGGCGTGCGGGACCACCCCTCGAAGCTCGCCCAAGCGGCGTCAGCCGCGGCTGCAACGTCGGCTGAACCGCCCGCGGCGACGTTTCCGAGGTGCACTCCGTCGATGGGCGAGCCGTTGGCGAACGTCTCGCCGGACAGGCTGGCGGCGGGCTCGCCGTCGATCAAGTGCAGCGTCGGCTCGGCCCCGAAGCGAGCAAGGTGCCGAGCGGCGGCGGCAAGGTTCTCCTCGAAGCTGGCTGAAGCGGCCATGGTCTTCTCCTATCGCGGCCTCTGACGGAGGCTAGAGGCCGAGCGGGCGGGCCGCGATTCGCATGGAGTCCGGCAAGATGCTGAGTGAGGCCGCGGCCCGAGCAGCCAGTGAGCACAGCGAACAACAGCGGGGAACAACACGATTCACCGCGTGGCGTCGACACTCGCCCGTGCGGCTTCTCAGGTGCGAGGACCTCCGGCGAGGTGGGTGCGGATGTGGTTGCGGTTGATGCGCATGGTCGGGTCGATCAACTGGACTTCGGCGCTGATGGCGACGGGATGGTCGGGTTGAAGCGGTGCCAGCACCTCGTCGACGGTGTCGATGAGGCGGTTGAGGAACCGCTGGATCGTCTCCGGTTCCCGGCCGGGTCCGATGCGAGCAGTCAGGTACACGAAGCCGTAGGCCGGGTCCCCGTCGGCGATGCGGTAGTGGTCGCGGGGCGCGGCCCTGGTGCGCAGAGCATCGAGGGCGGGAAGGCCGTCGTCGAGGGCCGCTTGATGGACCGCGTCCACCAGCGCATCCATGTCGGTCAGCTTCGCCAGGTTGGCAGAATGCTCGATGATGATGTGTGGCATGTGCGGTCCGTCCAGGCACGATTGTACGGTCTGGCGGTGAGGCGCTGATCTCCGACCGGCCCAACCCGACCACGACGCCAGCACGACCGGAGGATTCTGTGTGCAGAAGGTGGTCCATATGACCGGTTTCTGCACACAGACCGGGAGGGGCCGCCGCTGATGCGCCTGCTCAGCTACAGCGTCCATGGAGCCCGGTCATTCGGTGTGCTCGCTTCTGACGGCACCGGCGTGATCGATCTCGCACAGCGCGTCGACGGGGTCGCAGACCTCGGCGATCTGATCGCGCAGGGTCGCCTCAGCGAGGCGGACGATTGGGCCGGCTCCGGCATCGCCGCCGACCACACTCTCGACGGGATCAACTTCGAGCGCCTGCTCCCCCGGCCCGGCAAGATCATCTGCATCGGCGTGAACTACGGCGGGCGGGGGGCGGAGTACGCCGAGAACCCTGCCGACTCGTACCCCAGCGTGTTCGTGCGCTTCCCCGAGACGCTGGTTGGCCACGAGCAGGCCCTGCTGCGGCCCCCTGAGTCCGAGCAGCTCGACTACGAGGGCGAGATCGTGGTGGTTGTCGGCACCGGCGGGCGCCGAATCCCGGTCGAGGATGCCCGCAGCCATATCGCCGGGATGAGCCTCGGCAACGAGGGCACCATCCGCGACTGGGTGCGCCACGGACGCTTCAACGTCACTCAAGGCAAGAACTGGCACCGCAGCGGCTCGATCGGCCCGTGGCTGGTGACCCTCGACGAGATCGAAGACTTCGCCGAGCTGCACCTCACCACCCGGGTCAACGGCGAGCTCCGCCAGGACGACCTCGCCGGCAACATGCGGTTCGGGATCGAGTACCAGGTCCACTACCTGTCCACGTTCGTCGGCCTGGACGCTGGCGACGTGATCTTCACCGGCACCCCAACCGGCGCGGGCGCCCGCTTCGACCCACCGGTATGGCTCGAGCCCGGCGATGTGGTCGAGGTGACGGTCCCCGAGATCGGAACCCTCCGCAACCCGATCCGCGACGAGAACCCTTTCTAGAGCGCGGCGGCCGTAACCTCACGTCGGACCGACCAAAGGGGGCGCGACGATGACTACAGCGGCGGGCGGAACGAGTGCGGCGGTTCAGATCGCTGAGACCGGTGGGCCGGAGGTGATGCAGCTCGTCCAGCGTCCCAACCCGGTGGCCGGCGAGGGCGAGATGACGGTGGCAGTGGCCGCGGTCGGGGTGAACTTCATCGACACCTACCACCGCTCGGGCCTCTACGACATGCCGCTGCCGGTAGTGCTGGGACAGGAGGGGGCCGGGACCGTGCTCGAGGTCGGCGCGGGCGTGGAGGGCTTCGCGCCCGGCGACCGGGTGGCGTGGGCTGGATCCATGGGTTCCTACGCCGAGCAGACGGCAGTCAGTGCCTCGGTGGCGTACAAGGTGCCCGACGGCGTCGATCTCGATGTAGCCGCCGCCATCGGCGTGCAGGGCCTCACCGCCCATTACCTGATCACCGACTGCCCCCGCATCGGGCCCGGAGACCGCTGCTTGGTCCATGCCGGCGCGGGCGGCACCGGGCGCCTGATCGTGCAGATGGCCAAGCTGAGGGGCGCCGAGGTTGTGGCCACCGTGGGCTCGGACGCCAAGGTGGAACTGGCCCGGGCCGCGGGGGCCGACCATGTGGTCAACTACTCGACCACCGATCTGGTGGCCGGGGTGGAGGCCGCCGTTGGTCCCGACGCGATCGACGTGGTGTACGACGGCGTGGGCGCAGCCGTCTACGACGACAGCCTGCGGCTGTTGCGGTTGCGAGGGGCGATGGTGACCTTCGGCAACGCCTCGGGAGCGGTGGAGCCCAAGGCACCGCTGCATCTCATGGGCAAGTCGCTGTGGCTGACCCGGCCCAAGCTGTGGGACTTCATCGCCACCCGCGAGGAGCTGGACTCCCGGGTCTCGGAGTTGTTCAGTTGGATCGCCTCGGGCCAACTCGATGTGCGGATCGCAGGCCGGCTGCCGATGTCCGAGGCGGCGGAGGCCCACCGGCTGCTACAGGGACGCAGCCTGGCCGGGAAGATCCTGCTCGTCCCGTGAGCCCGCTTCTCGATCACGGCGAGGCTCGGTGAGCGACGCCGGGCCGGATGGCGGCCCGTCCGGACTCAGCGACGAGGAGATCCGGGCCGAGGCCGAGCTGCTCGACACCGCCGAGCGCGAGCGCAGGCAGGTCCGCCAGACCACCGGCGTCCACCCGCAGATGACCACCGGCGAGGCCTACCGGGTGCAGGCCGCCTGGCTGGACATCCGCCTGGCCCGGGGCGAGCGGGTGATCGGCCACAAGATCGGCCTCACCAGCCGGGCCATGCAGCGGGCCATGAACATCGACACCCCCGACTCCGGCTTCCTGACCGACGCAATGGTGTTCGCTCCCGGTGAGCCCATCGTCGCCGCCGACTTCTGCGACCTGCGCCTGGAAGTTGAGCTGGCCTTCGTGCTGGCCGACGACCTCCACGGCGCCGACCTCCGGATCGACGACGTTCTTGACGCCACCGACCATGTGACCGCCGCGGTGGAGTTGATCGCGTCCCGCACCCCCCGCACCGACCCCGCTACCGGCCGCACCCGCACCGTGGTCGACACCATCGCCGACAACGCGGCCGACGCCGGGATCGTCACCGGCGGCCATCCGGTGGGCCCCCGCCACGCAGACCTGCGCTGGGTGGGAGCCATCGCCTACCGCAACGGTTTGGCCGAGGAGACCGGGCTGGCTGCGGGCGTGCTCGACCATCCCGCCAACGGCATCGTGTGGCTGGCTCGGCGCTACGCCGGACAGGACCGGTCGCTGCGGGCGGGGCAGGTGATCCTGTCGGGCTCGTTCACCCGCCCGATGGCGGTCGCGCCGGGCGACGACTATCGCTTCGACTTCGGCCCGCTGGGCTCGTTCAGCATCCCGATCGTCTGATCGAACCCGCGCGCTCGGCCCCTCGGCTCTAGCGGCGCTCGAACACGCTCTGGATGCCCCCGATGACCGAGCCCTCCCCCTGGGAGCCGCCGGGCCTCAGATTGGCCACCACCCGGTCGGCAAGCCGGTTGAACGGCATCGACTGGAGCCACACCCGGCCCACGCCGGTGAGGGTGGCCAGGAACAGGCCCTCGCCGCCGAACACCATCGACTTGAGGTTGCCGGCCCGCTCGATCGAGTACTGGATAGAAGGCTGGAAGGCCACGATGCAGCCGGTGTCGACCCGCAGGGTCTCGCCCTGGAGTTGTTTCTCGACGATGGTGCCGCCCGCGTGCATGAAAGCCAGGCCGTCGCCGGAGATGGACTGCAGGATGAAGCCCTCCCCTCCGAACAGGCCGGTGCCGAACTTGCGGTTGAAGACGATGTCGAGCTTGGTGCCCGACGCCGCGCACAGGAACGCGTCCTTCTGGGCGATGAGCTGCCCGCCCGCGGCGGCCAGGTTGATGGGCAGGATCTTGCCGGGATAGGGCGCGGCCATGGCCACCCGCTGCTTGCCCTGGGGCAGTGGGTCATGAACAGGCCCTCGCCGGTGAGCCCCCGCTTGGCCGCCGACTTGAGCTTGCCCCAGCCGCCCTGGTCGGGGTCGGAGCCGTCGCCCATCTTGGCCTCGAAGGTGATGCCCTGCTCCATGTACATCATGGCCCCGGCCTCCGCGACGACGACCTCGTCCGGGTCCAGTTCGATCTCCACGAACTGGAGGTCGTCCCCGTATATCCGGTAGTCGATTTCATGGCTTCGCATTGATGCCTCCTGCATGTTCGAGCCTGACGCTGCGAGGCTAACGGGCGCAGGGTAAGAGTCAGTCGATCCCGTGCTCCGGCTGCTGACGCTGCCCGGCGCCTAGGACCAGGACCACCCGTGATCGGCGGCGAGGCTGGCCGCGACTACGAGCACGGCCATCTCGGCGGCCTGCTCGATAGCGCCGAGGACGTCTCCGGTGGTGCCTCCGAAGGCTCGCGATGCCACTAGGCCGACCAGCGCGGCGGCGACCGCGGCCGCCGCGAGCGACACCGCTCCCGGAAGTCCGAGACTGGCCGCGGCTGCGCCTGAGACAACGACCGCGGCGGCGGTCCAGGCGCGAGGCAGGTGGGCGGTGTAGCTGTGGCCGAGGCCAGTGCCCGCCACGGGGGCCACCCCCATGACGGCCACCGCCATCGTGCGGCCCAGCATGTGTGCCATCACCAGCGCGACCAGCCCGTCGACCGGGCCCAGCGACGCCACCGCGAACACCCGCACGAGCGTCGACAGCACGAGCGCCAAGACACCGAAGACACCGACACGGGAGTCCTTCATGATCTCCAATCGCCGCGACCGGGTCGCGCCGCCAAGGGCATCGGCAGTGTCGGCCAGACCGTCCTCGTGGAAACAGCCGGTAGCGATCGCCCCGGCCGCGACCGCCAGCACCGCCGCCAGCGGCGCGCCCAGCGGCCCGTGAAGGGCCCAGTAGACCGAGCCCGGCAGGCCTCCGATCACCGCACCCACCAGCGGGAACCACGGGACGCTGCGGCCCAGCTCCCGGTCGTCGCTGGGATGGGCACCGCCGGGCAGCCTCGTCAGGAAGGCCCAGGCTCGTCGCGGGCTCACTGCTGGAGTCCCCACTCCTCGAAAGTGGCCACCTCGGTCACTGCGGCCGCGGCCATCCGGATGATCGGCACCGCCACCAGCGCGCCCGACCCCTCCCCCAGCCGCAGATCGAGCCGCATCAGCGGATCGAGTCCCAGTGTCTCCAGCGCCCGCTCGTGACCCGGCTCAGCCGAGCAGTGTCCGGCGATGCAGTGATCGAGGCTGCCGGGTCGGGCCACGGCCAGCGGGGCGACCGCGGCAGTGGCGATGAACCCGTCGAGCACCACCGGCAGCCGGCGCCGGCGGGCCGCGGCCACCGCACCGGCCATCGCCGCCAGTTCCCGGCCCCCCAGGCGTCGAAGCGCCTCCAAGGGGGGAACCGGCCCCACGCGGTCGAGCGCGGCCTGGACTACGTCGCACTTGCGGGCCAGCGCCGCGCCGACCACTCCCGTGCCCGGTCCGACCCAGTCAGCAGCGGAGCCTCCCAGCACTGCGGCTGCGACCGCGGCGGCGGCGGTGGTGTTGCCGATCCCGATCTCGCCCACCACCAGCAGGTCGGCATCGTTCGACTCCGCCGCGGCCGCCCCCGCGGCTACGGCGGCGTCGAACTCGTCGGCGTTCATGGCGTCGGAGACCCGGATGTTGCCGGTGGGCCGTCCCACTCCCACATCGAAGAGGTCCAGGGTCGCGCCGACCTGCCGGGCGAGCACGGAGACGGTGGCCACCCCGCTGCGAATGGCCCCGGCCATCGCTGCGGTGACCTCCCCCGGATAGGCGCTCACACCGTCGGCAGCAACGCCGTGGTCGGCGGCGAAAACCGCCACATGGGGCCGGTGAACCCGCGGATCGGTGGTGCCCTGCCAGCCGGCCAGCCAGGCTGCCAACACGTCGAGCCGCGCGAAGGCACCGGCCGGGCGCAGCACGGCGGCGGCCCTGGCCGCCACCTGGTCGCGTGCGGAGCGGTCCGGGCCGGGGAGGTCCCCAAGCAGCCCGGCAAGAACGTCGCTCTCCGCCGTCACCGAAGCGTCCGGACGCGAATTGGCAGCGGTGAGCGCCAGAAATGGACCCGAATGCTGCCAATTCGGCTAGCAGGGGCCCACTTCCTCACTTGCCGCCTCCTCAGGCCTGCAACCCGGAAGCCGGGTCTACGAGGGGCAGCAACCGGCCCGCGACCACCAGGTAGGCGGTGTCGGCGGCCCGCACCAGGGCCTGGTTGACGCAGCCGAGGAGGTCCCGGAACTCCCGCCCCAGCGGCGTGGCCGGCACGACGCCCGAGCCCACTTCGTTAGTCACCACCAGCGCCAACCCGGGCCGGGCCGCCAGCGCCCGGGCCAGCCGGGCCGCTTCCGCCTCTATGTCGGTGTCGGCTGGACGGGGATCCTCCAGCATCCGGTTGGTCGCCCAGATCGCCAGGCAGTCGACGATGATCGTGTCGGCCGGGTCGACCGCCCCCACCGCCCGCAGCAGGTCTTGGGTCGCCTCCAGGGTCGTCCAGTGGGCCGGCCGCCGCGCCCGGTGTTGAGCGATGCGCTCGGCCATTTCCTCGTCGCCGGACTCAGCGGTGGCGACGAACGTCACCGGCGCACCGGAGCCCGCTGCGGCCGCCACCGCCGCAGCCGACTTGCCCGACCGGGCACCACCAGTAAGAACCGTCAGAGCCAACGCGACGAGCCTCCGGGTCCGCATCCATCGAACTTCTGTCGGTTTTTCACCGAACAGGTGGTCAAGGCGCAGGTAGTTCGTCCTGGTGCGCTCCAGCGCGGGCGCCGTGGAAGGTGGTCGCGTGGATGGGGATGCTCATCGGCGCAGGCAGTTCGGATTGCAGCCCTCCACCAGCAGTGCGCTGAGGCGGGCATCAGTAGTCGATGCCCTTCTTGGCGAGGATCCCGGCGTCGTAGGCGTGCTTGGTCTTGACCATCTCGGTGACGGTGTCAGCCAGTTCGATCATCCAATCCGGTGCGTCCCGGCCGGTCAGCACCAGCGACACCTGCTCGGGACGGTTGCGGAACGCGGCCTCAACCTCGGCGGCGTCGATCCAGCCCCAGTTGAGCGGGTAGGTGATCTCGTCGAACACCACCAGCCGGTGCTCGCCCGCCTCCACCACCGCCTTGCCGTGCCGCCACGCCTCCCGGGCCTCGGCCTCGTCGCGGGTCAGGTCGTCGCTGTCCCAGGTGAAGCCCTCTCCCAGCGACCAGAAGTCCACCCCGAGCGGCTCGGCCATCAACTGCTCACCAGTTACCCAGTCATCCGACTTGAGGAACTGCACTACCGCAACCGGCCAGCCCCGCGCCCTGGCCCGCATGGCCGTACCGAACGCGGCCGAGGACTTGCCCTTGCCGTCGCCGGTGTTGACCACCATCAGGCTCTTGGCAGTGCGCATCCCGCCGGGGCGGGGATCTTCGGTGGGCGGGGAGTCGCTGGTGGTCACGGTTGGTCTCCATTCTGGGCGACGGGGTCACGGCCCGCGCCGGCGGTGGGAACGATCACGGGGCCATCGGGGTCGTCGACGATGCGCACGCTGGCGCCGAAGTACTCGGCGATGTTCTGCACCGTTAGCACGTCGGCAGGCGGCCCGGTCTCGGCGACCCGTCCCTGCGCGAGTATGGCGATGCGGTCGCCGTAGCGGGCCGCCAGCGTCAGGTCGTGCAGGGTCGCGATGACGGTGAGGCCGCGCTCGCGTCGCAGCGCGTCGACCAGCTCGAGCACATCCTGCTGATGGCCGAGATCGAGGGCGGTGGTGGGCTCGTCGAGGAGCAGGAGGTCGGCCTGCTGGGCCAGAGCCCGGCCCATCACGGCGCGCTGACGCTCGCCGCCCGACAGCGACTGCACGGTGCGCTCGCCGAAGCCGCCCAGGTCGAGGCGGGTCAGGACCTCGGCCGCGATCTTGCGGTCGTTGGCGGTCTCGGCCGCGAAGACGCCCCGGTGGGGGGTGCGCCCCAGCAGCACGTAGTCGGCGACCAGCATCCCTGGCGGGATCACCGGTGTCTGGGGGACGTAGGCCACCTTTCGGGCCCGGGACGAGCGGCGCCGGTCGCTGAGGCCGTCGATGGTGATCTCCCCGTCGAAGGACACCAGTCCGAGCAGCGCCCGAAGCAGCGTGGTCTTGCCCGCGCCGTTGGGGCCGATGATGTTGACCCACTCCCCCGTCGACGCAGCCAGGTCGACGCCGCGCAGCACATGCGTGCCGTCGAGGGTGACGTCGAGCGCCCGCACGCTCACTGCGTTCTTCACGGGCGCGCCACCCGGCTTGGGGATAGGCGGCGGGGTTGCGTTCTTCACCAGATCTCCCGGCGGCTGGTGCGCAGCACCAGCACGAAGAAGGGGGCGCCCAAGAACGCGGTCACCACGCCGATGGGCAGCTCGGCCGGAGCCAGCGCAGTGCGGGCGGCCAGGTCGGCGAGCACCATGAACGCTCCCCCGAACAGCACCGACAGCGGCAGCACGAGCCGGTTGCTGGTGCCGAACGCGAGCCGCACGGTGTGGGGCACGATGATGCCGACGAAGCCGATGAGCCCGCTCACCGACACCGCCGCAGCCGCGCCCAGCGACGCGGCCAGCACGACGATCATGCGGACCCGGCGGGGCTCAAGGCCGAGCGCGGCGGCCTCCTCGTCGCCGACGGCCAGCACGTCGAGCGCCCGGCGGTAGCGGAGAACGACCGCCACCGTCACCAAGAAGTAGGGCAGCATCAGCGCCGGCTCGGACCATCCCGAAGTGGCGATGCGTCCCAGGATCCAGGCGAAGATCTGGCGGAACGCGTCGCTGTTGGCCTGCAACACGTACGTCTGGCAGGCGGTGAGGAAGCTGGCCACCGCGATGCCGGCCAGGATCAGCGACGCGGTGGAGCGTCCCCCGAGATGGCCGGCCACATACGACACCGTCACCGAGATGAGGGCTCCCGCGAAGGCGGCCAGAGGCACCGGGTCCAGCACGCCGGCCCCGTCGCCGAGGTTGCTGGTGATGGCGATGGTGGCCCCGAGTCCGGCCCCGGCCGCGATGCCCAGCAGGTACGGGTCGGCCAGCGGGTTGCGGAATGCGCCCTGGTAGGTGGCGCCGCTGACCGACAGGGTGGCCCCCACCAGCAGGCCGAGGGCCACCCGGGGCAGCCGGATCTGCTCCACGATGGCGGCGTGGGCGTCGCTCAGGCCGGAGTCGATCGTCACCCCCGGCAGCCCGTCGAGCAACTGCAACGCCACCCGGTGCGCGGCGATGTCCACCGGACCGATGGTCAGCCCGGCGAGCACCGCGATGACTGCCGCAGCCAGACCGGCAGCCAGCGGCCCCGGTCGCAGGCCCGACGCCTGCAGCACGACATCGGCCCGGCCAGCCGGCTGGTCGCTCACGTCAAGGCCCCTCCAATCGCCTGCCGTCTAGCTCGTCGCGCCGAGCGACACCAGCACACCGGAGATCGCCGCGATGAAGTCCACCAGGCGGGGACCCCAGCGCGACACGATGTCATCGTTGAGCTCGACGATCCGGCCGTCCCGCACCGCCGTGAGCTGGTCCCAGCCGGGACGGGCCGCCACCGTCTGGGCGCTCTGGCCGCAGCACAGGGTGTCGGCGAGGAAGATCACGTCGGGGTCGGCGTCCACCAGGTACTCGTCGCTCAGCTGCGGATAGCCCCAGGCACTGCCCTCGGCATCGGCGGGATCGGCCACGTTGGCCAGGCCGAACAGGCTGTACACCTGCCCGATGAACGTGCTGCTGGTGACGGTGTAGAAGGTGTTGTCGAGTTCGTGGTAGTAGCTGAGCCCGGACACATCCGGCGCGGCCGCGATCAGCTCTGCGATCTCGGTCCGCATCTCAGCGACCAGCATCGCGGCTTCGTCAACCTGACCTGTGACCTCGCCGAGCTGTTCGATCTGGACGAAGACGTCCTCGAAGGCGAACGGGGCGTCGTGGGCCCACACCTCGATGCCGAGAGCCTCCAGGCTGGCGCCGGCATCGCCGCTGGTCTGCATGACCACCAGGTCCGGGTCGTAGGAGGCGATGGCCTCGACGTTGGGGTTCCAGCCGTCGAGGTCGGTGACCGGGGCGTCGTCCGGGTAGTACGAGAACTGGTCGACGGCCACCACCCGGTCGCCCGCGCCGATGGCGAACAGCATCTCGGTCCCGGTCGGCGAGATGGACACGATCCGCTGGTCCGCGGACTGGTCGTCGTCAGGGGTGCCGCTGCATGCGGCGGCCACGAGGATCGCGGCGAGCACAGCCAGCAGGAGCTTGGCGCGTGGGATCGCTCGCCCGGTTGCGGTGGTGTTCATGAGGTTCTCCCTTCTGCTCGAGTTCGGGGCCGAGCAGCGGGAGTACCACCGCACGAGCCTTCCCTTACCTCGAGGGTCGGATCGTCGAGCCGGCAGCCAGGCGATCGGACTCGTCTCAGCGGCCGGAGCCGCCGAGCATCACCGCTGCGGGACAGTGCCGGGTTCGCACCGGCTTCGCTGCCTGTCGGCTCGGCAGAGCCTACGAGGTAGCGCCGCGCCGAGCAATAGCCGGTGGTCTGCTATGGATCAGCGGCAGACCGGCTCGTAGCGCAGGCCCCGGTCGGCTAGCCGCTCCAGAGCCATGTCCAGGCCCTGGACCGTACGGGAGCGGTCGCCGCCACCGTCGTGCATCAGGAGGACCACTCCGGGCCTGGCCCACTTCACGATGTAGTCGGCGATCTCCTCTGCCGGGGGGCGGAGCCAGTCGGCGGGGCTGGCGTCCCACGTCAACAGCGTCAGTCCGTGGGAAGCGGCCCACTCCCTGGTGAAGGCGTCGATCGACCCGTACGGCGGGCGCAGGCACGGCGCGGCGAGATCCCCCAGGACCGCCTGGGTCCGGCTGATCGTCTCGTCGAAGGCCGCCCGTGACAGACCGGCCAGGTCCTCGTGGTTCCAGGAGTGGTTGGCGATGGTGTGACCCTCCGCCGCGATGCGCTGGATGATGTCGGGATAGGCCTGCGCCAACGAACCCACCACGAAGAACGTGGCCCGGGCGTCGTGACGGGCCAGGACGTCGAGCACTTGCGGCGTGTAGTCGGGATTGGGGCCGTCATCGAAGGTCAGATAGACGACGACGCCTTCGTGGTCGGGCGTGACCGGTCGGGGCACGGTCACCGCCTGTGCAGTGGTTGTGGGCACGGGCGCGGCCGCCGGCCGCGGCAGCGCCTCGACGGTGAGCTCGTAGCCGGACTCCCCCGCGTGCGAGGAGATCACAGTCACCTTCCAAGGTCCCGTCGCCGGCAGCTCCGCCTCCACCAGCTGGGACCGTTGGGAGGCGGAGGTGACAACCAGGTGGTCCAGGCGGACATCGAGCCACACACCCAGCGGCGCTTCCAGCGTGGCGGTGAACGGTTGGCCCTCCGATGCGTACACCGTGTAGGTCTGGCGCTCGCGGAAGTCGATGGTCCCGGGCTCGGTGGCACTTACCGCGCCCGGCTCGAAGCGGATGTTCACTTCGGGTCGCTCCGGGCCGGGCATCGGCATGTCCTCGATGGGCTCCGTGTCGATCACCCTCACCAGCGGTGCCGGCGAAGACAGGTCGATCTCCAGCGTCGTGTGCCGGGAGATGATCGTGAAGGGTTCGTCCTGGGCCCGGTCGAACAGCGACACGTCGATCAGACCGTCCCGCACCGTGATGGCGTCCACGACGACGCGATCGCCCACGGCGATGGGCGACTGCGCCGCCGCGGCGCCCTCGTCATTGATCACGGGCACGATCAGGTGGAAGACGCCCGTCCCAGGCGACCGCTGGACGATGTGGGCTACCACGTCCTCGTCGCCATCGCCGTCGAGGTCGCCTTGGGCGACGCGGTTCTGGAGCGTGAAACTGGTCGCCGAGGCGCCGCCGTATGAGACCGTGGCCCGACCGCCCTCCAGCCGCACGACTTCTCCGTCGACCTCCACGGTGAGATGCTCCAGGTCCTCCCAACCGATGGGCTCGGGCTCCACCGACGTAGCGGGGGTCGGGACTTCCACTTCGACTGGGTCCTCGGCCGGAGGTGACGCCGGTTCGGGGCGAGCCTCCGGCTGCGTCGTGGTGGTCGACGTGGTGCGCGGCACCGTGGGAGCGGTCGCAACCGTCGCCTGGGGTGCCCCGCCCGACACGGCCAGGTCGTGGCCCGATGAGCGCTCGCCGCTGCATCCGGCGGCCACCAGAACCAGTCCGAAGCCGATGGCGAGGGCTCTAGGCGACACGCCGCAACACCCGCAGCGAGCCGACCGCCGACTGCTCTCGGAAGCATCCGTCGGACAGGGCCCGGAACCAGATCTCATACGGGGGCCGTCCCCCGTCGGCGGGGTCCTCGAACACGTCGTGTATGGCCAGGAGTCCCCCCGGTGTTACATGGGGCGACCAGCCCTCGTAGTCGCGGTGGGCGGGCCCGGCACCGTGCCCGCCGTCGATGAACACCATGGCCAGGGGGGTGGCCCACAGCGATGCCACCGTCGGCGAATCGCCCACGACGGCCACGATGATCTCCTCCAGACCGGCGTCGGAGATGGTGCGGCGGAAGTACGGCAGCGTGTCGATCACGCCCAGATCGGGGTCCACCACCTCCGGGTCGTGATGCTCCCAACCGGGTTGATTCTCCTCTGAGCCGCGGTGGTGGTCGACGCAGAACAGCACCCGTCCTGCCTGCTGCGCGGCCGCGCCCAGGTACACCGCCGACTTGCCGCAGTAGCTGCCCACCTCCAGCAGCGGCCCGTCCACATCGAGCGACGCGGCGGCCTCGTAGAGGGCCAGTCCCTCAGCGGCGGGCATGAAGCCGCGCGCCGCCTCAGCAGCGCGGCGCAGCTGGTCGTCCATCAGGCGTCGCGAGTTCGGGGCCACATCACCCGGTCGAGGAAGATGTACTTGGCCACCCACACGCTGCCGTAGGCGCCGAAGTTGCCCGCCAGGACGAGCACGGTCCGGTCCGCGAGGTGCTCGATGATCGCTACCACCAGGGACGAGAGGGCCAGGCCGACCAGCGCCATGACCCAGAACGTGAGGATCTCCCCGCCCAGCCGGTGAGGACCGCTGCGCTGCCACACCCAGGCCCGGCTCAGCAGGTATGCGGGGGCGGTGCCGACGATCCAGGCTGCGAGGTTGGCCACGACCGCAGGCCACCCCAACGCGCCATGGCAAACGGCCAGCACGCTGAGCCCGACCGTCACGTTCACCACTGACACGCCGCAGTAGCGCAGGGCCTTCAGCCCGTGCTCGGCTCGCAGCCTCCGCAGGGTGGATGTAGGCGTGGCGGTCACGACCGCAGGCTATTGCGCACGACCGCTCGGGGGTACCCGTCCGCCCCCTGGGCGGGGCATGATGGGCGGATGCAGACGGCGCTGGACAATGTGGTGGCCCTCCTTGACCTCGAAGCCATCGAGGTCAACATCTTCAGGGGCCTCTCCCCCGACGACGACCGCCAGCGGATCTTCGGCGGCCAGGTGGCCGGCCAGGCGCTGGTGGCCGCGGCCCGCACAGTGGAGGAGGGCTCGGTGCACTCGCTGCACGCCTACTTCCTGCGGGCCGGCGACCCCAGGGCCCCGGTGCTTTACGACGTGGACCGCATACGGGACGGGCGGTCGTTCACCACCCGTCGCGTGGTCGCCATCCAGCACGGGCGGGCCATCTTCCAGCTCGCAGCGTCGTTCCACATTGCCGAGGACGGGTACGAGCACGCCGATCCGATGCCTGAGGTGCCCGACCCCGAGTCGCTGCAGCCCCGCACCAGGAGGATCAAGGCCGCCGACCCGGACCGGGTCCGGCCCGACCGCATGCAGGCGCTCGACATCCGCTATGTGACCACCAGCCCGCTTGATCGCAGCGGTCCGCTGCCGCCCAGACAGCTGGTGTGGATGCGGGCCAACGGCACGCTGGGCGATGACCCGGTGCTGCACGCCTGCCTGCTCACCTACGCCAGCGACCTGACCCTGCTCGACACTGCGCTGGCGCCCCACGGCACCAGCGCAGCGAACCCGCAGGTCATGCTGGCCAGCCTCGATCACGCCATGTGGTTCCACGGGCCCTTCCGAGCCGACGAATGGCTGCTGTACGACCAGCACACCCCGGCCGCCAGCGGGGCCAGGGGGCTGGCGACGGGCAGGGTGTTCACCCAGGACGGCCGTCTGGTGGTGTCGGTGGTGCAAGAAGGCCTGATCCGGCGGATCAAGTAGCCGTGTTGGCTTCTGTGAGCAATATGCCGACTGACGCGGCTTCGCTGCTCAAGGAACCTCGACGGCGGCTGCTGCTGGTTGCCGCCGCAGTGGCGGCCGCAGCAACCATCGGGGGCGCCTGCGCCGCAGACGACGAGCTGTCGACGCCGCGGCCCACCGTGCCGACGGCGACCACGGCCCCTGACGGGACAGCGCTCGTCGAAAGGCAGGAGCAGGACGGTCAGCCGGAGGACCCTCTACTGACCGATGGCCAGGAGACCGACGCCGGCACCAATGGCGGAGCCGCGGCAACCTCCCAGGAGACCGGCGCCGGCACCAATGACGGAGCCGCGGCAACCTCCCAGGAGACGGGCGCCGGCACCAATGACGGAGCCGCGACGACCGCCGGGGAGCCGGCAGCCGAAGCGACGGGCACCACATCCGGCGCGCCCGAGCCGCAAGATCCTGATCCGCAGCCGGTCAGCACCCGGCCCGACGGCAACATGTTCGCCGCCGACGTCGATCTGGTGCCGGTGCTCACCCTCGACGAGCCGATCGACATGGCGGTGGCCCCCGGCGACGACCTGGTGTGGATCGCGGAGCGCTCGGGCCGCGTCCTGCGGGTCGACATGGATCGGGGCGAGGTGGTGGAGACAATCCTGGACATCACCGCCGAGACCGAAGCCACTGGCGAGCGGGGTCTCCTCGGAATAGCGGTGACCGACCGATGGCTCTACGCGAACTTCACAGACCTCGCGGGCGACACCCGAGTGGACGCCTTCGAGAGGGACGGAACGGGCCTGAGCGGCCGCCGGCGGACGATCCTGTTCCAGGCCCAGCCCTACCGGAATCACAACGGTGGAGACCTGGCCATCGGCCCCGACGGCTTCCTCTACGTGGGCTTCGGCGACGGCGGCTCGGGAGGCGACCCGCTCGATGCCGGCCAGGACCCCAACACCTGGCTGGGGGCCATTCTGAGGATCGAGCCGACGCCTGACGCCACCGAGCCCTACGCCGTGCCGGCCGACAATCCCTTCGCCTCCGACCAGGACGGAACGGGACGGCCCGAGATCTTCCTCACCGGGGTACGCAATCCGTGGCGCTTCTCGTTCGACCGCGCCACCGGCGACCTCTGGATCGCCGACGTGGGACAGGACCGCTACGAGGAGGTGACTGTGCTGCTGGCCGCCAACGGGGGCGGACTCGGCGCCAATCTCGGCTGGCGCCTCCGCGAGGGCCTGCACGCCTTCGCCGGCGACGAGCCTGCCAACCACGCCGATCCGGTGTGGGAGTACAGCCAGGACGACGGCTGCAGCGTCACCGGCGGGTACGTGTACCGGGGCAGCGCCATCGAGGATCTCTACGGCGCCTACGTCTTCGGGGACTACTGCACGTCGCGCCTGTGGGCCCTGCAGATCTCCAGGGGCGAGGTCGAGTTCCGCGAACTGGGGGCGGAAGTGTTCGGCGGCTCCCTCGCGTCGTTCGGCGAGGACGGCCGGGGCGAACTCTACGCGCTGTCGCTCAACGGCACCGTCACCCGCATCGTCGCCGCCTGAACCCGCGCTGGCTCACGTTTCCGTCTGATGAGCGGTGGCGCGGCTGCGGGCTCTACTCTGAGCATCCGTGACCGCTCCCGGAGACGACATGGCCGGCGCCGCCGAGATCGAAGTGCACGAGTGCCGGGCCGTCACCGACGAGCTGGTTGAGGCCATGCAGCGGCTCATCCCTCAGCTGTCGTCATCGAACCCCCCGCCGGGCCGGACCGAGTTGGAGGAGATCGTGGCGTCCGGCGCCACCACACTGTTCGTGGCCCGACACCGGGACCGCATCGTCGGGGCGCTGACCCTTGTCGCCTTCCGCATCCCCACCGGCGTGCGCACCCGCATCGAGGATGTGGTGGTGGACGAGGCGGTGAGAGGGCGGCGGGTGGGTGAGCGGCTCAGCGAGGCCGCGCTGGAGACAGCCCGGCGCCTGGGCGCCCGCAGCACCGACCTCACTTCCCGGCCCTCGCGGGAGGCGGCCAACCGCCTCTATGCCCGGATGGGCTTCGAGCAGCGAGAGTCGAGCGTCTACCGCTACACGCTGTGAACGGCCCGGATGCCCCCACCGCGCCCCTGTGGACGCCTTCTGGGCAACGGGCCGCCGATTCCAACTTCTCGGCCTTCGGGGGTTGGCTGCGTGAACACCGCGGCACCGATTTGCCGGACTGGGAGAGCCTTCACGGGTGGTCGGTGCAGCACAGCGGCGAGTTCTGGGCCGCGCTGTGGGACTGGTCCGGAGTCGCGGGCGACCGGGGCGAGCGCCTCGTCGAGTCGCCCGACGAGGATCGGTGCCCCGACCCGGGCGAGCGTCTGCGGCGCACCCGGTTCCTGCCCGACGCCCGGCTCAACGTGGCCCAGAACCTGCTGGGCGAGCCGTCGCAGGACACCGCCCTGATCTTCCGCAGCGAGGACGGCGAGACCGCCGACCTCACCCGGGCCGCGTTGCACAACATGGTTGGCCGGGTCCAGCAGTTGCTGATCGATGCCGGGGTGGGGCCCGGGGACCGGGTGGCGGCCTGGATGCCCAACCGGCCCGAGACCTATGCGGTGATGCTGGCCGCGGCCGGCCTCGGCGCGGTGTTCAGCTCCACTTCGCCCGACTTCGGCACCACGGGCGTGCTCGACCGCTTCAGCCAGATCGCCCCCACCGTGCTGTTCGCCTGCGCCGACTACCCCTACGGTGGCCGCCGCCATGACTGCACCCAGCGCCTGCGCGACATCTCCGCCAACCTGCCCTCGCTCAACCGCACGGTGCTGGTCGAGCCGGGCTGGCTCGACGGCTACGGCGCGGGATTCGGCGCCGGACCCACTCCGGCGGTGTTCCGGCAGCTGCCCTTCGACCATCCCTGGTACGTGCTGTACTCCTCGGGCACGACGGGCCCGCCCAAGTGCATCGTGCACCGGGCGGGCGGGCTGCTCCTCAAGCACCTGGCCGAGCATCGGCTGCACTGCGATGTGAGGCCCGGCGACCGGGTGTTCTACTTCACCACCACGGGCTGGATGATGTGGAACTGGCTCGCCTCGACCCTGGCGTGCGGTGCCGCCGCGGTGCTATACGACGGCTCGCCCGCCCATCCGGGCCCCGAGCGCCTGTTCGACCTGGTCGACGACACCGGTATCACCCTGTTCGGCACGTCGGCGAAGTTCATCGACGCCTGTCGCAACGCAGGTATCCGCCCCATCGCCACCCACGACCTGTCGTCGCTGCGAGCCATCACGTCCACGGGCTCGACGCTGGTGGCCGAGGGATTCGACTGGGTGTACGGCAACGTCAAGGCCGACGTGCATCTGGCATCGATCTCGGGAGGCACCGACCTGTGCGGCTGCCTGGTCGCCGGCGATCCGACGTCGCCGGTCCGGCGGGGTGAGATCCAGCGTCCCGGCCTGGGCATGGACACGGAGGTGGTGGACGAATCGGGCCGGGCGCTGCCGTCCGGGGTCGAGGGCGAGCTGGTGTGTCGCAACCCGTTCCCGTCGATGCCCCTTCGCTTCTGGGACGACCCGGGCGACGCCCGCTACCGAGCCGCCTATTTCGAGCGCATCGACGGCGTCTGGCACCACGGCGACTTCGCGTCGAGGACCCCGTCGGGAGGGTTCGTGATCTCCGGCCGGTCCGATGCCACGCTCAATCCCGGCGGGGTGCGCATCGGCACCGCCGAGATCTACCGTCGGGTCGACACGATGCCCGAGGTCGACGAGAGCATCGCGGTGGGCCAGCCCTACGGGGCCGACACCCGCATCGTGCTGTTCGTCAAGATGGCGTCCGGACACGAGTTGACCGACGATCTCCGCGACTTGATCCGCAGCCGGATCCGCGCCGAGCTGTCCCCCCGGCACGTGCCCGCAGTGATCGCCGCGGTGGATGACATACCCCGAACCCGGTCGGGCAAGATGACCGAGACCGCGGTGCGGGACGTGATCTGCGGGCGCCCGGTGCGCAACACCTCGGCGATGGCCAACCCGGAAGCCCTGGAACACTTCCGAGACCGTGCCGAACTGGCCTAGTGGGGGGGGTCGGCGCCGCTCGGGCGGCGGTATGGTGGCGCCCGTGTCGATTGAGCCGGAACATGTCTTGTGGTCGGGGCCCAGGCCCCAGCTGAACCGTCCCACGCTGATCACCGCCTTCGAGGGCTGGAACGACGCCGGCGACGCGGCCACCACCGCGGCCTCCCATCTGGCCGGTCGCTGGGGGTGCGTACCGGTGGCGGAGATTGACCCCGAGCCGTTCTTCGACTTCACGGCCGCCCGGCCGACCATCCATCTCGACGAGAGCAAGGCCCGGCGCATCGACTGGCCGGTGAACGAGGTGCGGGTGGCCCGACTCGACGACGGTGGTGTGGACGCAGTGGTGCTGATCGGCACCGAGCCGCAGTTGCGGTGGCGGACGTTCACCCACCAACTGATCTCCCTGGCCGGGCTGCTCGACGTGGAGCGGGTGATCACCCTCGGCGCGCTGCTCGCCGAGGTTCCCCACAGTCGCGACGTGGAGGTGTACGGCTCCACCGACGACGAACTGCACGACGAGCTCGGCCTCACCCCGTCCAGCTATGAGGGACCCACCGGGATCGTCGGCGTGCTGTCGTCGGCCTGCCGCGACGCCGGCTACAGCACTGCGTCATTCTGGTCGGCGGTGCCGTCGTACATGCCGGCCGCGCCGTCCCCCAAGGCTGCGCTGGCGCTGGTCAACCGGGTGTGTGCCCTCATGGGGGCTCCAGTGCCGACCTTCGACCTGGAGCAGCGGGCGAAGACCTACGAGCGGGAGATCACCAGGATCGTGGCCGAGGACGAGGAGACCGCAGAGTATGTGGCCAGTCTTGAGACGGCCTGGGACACCGGCCGGCATCAGGACACCGGCGGCCCGTCGCTCAGCGACGACCCGGACCGGCTGGTGGCCGAGGTCGAGAAGTTCCTGCGCGACGGCGGCTAGAGCGGGAGGCCAGAGGCCGAGCTTGCGAGGCCGTGGCCCGAGCGGCCCGTGAGCGCAGCGAACAAGAGCGGGAGTCTCAGCCCTCGGGCTCCCGCCATGGCGGGTCTCGGGGGAGGTCGAAGAGCACCTCCACCGGCTCGCCCCGGATGGCGCTGAAGGCGTGCGGGGCCCACAGCTCGGGACGGGCGGTGCGTTCGGGCAGCTCGCCCTCGGCGAAGAAGCCCACATCGGAGCACTCCAGTGGATGGGCCTTGAGTTCGCCGCCGAGGCTGCGGCAACAGAACACGATGGACACCAGCGGCACCCGGTGAAAGCCGAGGCGCATCCCGTCGAGGATGGCGATGGGCCGCAGAACCTCGCAGTCGATGCCGGTCTCCTCGCGGACCTCCTTGACGGCGACCTCCGACGGCGAGTAGCCCACATCCGACCATCCGGTGGGATACAGCCACCAGCCTGAGTCGGCTCGCTGCACCAGCAGTATCCGGCCATCGTCATCGCCGACGATGGCGCCGACAGTAATCTTGGGCGTGACGTAACCGGCGATGCCGGAGCCGACGCCGCCGAGCCAGTCCTGCACCTGCTCTTCCGCGTCGGTCCCGACCTCACTGTGGGCCCGGATGTCGGCCGCCACCGCCAGCACTTCCTCGAAGCGCTCTTGCTCGTAGCGGCTCTCGGTGAAGCCCAGGCCGGTCTGGGCTATCCCGGCCAGGCTGTCGGCCCAGCGCAGGATCTCAGCCTCCCCTGCCGACCGCGGCTCGGCATCGGCCGCGGCTCTCGGAATCCGTGCATCTTCGCCCACTCCGGCACCCTAACCCCGGCCGGGAACCCTCACCGGATCGGCGTAGTCAGCAGGTCCGCCCGAGGATTTCGTCGGCCGGTCCCACCAGGCCGGTTACGAACGGGCCGAACTCGGCGTAGGCGGCCGAGGCCCGGTCGTAGCGCATGGTGTAGACGGTCTCCTTGAGGGCGCCGATGTCCTCACCGAAGAGGGTTACGCCCCACTCCCAGTCGTCGAGCCCGGTGGATGCGGTCACCAACTGCACGATGCGCCCCGCGAACTTGCGCCCGGACGCGCCGTGCTCGTACATCAACTCCTTGCGTTCGTCGAATCCGAGCTCGTACCAGTTCTGACCTGCGTCGCGCCGCTTGGTCATCGGGTAGAAGCACCAGGCCGGCTTGCCCGGCGGGGGCAGCTTGGGATTCAGGCGCATGTCGGCCATCTCCGCGGGCAGCCCCAGGGCGTACTCGGACAGCTCGGTGATCGACACGTAGCTGTCGGCGATGTCCAGCCCCGCCCGCACCAGGCCGGTCTGTAGGTCGCGCAGTACCCAGGCATCGGCATGCAGGCCCATGAAGCACAGCTGCGCCTTGTGACCCAGCACCGCCACCGTCACCACCTGGGTGCCCGCCTCGGCAGCGTCCTTGACCGCGCTGAGAACCGCGCCGTGCGGGCGCAGAACAGGTGCACCACGACCAGTCCCTGGCCCACGCCGACCGATTCCAGCATCACCGCAGTCTACGAAGAGCCAACTAAGCCAAGCGGGCGCGGTATGGGACCATCCGCTGAGGTTGTGCTACCTGCCGTCCCCGCTAGCGCCCTTTAGCGGAAGCTGCCCATCGGTCATCTCTCCGAGGCCATTGCCCTCCACTCGTCGGATTGCTGCCCTACGTTGTTCGGGCGTTGCAGAGCGCGGATTATCGACGAGAATTCGGCCTGCAGGGCCAAGTTGTTCGCGTGGAATCTGCATCAACCTCTTTTGAGCTGTCTCAGCTCGTTCATGATCAGACATTTGATCGCTGCCCATTCGATTCACCTCTCTTGTCCTAGGACGCACCCCCAATAGCGCCCCATGATCTGGTGTGTATTGTGGGGAGTACGAGACCAACTAGATCCATAATCATCTTGTCTAACTTACTTCGGCAATTTCCTCTTGTGCTTTGTCGATCTGTGATTGCTTACCTGAGATCTTCTCACCCTCAGCGTCCTCGGCCGCGAGTTGTTCGATCATTCGTGAAATCGCGGTATCGGTCGAGACCTCGCGCTCCTGATCCCCCCTCTCGCACCATCCTGAGGTAATCGGGTTGGCTGTTCGAGGATCGAAATCAACCAACTGATCGCCAATTCGACGCCGACCAGCTGTGAACGCTTCGGCATACCAGCGGGGTGCGATTCCTAAGAACTGATGGAACGGAAACTTTCCAGCAACTAGTACGCCCGGCGATCCAACGGCCGGTGAGACATCGATCATGTCCCGAAATAGCTCGTTCACAAGATTCTTAGGATATGGTTCAATGTAGTGAACTTCCGCAATACCGGCACCTATTATCATCTTCGCGCACTCATGACAGGGAAACGTAGTTGAGTACAACACTGCACCTTGAGTGACAACACCTGAACGAGCGGCATTGATTATCGTTGCTTGTTCAGCATGCAAACATCTGGTGAATTCAATCAGCGCTGCTACGCGTGCATCCCCAAGAACCGATAACCCTGACTCGTCCACAGTGAATGCCTGCTCCACAAGTTCTGGCCCACTCTGGTTTCCTAGAGATTCAGACAACCAGTTGTGATCACGTAGACGCTCCAAGAGATCCTGCACAACCCACTTGATGTAGACCTTGTTTGGGTCGCGACCTGTCTTGAAGTCTCTGAAGTCCGGAGAATCACTTGTCCAATACTGACCGCCGCCAGGTTTGGGTACTTCATTCGTGCCCGCAACAAAAGGTGTCTCATTGACAGGAATGA
Source organism: Acidimicrobiia bacterium (assembly GCA_021296315.1). Taxonomy (GTDB): domain Bacteria; phylum Actinomycetota; class Acidimicrobiia; order Acidimicrobiales; family Aldehydirespiratoraceae; genus Aldehydirespirator. The sequence continues at coordinate 60,744 of JAGWAO010000029.1, read as the reverse complement.
GCGCAGCGCCTACTTGGCGACTCGCTGCTGCTGAGCGAAGAGCAGCAACCTGCGCGAACCGCATACCCTCTTCATGTGGTGTCGGTGTCAAGAAAGGCGTACCGAACACGGAATCAATGAATCGATCGATATCTGACCGTACATCTATACCTGTGGCGCCTGGCACGAATACGTCTGCCATTGAGTAGGTGTCCCGCACATTCTGTCCGTAATCACGATTATTCGGATCGGACTCATCTCTTGAGATCAGTCGCTCTGCCCCTGCTCTTGATTCACCAAAGTGCGATAAGGATTCCGACAGTACATGGCGGCGTTCGGCGATACTGCAGGCAACGCCAATCAGGAAGAAGGCTCTACCATAGACATGGCGCAGAAGCGTTACTTCGTCTGGATGCTTAAGGCTACGAAGCAGGAATACAATCGAACTCTCGTTCTCTGAACTATTCCGTTGAGCAGCTACTTCACGAACGGCAAGAGCAGCCATCGCAGAGCCATTGCGCGTCTTGGCCCGAAGTAGATCACCGGCGTTCATTCGCCTCTCGTAGTACTCTGTAGATCCACGCTCGGGCAATTCTCCCCAAGGTCGGTAGTCGAGATTATCGACCAACCTGGACAAGTGAACGGTGGAGGCCGAGTAGTCGAAACGACGCAGAGATTCGGTGAAGTCTCGAAGAATGCGCTCCCATGGCGTCCCGATTGCCCCCACAAACCCGAACACCAGAGGATGCCGTTCCGGTTGCTGCGCTATCAACTGGTCGAGTGCATCGCGCGGGGCGTCACTGGTTTCCCTGCTCTCCTTCTGCTGTGTCTGATCCATTTCACCTCCTTCTGATGTATTTTACCTTGCAGTGTAACCACGGTATTCCGGTTTTGCCGGCGAGTCGTGGATGATCCGCATACGGCAGTTGTCCACCATAGTCACGCCGACGGGCGGGCTGCTTGCCGATAGTGCCAACTCCCTGGACCCTGCTGTATCCGAACATATGTTCTCAGACTACCTGGGGGGTGCGACAGGACTGGTACGAACAACTGCCGAGCGTGTACCGAAGCAAGAAAGACCTGCGACAGCGAGAAACCCTGACAGCCCTCCAGCGTCTCGTGGCTGCCGTACTCGTCCTGTCCATCCGGCTTCACCTACTGCCGGTCGCCGGCCGTCCTCCGGCACCTTAGGCGTCGACGTAGACGGTCATGGCGCCGTTGCGGGCGAAGCCGGCCAGCTGCATGCCGGCGGCTTCGGCGGTGGACGCGGCCAGCGCGGTGGGGGCACTCACGGCCACCAGGGCCCGGAACCCGCCGGCCCAGGCCTTGTGGACTAGCTCGAAGCTGGCCCGGCCGCTGACCACCAGGCCCAGCCCGGCGGCGGGCAGGCGGCCGTCGAGGAACAGCCGGCCGATGAGCTTGTCGACTGCGTTGTGGCGGCCCACGTCCTCACGCACCACCGAGACCGAGCCGTCTGCATCCACCACTCCGGCGGCGTGGACCGCGCCCGTGGCGTCGAACAGTTCCTGCCCGGGCCGCAGCAGTTCGGGGGCGGAGGCCAGCGCCTCCCACGGCAGCGGCTCGCCGGCAACCGCATCGAGCTTGGAGACGAGCTCGTCGATCTCGCTCGTGCCGCAGAAACCGCACGACGACGTGGTGGTGGTGAGCCGGGGGCGGGGCTCCGGAGCCTTGCCTCCGGTGGAGACGGACACCACGTTGAAGTCGGTGGCCGCGGCCGAGCCCTTGGCGCAGTACTTGACCTGGGTCACCCGGTGGCCGTCCAGCAGGCCCTCGGCGAAGCAGAAGCCGACGGCCAGCTCGAAGTCGTTGCCGGGGGTGCGCATGGTGGTGGCCACCCGCACGTCGTCCAGTTCGATGGCCATGGGCTCCTCGGATGCGAGCCGGTCGGCCCTTCGATCCTCGCCAGAGCCATCGCCGGTCCATGGCCGCACCAGTCGCTGCTGGCTCCTCGACTTGGTGGCCATGGCTAAAGGCTACGTCGGCCTGCGGCGACCGGCCGCAGCGCGCTACCTGCGCTATTGCGACAGTTCGGCTCGGACGTGGTGGATGAGATCGGCTTCCCCGACCGCGGCCATCCACAGCTCCGACACCAGCGTCTCGCCGGCCAGGTGCAATCGCCGCCGTACCGCGGTCACCGACTTCGCCGACGGCGTGAGACCGACCTGCGCCGACTCCAACTCCACGACGAGGCCGTCGGAGGTCTTGGTCACCGTGCCCACGTTCACCTCAACGATCCCCGACGGCTGGGCCACCGTCAGCTCGACCGCGCCGTCGGGCAGTGCCCGCAGGTACCCGGCCTCGCCGTGCAGCGGCTCGCCCGTCAAGAGGTCCCGGCTGCGCTGGATTATCGACAGGAAAGGCTTGCCGACATGGCCGAAGACCAGCTCTTCGGCGTAGGCGAAGTCGTCGATGGTGGGGTAGCTCCCCTCCCCCGAGCCGCGCCAGGTCCCCAGCAGGGCTGCCAGCGGTTCACACACCGGGTGCAACTCGACCATCCCCCGCAAGCTATCCAGTCCGCTCCACCTCCCCGCGAACTGGCAGCATTATGCGCGCATACCGAGCCCAGCGCTGCCAATTCCCGCTGAGCGCCCCGCATGCCCGCGAACTGGCAGGGTTGTGCACGCATACCGAGCACAGCGCTGCCAATTCCCTCAGCGGGGCGCGGCGGGGCGCGCAACAAGCCCGGCTCCGAGCGGGGCGGGGCGCGCAACAAGCCCGGCTCCGAGCGGGGCGGGCCGGGCTGTTGTCCGGGGGGAGGGGTTGGGGGACTTAGAAGTCCATGTCGGGCATCCCGCCGCCCGCGGGCGCGTCCTCGGGGGCCTCGGCGATTACTGCCTCGGTGGTGAGGAACAGACCGGCGATGGAGCCGGCGTTCTGAAGGGCCGAGCGGGTGACCTTGGCCGCGTCGATGATCCCGGCTGCGATCAGGTCCTCGTACTCGCCGGTGGCCGCGTTGAGGCCGTCGGCGCCGCTGAGGTTCCGGACCCGCTCGACGACCACTCCGCCCTCGAGGCCGGCGTTGACCGCGATCTGGCTCAGCGGCGCCACCAGCGCCTTGGCCACGATGCGGGCTCCGGTCTTCTCGTCGGCGTCGCTGAGACCCTCGATGGCGGCATCGACGGCGTCCACAGCCCGCAGCAGCGTCACGCCGCCTCCGGCCACGACGCCCTCCTCGATGGCGGCCTTGGTGGTGCTGACCGCGTCCTCGATGCGGTGCTTCTTCTCCTTGAGCTCCACCTCGGTGGCCGCTCCCACCTTGAGCACGGCCACGCCGCCGGACAGCTTGGCCAGCCGCTCCTGGAGCTTCTCACGGTCGTAGTCGGAGTCGGTGTTGTCGATCTCGCCCTTGATCTGGGTGATGCGGCCGGCCACATCGGACCCGTCGCCGGCTCCCTCGACGATGGTGGTCTCGTCCTTGCTGACGATCACCTTGCGGGCCGAGCCCAGCATGTCGACGCCCACGCTGTCGAGCTTGAGGCCGACTTCCTCGCTGATGACCTGGCCGCCGGTAAGGATGGCCATGTCCTGGAGCATCGCCTTGCGGCGGTCGCCGAAGCCGGGGGCCTTGACCGCCGTCGACGTGAACGTGCCCCGGATCTTGTTGACCACCAGCGTGGCCAGGGCCTCGCCCTCCACGTCCTCAGCGATGATCAGCAGCGGCTTACCGCCCTGCATGACCTTCTCGAGCACGGGCACCAGGTCGCGCACATTCGAGATCTTGGATCCGACCAGCAGGACGTACGGGCTGTCGAGCACCGTCTCCATGCGCTCGGGGTCGGTGACGAAGTACGGGGAGATGTAGCCCTTGTCGAAGCGCATGCCCTCGACGGTCTCCATCTCCAGGCCGAAGGTCTGGCCCTCCTCGACGGTGATCACGCCGTCCTTGCCGACCTTGTCGATGGCGTCGGAGATGGTGGCGCCGATCTCGTCGTCTGCGGCCGAGATGGCGGCCACGTTGGCGATCTGCGCCTTGTCGGAGGACACGTCGTGGCTGTTGTCCTGGATCGACTCCACCGCGGCATCGACGGCAGCCTCGATACCCCGCTTGAGCGACATCGGGTTGGCTCCGGCGGCCACGTTGCGCAGACCCTCGCGCACCATCGACCACGCCAGCACGGTGGCGGTGGTGGTGCCGTCGCCGGCGACGTCGTCGGTCTTCTTGGCGACCTCCTTGACCAGCTCGGCGCCGATCTTCTCGAAGGGGTCCTCCAGCTCGATCTCCTTGGCGATCGACACGCCGTCGTTGGTAATCGTGGGGGCGCCCCACTTCTTGTCGAGCACGACGTTGCGGCCCTTGGGGCCCAGCGTGACCCGCACGGCGTCGGCGAGCTGATTCATGCCCCGTTCGAGCGCACGGCGAGCCTTCTCGTCGAACTGGATGGTCTTGGCCATTTGAACCTCCGGAACGGCCCTGCGGAGGGCCGGCTGTATCTGTGTTGCCTGGGTTGGCACTCGCGTGCCACGAGTGCCAAGTCAACCGGCGCAGACCCGCGATGACAACCCGCCCGCGCGCGAATGTGGCCGCTCGAAGAGAGCGTTCGGGGGTTGCTGTGCGTCAGCCGCGGCCGCCCGCGACCGCGGGCACGATGCTCACGGTGGCACCATCATTGACTGCGGTGCTGAGCCCATCGAGGAAGCGGACGTCGTCGTCGCTGACGAACACGTTGACAAAGCGGCGCAGTTCGCCCGATTCGTCGAGGATCCGGTCCCGGAAGCCCGGATGCGATGACTCCAGCGAGTCAAGCACGTCAGCCAGGGTGGCGCCGTCGACGGCCACCTCCGACGCGCCAGCGGTGAGAACTCTTAAGGTGGTAGGCACTCGGACGGTGACAGCCATGGTGTGTTCCTCGCTGTACTCGCTGATGCGGTGACGGGCCGGGCCATGGTATAGGGCCCGGAGATAGGATTGGCCCGTGGGATCACCCATGGAGAAAGAGACGGGTGGAGCCGTTGCGAAGCTGGGCCGCCTGTCCTGGCCTGCCCAAGTCATTCTGGGCGCTCTGGCCGTGGTGGGGGCGGTCACCGTGGTGAAGTGGGTCGTGACCGTCTTCGCCTGGCTGGTCACCCTGCTGGCCATCCTGGTGGTGTTGGTGGGCCTAGCCGCCTTGGTCCTGACCGGGAAACACCGCCGCTAGGGACCGCCTCGGAGGGCAGCCTCAAGAGCCTCCAGCACGCATCCGCAGGGGTCTCCATGAGCTCGCTCCGGCCCGAACCGGGCGGTCAGATCGAGGATCTCCAAGCTGTCGGGCGTCGGAGCGGTGGGATCGGTGCTGCCGACCACGGCCAGCGCCCGCGTGCCCGACTGGGCCGCGATCCCGGTTACTCCCCCGACCACCTTGCCCTGCAACGACGTGGCGTCGTAGCGGCCCTCGCCGGTGACAACCACATCGGCGTCCCGGATCCGCTCCGGTAGGCCGATCTCATCGGCGACCACCTCGAAGCCGTTGACCAGGCCGGCACCCCGAGAAGCGAGGCCACCGGCCAGGCCTCCGGCCGCGCCGGCGCCCGCCATGGTGGTGACGTCCACTCCGGAGTCGCGCTCGTAGATCTGGGCCAGCCTCCGAAGTCGCCGGGTCAGCAGCTCGACCTGGGCCGGCGAAGCCCCCTTCTGGGGGCCGTAGACGGCGGCCGCGTCCACGAAGGCCGTGCGCACGTCGCAGGCCACGATCATCTCGACCCCCGCCATCCGGGCCGGCGACGGCAGAGCCTCCAGCGCGCCGAGGCCGCCGTCGGTGGTGGCCGAGCCGCCCACCGCCACCAGCACCCGTTGCGCGCCAGCCGCAACCGCCTCGGCGATCAACTCGCCGGTGCCCGAGGTGGTGGCGTTGATGGGGTCGTTGCGCGCCGCGCCGCCGGCGACGGCCAGGCCCGAAGCGAGGGCCATCTCGATGACGGCGACGCCGCGGCTGAGCCGCCAGGGTGCAATGACCGGCTCGCCCAGCGGCCCGGTCACCGCCGATGAGCGGTTGGGACCGCCCAGCGCGTCGAGGGTTCCCTCACCGCCGTCGGCCATGGGCGCCGGGTCACAGGAGGCCGAGACGGCGGCGGCGGCCGCAGCCATGGCTTCTGCGATCTCGCCGGCCGAGGCCGTGCCGCGGAACTTGTCGGGCGCTGCCAGCACACGCACGGTTTACATTCTCGCGGCACAACCGCGAGAGGTGCGGCACCATTCCCGCTCTTGTTCGCTGCGCTCACGGGCCGCTCGGGCCACGGCCTCGCTGAGCCCTTGGCGAGGATCCCGATGAGTCTTGGGCTATCCGCTCGGCCTCTCAGTCGCTAACCGGAGTCAGCGGGCGGATCGGGGTCGCGGACCACGTTGTCGGTGCCGACCACCGCGAAGATGTTGAACTCCTCCAAGTCCGCCGGCGACTCCGGATTCCTGATCAGGGTCATGATCGTGGCCGGAGCGGGCGTGATGATGTCCGGGGGTGCGCCGAGCACCGACGCGACTGCCTTGGCGTCGTCGCCATACCCCTGCCGGTAGTAGATGACCGAGTCTTCGACCCGGTCCTGCTGGGTGTTCTTGGCTGCGGTCACGAACCCCGTGGCGTTGAGTGTGTCGGCTGTCCGGCCGGCCCGTCCCCGCACGCCGGTGCCGTTCATCACGGCCACCTTGACCTGACCGGGGGGGTGGGTGACCACCGGGGGAGCCGTCGTCGTCGTTGTCGTGGTCGTTGTCGTGGACGTCGTGCCGTTGGTTGCGGATTCTTGTTCGGGGTCGCCGTTGGTCGACTCCTCCGTCGTGGCGCTGGAAGAGGCCTCGGTGCTGTCGTCGGAGTCGTCGAAGCCTCGCGCCAGCAAGAACGCGCCCAGCGCAACCGCCACGATCACAAGCACGATGGCCCGCCCCGCCGACCCGCCTCCCGAAGATTGAGCGTGCTGGGGAGTCATGGCTCGAACCTTAGCCGGTGACGCTGGTCATATCTCGCACCCGGTCGGACAGTTTGAAGTCACGCGGCCGGGCCCGCGGACCCGGCCGCGCTGCCGCTGTTGGACCGGGATGCGAAGCGGGCCGCGAGCCGGCCGGACTCGGTTCCGCTGCGGACCGCTCCCTCCATCGTGGCCGGCCATCCGGTGTCGGTCCAGGCGCCGGCCAGGTACACGCCGGGAAGGCCGGACTCGGCTTCGGCACGCAGCGAATCGGTGCCGGGCACGCCCAGGAAGGTGGCCGAGTGCTCGCGGGTGACGATCGACTCGGTGACGGTGGCGCCGGTGGCCGCGGGCAACAGGCGGGCCAGCTCCGCGGTGAAGTGCGCCACGAGATCGGCGGAGGCCGTGCCGATGTAGGACTCGGCGGCCGACAGTGACACGGCCAGACATTGGCGGCCGTCGTCGAGCCCGGCGCCGTCGGTGCGGTCGAACACGAACTGCGCGTCGCTGCCGACGGTGGCGAAGAAGGCCAGATCGGTGACCGGGCGGTCGTACACCAGGTGGACGTTGACGATCGGGGAGGTGCCCAGCTCGATGAGCCGGTCCTGGGCTGCGACGGTGCCGGGCGGAAGCAGTCCGGCCACCGCGTCGTGGGGCACGGCCACCACCACCGAGTCGGCCTCGATGACCTGCTCACCGGTGTGTACCTCCAGGCCCGCGGCGCCGGCGCGCACCGCGGTCACCGGGACGCGCGAGCGGACCTCGCCTCCCGCGGCCTCCAGCACCCGCCGGGCGGCGTCGCCGTGCAGGGCAGAAAGGGGCGCCCGGGCGTAGCCGATGTCGGCTGCGCCGGCCTCGGTGAGCAGCCCGGTGACGAAGACTCTGGCCGCGAGCTTGAGCGAGGCGTCGGCCGCGCCGGCGTTGACCGTCGGCAGCACGATCAGGTCCCAGAAGGTCTCGACTGCGGTGGCGTCCTGACCGTGGGCCGACAGCCAGTCGCCGAAGGTCATCTGATCGAGGACCGGGTCATCGGGATCGAGCCGTCTCAGCGCCAGGCCGGCCCTTAGCACGGCCAGCCTCTGGCGCAGACTCAGATGGGGGTAGGTCAGCAGCGCGGGCGCCAGGTGCAGCGGGGCCGGGCCGGATGTGCGCCTGATGGACCCGACCGGCCCGCCCGGAGCCATCACGGGAACGTCGAGGCGGTCCTGCATCCACACGCCGCCGGCTGAGCCGATCCGCTCAAGGAAGGCCCGGTAGGCGGTGCAGCAGCGCATGAACACGTGCTGGCCGTTGTCGAACCAGATGCCGTTGCGCTCGAACGACCAGGTTGCGCCGCCGAGGCGGGGGCGGCGCTCGAGCAGGGTGACGGCCGCGCCACGGTCGGCCGCTTCCACGGCGGCCGACAATCCGGCCAGACCGCCGCCGACCACCACCACCCGCGCCCGCCGCGGGCCGCCGCTCACGGCCTCAGTCCGGACAGGCCGCGGCCGCCGCTCACGGCCTCAGTCCGGACAGGCTGTAGGCGGGCAGGTCGCGGGCCGGTGCTCACGGCCTCAGCCCGGACAGGCCGCGGGCCGCCACCAGGGCCTTCTGGTAGGTGGGCAGGCTGACGCGCCCCTCCAGCGGGGCCTCAGGCTGGGCCAGGATGCGGCCCAGCAGCCGCCGGTAGATCCCGGCCATGGCCGCAGTGCAGGCCCGGCTGCGATAGTCGAGATGCTCGAGCAGCACCAGGCCGCGCTCGAACCACACCACAGCCTGACCGGCCACGAACTGCACCACCGCGGCGACGCTCTCGGGCGGATCCCACTGGCCCGCAGTGATCCCGAAGCGGTCCCGCTCCTGTTCAGGCAGGTAGATGCGCCCCATGCGATGGTCCTCGACGATGTCTCGCAGCATGTTGGTGAGCTGCAGGGCCACGCCGAGGTCGTCGGCCAGTTCCTCCACGGACGGGGCCGGAGCAGGCGGGTCTGGGTTGCTGCCGGTCGGGCCCGCGGCGACGGCACGGGCGGGCTTGGTGCCGAACACGCCCAGCGACAGGCGGCCCACCGAGCCGGCCACCAACCGGCAGTAGCGCACGGTGTCGTCCATGGTGGCGTAAGTCTCGCCTCGCACGTCGTGCTCGCAGCCCTCCACGATCTCGTGGAGCGCGGCCACGGGGATGGGGTAGTGGGCCGCGGCGTGGCCCACGCCCACCAGCACCGGGTCATCAGGGTCGGCGATCTCGCCCTCCTCCAGGGCGTCGATGGCCTTGTGGAGTTCGTCGAGGGCGGCGAGCTTGCGGTCCTGGGGCCAGTCGCCGTCGCCCACGTCGTCGATGCGGCGGGCCAGGGCGTACAGCGCGGCCATCGCCCTGCGCTTGGGCGGCGGCAGCAGTCGGATCCCGTACGCGAAGTTGCGTGCCTCGGACCAGGTGATCTCCTCGCAACGCCGGTAGGCCGTCTCCGCCGAGATCACGCGCCGCCCGCTCCGCGCCGGGCCCTGCCGGCGAGATACACGCGGGCGAGGCGGCCCAGCACCCGTGCGGACCCGGCCTTGCGGGTGCCGCCCAGCACCTCGAAGCCGGCTGCCTCGAGTGCGTCGAGGTTGGCCAGCCCCCCGGCCACGAACCCGGCCACGGCCAGGCGGGCCGGTCCTCGCAGCGATGCCACCAGTCCCCTCCCCCGGTGGAGCATGGCCCCGGCCCTGGCCGCCTCGTAGGCCACCAGGCCTCGCAGGGCGGCCGGCGCCGCCGAGGCGTGGAGGTCCTCTACGGCCACGCCGAAGCGCTCCATGTCGTCGGCGGGGAGATAGACGCGCCCCCGGGCCGCGTCCTCGCCCATATCCTGGAGATGCTCCAGCACCTGGAGACCGCTGCAGACCTGGTCGGAGGCGGCCAGGCGGTCGGGCGTAGCCGCCTCGAACACGGCCAGCACCAGGTGCCCGACGGGGTTGGCCGACAGCTCGCAGTACTCCATCAGCTCGTCGAAGTCGGCGTAGCTGGTCTTGTGCTGGTCCAGCCGGTTGGCAGCCAGCAGCTGGTCGAAGGGCCGGCGGTCCAGCCCGAATCGCGCCACCATGGGCGCCAGCCGGGCGAAGGCCTCGTGGCGGGGGGCGCCCGCGAACAGGTCGTCGAGCTGGGCCTCGACCCAGTCCAGGGCGGCCGAACGGTCCCCGGGGTACTCGTCGCCGAGGTTGTCGACGAGCCGTGCGTAGCCGTAGATGGCCCGCAGGTGGCCCTGCACCGCTTTGGGCAGGAGCCGCAGCGCCACCGGGAAGTTCTCGGAGGATGCCCGGGCCATGACCGCGTCGAGCCCGACATGACGCTCGACCGCCTCGGCCGGTGCCAGTTCCTTGCCGGACGCCGGATGGGTGCTTCGCGGCGGAGGCGGGTGGTGCGGCGTGCCGTTCACTGCCGGCTCAGCCTAGTGGTGCCCGACGGCCGGGTAGGGCCCTGAATAGCTATCTTATAGGTGTAAAATACAGAAATAGCACAAGAAGGTTGCAAATAGTCGTCTCTTACGATTACATATAAATCTATGTTTTTCTGCTATCTTAGGTGGTTCAGCCAGCGACACTCAGTCGCTTCGTCGAAAGGGGCCGGGAAGCCGGTTCTGGGACGACGGGCGCGAGGGGCGGCGATCGCCGCAATGGCCGCGCTGGCGATGCTCGTAGTCAGCTGTGGATCGGCAGGCAGTCCAGGCGTCGTGAACCCGCCCGGCAAGTCGGGCGGGGCTGAATCGGCAACGGCTGACCCGCTCGAGCAGATGCCGATCATCCAGCCGGCTGAGCGGATCGGGCCGGTCCAGGTAGCCACTGATCGGGCTGAGCCCACCACGGCACCAACACCGGCCGCCACAACCGACGCCACCAGCACCCGGACCCCCACAAACGCCACTGCTCCCCCAACCACGGCGAAAGCCGCGACCGCGACTGCTGCCCCAACCACGGCGACCCCTACAACCACGACTGCCCCAGCCACGGCGACTACCACCACACCACACACCACGACCACGACGACAACGGCCACCACCACGGCTCCGGAGGTTGGGGCATACAGGGCGCCGACCGTGGTTCTAGAAGACGGCTGGAGCGTGTACGCGCCGGACTATGTGCCGGCGGTGCATCCCGGCACCCGGCCGCCCTCGTGGGTGCGGGGCACCGACGACGGCCGCAGCCGTCCAGACGATGCGCCGCGGCGCTCCGAGCAAGTGCAGGCCTGGCTGGACTGGTGCGGCGGCGGATGGCTCGGCTGCAAGAGGCTCCAACTGGAGATGGTGTGGGCGCTTGACTACCTCGGAGCCAACCCGCAGTGCGTCGTGCAGCACTACGAGTGGCGCGCCCACCACGCGAGCCGCCCGGGCGTCAGCGACGGCTGGAACAACGGTCGCTTGAGAAACCGTTACGGCTGGCACCGGTGCGCGACGGTCGTCGACCCGATGCAGCCCGACGGCCGGATGCTGTCAGACCACGGCTTGAGCATCGCCGAGCGCTGCCGGGCGGTGCTGCCTGCCGACATCAAGCTCGAGGAGAAGACGAGCGTCGCCAACCGGGGCATGTTCCGCCACTGGATGACATGCAACGAATGGGGCGAATGGGTCGAAGACCGCATGCGCGGCACCGACCTGCCCGATTGCGAAGGCTCGGCCCGGCTGGCCGAGGAGTGGATGGAGCACCACCACGGCATGCCCGAGAACTTCTGGACCATGAGATGTTGATCGTCGACCCGGAGAAGCAATCATGACCGACACGCCCGGCAACATCCAGTTGCGCACCCGCAGGCCGACACAGATCGTGCTCGCCGTTGCGCTCGCGCTGTATGGCATCGCAGGGTTCCCCCACCCCGGCGAACCTGATCCCTCACCGGCTGCGGCCCACCCGCTCCCAGGCTTTCCCCACAGCCACGGAGCCAATCCGGTGTGTGGTGGCCTCACCTGTCCCCCGCCCGGTGACGGCACCGGAGAGCGCCCCCACGGCGGCCAGCCCGGCACTGGCCCCGGCGGCGGCCGGCCCGGTGACTCGCGACCCTCGTCCAACTGCGTGGGCGCGCACGCCGCAGGGTGTCGGAAAGCGGTCGAACAGGGCTACATCGACCCCGACGACGACCTGAACGAGGCAATCGACAGCCCCCGGGACATCGCGGACATGGGCGACACGTTCGCCGAGGCCAATCCGAGTGTGGACTTCGACGCCGACGACTTCGCGGACGCCATGGACAAGGCCGAGCGGCCGCCGAACCGGGGCGATGTGGCCAACGCTCTGTGCGCGGCGGTATCAGGCTGCTCCAGTACCGGCGACGAAGCGATCCAATACCTGCTCGACAACCACATTTCCTTCGGCCAGGACGACGACACAGTGGAGGGCTTCAACCCCGCCAACCCGGTCACGATCGGCCAGATGGGGTCCTTCTTCAATCGGATCCCAGAGTCCCAGGACAACGGTGGCGGAGGCGGAGGCGGGCCCGGTGGGGGCGGAGCGAGCCCGCCCGGCGGGGGCGGTGACGACGAGGAGCCGTGCCCGACGGGTCTAGGGCTGACTGCCGGGGACCGCTCGCGGTTCGTGTCGCAATTGCAGTGGGTGACGCTGGTGGGCATCGAGGTCCAGGGCGAGCCGGGCAGGCCATGGCCGCCTCATCCCGATATGCCCGGCGGTTCCGAGTTCTTGGTGGTGTCCGAGTCACCGGTGTGGCCGGTGATCGACGCTGATGCGCCGTGGCATGTCCACAGCGACGACGGCTGCCGGTGGGAGGCCGTAAGCGTCCAGACCCGCATGACGCAGCTGCTGCCGTGGCGCACCAGCGACCGCTCGACCATCGAGAGCGCCCACGCGGCCCGACCCGGAGCGGGTTTCGGCACCTACCTGCGCCGGTGGGACAACCTGAGCGCGTCCCAGCAGACCCAGGCGCAGCAGTACCACACCGGCCGCGACGTGAGCGCGTCGTGCGGCATCGCCACGGCGATGGTCGCCGCCGACTCCTATGGCCAATGCCGCTGGGAGCTCCCAAGGCCGGGTGTGTGGTCCTGGCAGGCCCGCGCCTGCTTCGAGGGCGTTACGGAGGACGCCACCTTCTTCGAGTGCGCGACCCTCGCCAGCGGCGTCGAATGGTTTCTGGAGATCATCGACTACACGTCCGGGATCACGCTGCAGCACAACTCCGGCGCACTGCCGGAGGCCGGGCCGCGGCCGCAGGCGCTTGAGATCTAGGAGGTGCAGATGGCCAGGCACCCAGCCGCCACGTCGGGCAAGCCCCAGCGGTTCACGGCCGCAGCCCTGATCGTCGCGGCGGTGGTGCTGTCGGTGTGGCTGTTCGGCCGCAAAGAGCCGCAGCCCACCGTGCAGGTGGTGGCCGCGGCCGAGGACTGGCCTGCGGGACGCGAGCCGGGCGAGTTCGTGACCGTGGAGATGACCGAGGCGTCCGCTGGACTGTTCGTGACGGCCGACCAGTTGACCGATCGGGTGCCAGCGGTGCCGGTGCCGGCGGGCACTGTGGTGTCCCATACCCTGCTGACCGACTCGGCGCTGCCTGCCGCCTCAGACCTGTCGGCTGCCCTGCTGGCCGTAGCCGTCGACCCGTCGCTCTGGCCCGAACCGGGCCCCAGAGCCGGCGACGCCGCGGTGCTGGCCGAGCAGCCGGGCGGCTGCGCCACTGCGGTGCTGCCCCTGGTGGTCGTGGGTGAGGGCACGGTGGTGGTCGAGGCCCGCCCGCAGCTGGCCGAGGTTCTGGGCCCGACGGTGTGGTGGATCTGGGAGTCGCCTCCGGCGGGCTGGCCCGGCTGCCCGACGCCGGCTTCGCAACCAGAAGAGCCGGCCCCGCAACCAGAAAAGCCGGCCCCGCAACCAGAAGAGCCGGCCCCGCAACCAGAAGAGCCGGCTTCGCAGCCGGAAGAGCCGGCCCCGCAACCAGAAGAGCCGGCTTCGCAGCCGGAAGAAGGGAGGTCCGACGATGCTGATGGTTTCGGCTGACCGCAGGCTCGATCAACAGACCGCGGGCTGGGTCGTCCGCACAATCATCGAGGGCGTGCGATCGTCGGCCGCGGATGTGGTGGTGGGCGAGTCGCTGTCGGACCGGACCCTCGAGGCCGCACCGCACCGGGCCGCGGTCATAGCCGTGGACCCGTCCGAGGACGACGGCGTGCACCGCTCTACCGCGGCCGCGGCCGCGGCGGTGGCGTGGGTAACTGCCGGCTCGGGCTGCGGGCTGCGGGATCGGTTGCACCTGAGCACCGGCTCGGCGGCCAAGGTGCCGCTGGCTCTGGTCGTGGTCTCGGACCATGCGGTGGACACGGCCGAGTCGAGGATGCTGGCCGGCGCCCAGGTGGTGCGAGCGGTGCCATTCTCGCCCACCAGGCGCTCGGAGCGGGCGCTGCGCCGGCTGGGCCGCTCGTTGGGCTCGGCAGCCGCCGCGCCGCACCGCATGGACGGTGCCGACCGGGCGGTACGCCGGGAGTCTGCCGCCGCCGCGGCCGCCCGCCGGCTGCGAGAGCTGCTGGGCGCGGACGGGGTGGAGGAGTTCCAGATACGGGGCGGTGAGTCGATGGTGGTCGAGTTCTCCAACGGCGAACGGCAGAGCCGCCCGTCCCCGTTCCTGAGCGACGACGAGCTGATCGGGGCGTGCCGCTTCCTGGCTGCCTACGCGGGCGAGCGACCCCAGCGCTTCGATGAGTTGGATCCCCGCCTCGACACCCGCATCGGCGACCGGTGGCGACTGCACGCCGAGGCATTCGTCTGCTCGCCGCCGACGCTGGTGCTGCGCAGCAACCTGGGCGGCCGGCGCACACTTGCGGAGCTGGGCCTGTGCAGTGACCAGCTGGCCGACGTGCTGGTGGAGGCGATCGCCGGCGGTGTGCGGGCCAATGTCGTGGTCGCGGCCGCGATGGGAGGCGGCAAGACGACGCTGTGCCAAGCGCTGCTGGCGAGGGTGCCGCCCGAGGAGCGCATCGACACCATCGAGGACACCCCCGAGCTGCGACTGCGCGAGTACGGCATCCATCCCAACGCCTACGAGCGGCTCACCCGAGACGCCAACAACGACGGCGTGGGCAAGCACTCGATGGCCGACCACGTGCGCGACGCCAAGCGGGCCAACAGTTCCAAGCTGGTGGTGGGCGAGGTGAGAGGAGAGGGCACCATGGCCCTGCTAGACGCCATGTCGTCGGGTCTCGATGGATGCATCGTCACCCTGCACTCCCCGCCCGGCGACGGGGTGATGGAGAAGCTCACCGCCTACGCCACCTCGGAGGGAGCCGACGAGGGCCTGGCCCGCCGGTCGATAGCCATCGCGGTGCACCTGCTGGTGTGGATGGGCCGGAACCATGCCGGTGAGCGTGTGATCGCGGACGTGACCCAGATCACCGGAACCGGCACCGACGGCACGATCCAGACGCGCTGCCTGTGGCGCCTTCAGCCCGGGGAGCGCTGGGCCACGCCGGTGGACCAGCCCGTGGGCCGCATGGCCGACGTCTACCGATCCGCGGCCGTCACCGTGCATTCTCCCGCGGCAGGGGCGGAGGCCGCGCCGCGCCGGCCCGCGCTGCAATTGGTGGGCGGCGACTCGAGCACCGCGGACCGCAACGGGGCACCGCAGTGAACGCCTCGGGGTGGGTCATCGGTGCGGGCGGCGCGGTCGTGCTGGCCATCATGCTGTGGCCCGCCGGCGGGACCCGCTGGTCCCTGAGGGCCAGGACGGGCCGGCGCAGGAGGGCCCGCATCCCCGCCGAATTGCCGGCTGCGGCCGCGGCCGGCTCCGCCATGATCGTCCTGGGGCTCGCCGCCGGCCACGCGGCCGCCGCGGCGATGTGTGCGGTGGTGTGCACGTCGGCGGTGAAGGTGCTGGTGATGTCGAGGCGGCGGGTCGCCGTTGCCGAGGGAGTGGCTCGATTCGCGAGCGTGCTGACCAACCAGGCCGCGGTCGCGGTGACCGCCGCTGACGCCGTGGCCAGGGCCGCCCCGCTGGTGGGCGGTCCCGTCGGTGAGGCCGCGGTGGCGATGGCCTCCGATTGCGAGAGCGTCGGGGTCGACATTGCCGCCGAGCGGTTCGCGGCCCGGGTCCCCTCGGCCGTCGCCCGCTCCCTGGCCGACCTGATCGCCATCTCGGCCGAGGGCGGCGGGCGCTGGGCCGAGACCGTCGCCGTGCTCGAGGCCGAGGCCTCCCAGACCGCAACGACCGCCCGGCTGTTCCACGCCCGTGTCGCGGTGGCCATGCCCACATTGGCCCTGGTGGTGCTGCTCGGAGCGGGACTGGTCGCCGGAGCGGGACAGGTCGCTACCGGCGTGGGCGCGTGGCTGGCCGGTGGCCGGGGCGCCGCGCTGCTGATGGCCGGGGCCGTGGTGATCGCGGCGCTCAGCGCCCGCGTCCTGCTGCCCGCTCGGGCTGCGGCGCGCTACGGGGGGCTGCAATGACCTGGTCCTCAAGGGGCTGGCGATGATCTGGCTAGTGGCCGCATCCGGTGCGGGGGCGGCGATGCGTCTGGTGCTCTGCGATGCGCCCCGAAGGGCCAACACCGTCGAACTCGCAGCCGCGGGGTGGCCCCCGGCGAGGCTGCGCACGGCGTCTGTGGTGGCCACCTCACTGGTCGCCGGGGTGATCGTGGTGGCCGGGACGATCCTGGCGGGCTTCCGTGTCGGTGCTCTGGCCGCGGTGGCCGTGTCGGTGTGGGTGCCGGTGGCGGCAGCGCCCGGGTTGTGCGGGATCGTGCTGTCCGGTTACCGGGCCCGCCGTGACGCCGCCCTGCTGGAGTGGCTGCGCCGCATCCGCCTGTACGTGGCCGCGGGCCGTCCCATCAACGACGCCGCGGTCGAGGCGGCCGAGCGGGTGGAGTCGCCCGCCTTCGCTCCCGCCGCGACCAGCATCAACCTGGCCCTCGCCTCGGGGGTCGACCCCCTGAGCGCCGCGTCGGCGCACTTCGCCGGGTCCGCGGCTGAGACGCTGGTCGGCACGCTGGCCGCAGCCGAGCGGGGCGGGGCCGCGGCCACCGGCTTGATCGACCGGCTCATCGCCCAGGCCGTGCACGCCCTCGAAGACCACCGCCGGGTCCGCATCGAGGCCCTGGGCCGTTCGGTGGCCGGCACTGGCACCCTCGCCGCCATCACCGCCAGCGCGGTCGTGGTGCTCGCGCTGCTGGCCAGCGTCGATATCGGCGTGTGAGCCCTGCTCTTCGCCCTTCCCGCAAGTCACGCAAACGTCGCGAAGGAGACAAGCTCATGGACTCACCCGTCGCCAAGATCATCATGCTCGCCGCCACCATCGCCATCACTGTGGCAGTGGTGGCGTTCACCTGGCAGGTCGTCGGCACGAACACCCCCGATCCCACTGCCGATCCCGAAACCGACAAGGGCCAGATCAAGCACGAGAACCTGTGCAAGGCGGTGGGAGGCATGTGGACCGCCTCGACCAGCACCTGCGCATAGCCGCCTTGACTCAAGCCGAACTGCTGGGCATCCGGGGAGGCATCGCCGATGGACACCGCCTTCGGGGCGCTGCGCACCACTGCGATGATCTTCGTGGTGGTGGCGATCAGCTTCGGCATCTACCTGCACCAGGTGGCCAGGATCACCGCATCCACCGCAGCAGTGGCCGCAGCCACCGCGGCCGCCCAGGTCCTCGACGGCACCGGCTGGGACTGCACCGACACCCACACCGGCTGGGCCGATGCCGAGGAGGCCGCGGCCCGGGCCGCGGCGACCCGCACCGGCGCCCGCTCGGCCGCCACGGCCACCGGCTACACCCTCGCCGCCGAGCCGTCGTGCACGGTGGTGGCCACGGTGACTGTCGGCGCGGCCGGTGTCCGCAGGTGGCTGGAAGCCACCGCGGTGGCCTGCCGGCCAGCCCGCACCGCCTACGCCGTCGGATGGGTAGTCACTCCGCCGTGCTAGCCGAAACCACAGCGCTCGAGGGACCGCCCAATGGAAGAGGCGACAGCGACAGCGGCCGCCACCAAGAGTCGAGAGGCCACGCCACCGTGCTAGCCGAAACCACAGCGCTCGAGGGACCGCCCAAT
>JAGWAO010000029.1:17784-42803 GCA_021296315.1 Acidimicrobiia bacterium | reverse complement strand
CAGCGGCCGCCACCAAGAGTCGAGAGGCCACGCCACCGTGCTAGCCGAAACCACAGCGCTCGAGGGACCGCCCAATGGATGAGGCAGTGGCGCTCGTGATGGCGGCCCCGGTCGTCGCGCTCGCACTGTGGGCGGTGGCGTTCGCGGGGGGCTTCTCCAACGGCCAGGCCCGTGCAACGGTCGCGGCCGAACTAGCCGCCCAGACCGCGGCGCAGGCGAGCGATCCCGAATCGGCCGAAGCCGCCAGGCGGATCGCTCTCGGGGCGACGCTCTCCGCCTGCGCCCATACCGGTGCGACTCTCGCCCACACCGATGCGGGCCAGTCGGCCACGGTCACCGTCGTCTGCGAGGTGCCGGGCCCCCTGGCCGGCAACCGGGTGTGCTTCACCGGCTACGCCCAGGCCCGGCCGGCCGCATCGGCGCACGTGCGGGTCGCCTGCCCGGCCCCGTAGGGGAGGACCGGATGACCGTCCCGGTGCTGGTGCTCATGCTGGCCACGATGGTCACGGCTATGGCCGTCTCACTGCGCGACCACGCCGCACATGCCGCAGCCACCGACCTGGCCGAGATCCGGGCCGAGCACGCCGCGGCCGACTTCGTGGCCAGCTGCATCACCCACGAGGGATGCGCGCCGCCCGAGACCGACGGCGTCGAGGCGTGCGCCGCAGCCGACGCCGGGGTAGTCATGTCGGCGCAGGTGTCGTGGACCCCGGTCCTGTGGAAGAGCCTGACGCCGGCGACCGCGGACCGGGTAGTCGCCTACGACGACGGCCTGGGCGCCGGGCTCAAGGCCCGCGCCGCCGCGGCCGTCGACGCCTGCTGAGCCCCAGCGCGCCACGCCCGAGCCTCCTCGCCCACCCCTTCGACGGCGCCGGCGCCCGAGTACCATGACACCCGGAAGTGACCCCGCGCCACATTTCGCGCCGTCCCGCCCGAGTAGCTCAGTTCGGCAGAGCAGCTGTCTTGTAAACAGCAGGTCGCAGGTTCGATTCCTGTCTCGGGCTCCATTTGGCGGGGTAGATGTAGGCAGATGCGAATCGCCGAGCTTGCTGAACGGCTTGCGGCCATTGACGGCGTCGTTGGCGTCGCTCTGGGTGGCTCGCGCGCTCGAGGAACCCACACCGAGTCGTCCGACTACGACTTCGGCCTGTACTACGAAGAGTCGATCACTGTCCGGGGCGTCGAGGAGTGCGTGCGCAGCATCGCCGCGTCGTTGCCCCCGGCGAGTGGGGCCCATGGATCAACGGCGGAGCCTGGCTGCAGGTCGAGGATGCCAAGGTAGACCTCCTCTACCGACAACTCCCATTCGTAAGGCAGAGGGCTGAACAGGCCCGGGCCGGGATCTTCTCCTCGCACTACCAAGCCGGTCACCCTTCCGGCTACCACAGCTTCCAACTGCTAGCCGAGATCGCAGTCAATCAAGTGCTGTCCGATCCCACCGGCGTCCTAGATGACCTGAAAGGCCTCGCCGTCCCCTACCCGGAGGCGCTGCGCTCGTCGATCATCGACAAGTTCGTTTGGGAGGCGAACTTCCAACTCGAGATACTCGACCGCACCGACCTCGGCACCGACCCCTGCTACGAGATGTCAGCCCTCTCGCGGTTCATCTCATGCGTACTCCAAGTGCTGTACGCCAGGTCCCGAATCTGGTTCCTGAACGAGAAGCGGGCAATGCAGAGCCTCCTGGCTCTCGGTGCCGAGGTGGGAGACCTCCCGCAGCGGTTGGTGCACCTCAGCCAACTCCCCGAAGACGCAGTAGCACAAGCACGGCGGCTGCTGACCGAAGTCACCGAAGATGCCGGCGGCTGGTCCTAGGTTGGGCTGCGGGCGATTGCGGGCTCGCGACGGCTGGTGAGCCAGGCACCGAACAGCACGAGGCACGTCGGATCCCTAGCGGCGGCGTCCGCCCGTGCCGGTCGACCCCGAGAGTCCGCGTGATCGCAAGGGCCGAGAATCTGTTGACTGAACGGACGGCGACCGCGTCAGGCCTGATCGCGAACGTGTGAATTCTCGGCAGCCAGCAGTTCCTGTTTGCGCTCCTCCCCCCACCGGTAGCCGGCTGTCGATCCATCGGCCCGAACCAGCCGATGGCACGGAACCACGAGGGCAACGGGGTTGGCGCCGCAGGCCCGGTGCCGAACGCCGACGGGGTGACCCCCATCTGCGACCCGGCGCAGTCGTAGAAGGCCCGCATCGACCCGTAGTCCGCATCGAGGCCCGCATCGGTGACGGGAACGACCTGCCCCACCAGCGCGACTTCCCGGTACCGGACATCCAATATCACTCACGGCCGTGTTCCTGTCCGCACCGGTCGCTCGGTCAGATCGAACTCGCGCAGGCCCCGCCACCGATGCTGCCGGCCGGCCAGTGGGGCTGGGCGGGCTCGGCGGTTGCGACTAGCCGCGCACCGGCGTGCGCCAGTCGAACGGGTCAGGCGCCGCGCCGACCTGGATGTCCACCAGCGCTTGGCGCAACCGCAACGTGTTGCGGCCCGGCTGCCCGTCACCGATGGTGAGGGTCTCGCCCGCGTGGAGGATGGTGCCCACCGGGGCCACCACCGCGGCCGTGCCCGACAGGAACGCCTCGCCCCGCTCGGACCAGTCGACGAGCTCGTCGCGGCCGATCGGGCGCTCCTGCACCTCGTAGCCAAGATGCCGGGCCAGTTGGATCGTCGAGTCCCGGGTCACGCCGTGCAGGAACGACTCGTCCAGATCTCGGGTGACGATCCGCTCGTCGTCGGCGAGGAAGAAGTTCGCGGCCCCGGTCTCGGTGATGTCGCCGCCGGTGGCGAACAGGATCTGATCGACGGCCTCGTTGGCGGCCATCGCGTCCAACGTGGGACCGAGGGCCATGGCGTAGTTCGCGCCGCACTTGACCATGCCGAACTGGGGAACGGTGCGTTGCAGCGACGTCTCCAACAGCAGCGTTAGCGGCCGGATCCCCCCCTTGAAGTAGTCGCCCACCGGGGAGTTCACGACGTACAGCAGCGCGGCGCGGGTCGGGCGGCCGGCCGCTCCAATGTCGGCCTCGGTTCCGATCAGCGTCGGCCGGATGTAGAGCGAACCGGGCGGGTCGGGGACCTCGGTGGCGTTGGCCTCGACCGCGTCGATGATCATCTGCTTCAGCGTGCCAGCGTCGACCTCCGGCAGCCGCAGACGCTGGGCGCTTCCGACCATGCGGGCGACGTGGCTGTCCAGCCGGAAGACAGCCAGCGATCCATCGGCCTGGCGGTGAGCCTTCAACCCCTCGAAGATGGCGCTCCCGTAGTGCAGCACGTGCGCGGCGGGGCTGATCGTCAAGTCGCCGTAGGGCTCGGGCGAGCCGCCGTAGACGAAGGGGCCGCCATCGGCTCTCGCCGTAGTCATCCAGTCGCAAAGGACGGTCCCGAAGGGAACGGTGAAAGGGTCGGGCTTTGGCGTCATGTGAACTCTCCTCCGAGCGGCGGCATCGTACAGCCCAACCACCCAAGAGCCCGCGGCGGCCGATGGTTGGTCGCGCCGCTCGCATCGTTGTGTCAGCTGCTGCGGTGGGCGATCATGGGGCGCCATGCAACACGACGCGCCCGCCGGGTCACGTCATGTCCGATACCAGCCCGACGACAAGCCGCCCCTCGGGCTGACCGCGGGGCTGGGCCTCCAGTTCGCCATCCTGTCCATCGCCGGCATCGTCCTGACGCCGGCGATCGTCATTCGTGCCGCAGGCGAGAGCGACTCGTATCTGACATGGGTGGTGTTCGCGGCCGCGGCGGTCAGCGGTGTCAGCACGATTATGCAGGCGGTCCGGCTCGGCCGCATCGGCGCCGGCTACGTGCTGCTGATGGGGACTTCGGGCGCCTTCATCGCGGTGTGCGTGGCCGCGCTGGTGCGGGGAGGTCCCGGCCTGCTGGCCACGCTCGTCGTGGCGTCGTCGCTGTTCCAGTTCCTTCTCGCCGGGAGGTTGTCGCTGTTCAGGCGATTGCTGACGCCCACGGTGGCCGGCACGGTGCTGATGCTGATCGCGGTGACCGTGATGCCGGTCGTGTTCGACATGTTGACGGCTTCGCCGGAGGGAAGCTCGGAGTGGAGCGCACCGACAAGCACGCTCATCACCGTGGTCGTGATCATCGCCATCGCACTGAAGTCCTCCGGCAGCCTGCGCCTGTGGGCGCCCGTCATCGGTGTGGTGGCCGGCTCGATCGTGGCCGCCTTCTTCGGACTGTACGACGTCGATCGGGTGGCCGAGGCCAACTGGATCGGCCTGCCCGACGCGGAATGGCCCGGCTTCGACCTTTCGTTCGGCCCGGCGTTCTGGAGCCTGTTGCCCGCCTTCATCCTGGTCACACTCATCGGCGCGATCGAGACCCTCGGTGACTCGGTGGCCATCCAGCGCGTGTCTTGGCGGCAGCCCCGGGCGGTGGACTACCGCGTCGTCCAGGGAGCGGTGGCCGCCGACGGCGCCGGCAATCTGCTGTCGGGACTGGCCGGCACCGTTCCCAACACGACCTACTCCAGCAGTGTCGCCATCACCGAGTTGACCGGCGTCGCCGCCCGCCGCGTCGGTGTCGCCATTGGTGCCTCGTTCATCGTGATGGCGTTGCTGCCCAAGTTCCTGGCCTTGGTGCTAGCCGTGCCCGACGCGGTCGTCGCGGCGTACGTCACGGTGCTGATCGCGATGCTCTTCGTGGTTGGCATGAGGATCGTCGTCGAAGAAGCCTCCGACTACCGCAAGGGCCTGATAGCGGGCGTCTCGTTCTGGATCGGCGTCGGCTTCCAGAACGGTGTGATCTTCCCGGAGTACCTGCAGGGGTTCGCGGGCGGCTTCCTGGAGAATGGCATGACGTCGGGCGGCCTCGTGGCGATCATGCTGACGCTGTTCACGGAGGC
The DNA here is from genome assembly GCA_021296315.1 of Acidimicrobiia bacterium. Taxonomy (GTDB): domain Bacteria; phylum Actinomycetota; class Acidimicrobiia; order Acidimicrobiales; family Aldehydirespiratoraceae; genus Aldehydirespirator. The sequence goes on along the minus strand of JAGWAO010000029.1, from coordinate 37,941 downwards.
GACCCAGTCCCGTCGCCAGCGGTTGCGCGCCGATCTGGCGATCTCTGAACTGCCGAGCATCCGGGAGTTCCTGGACGGCTTCGCCACCCGCCACGGCTGGGGGGCACCGATGTCGGGCCGGCTCGACGCAGTGGCCGAGGAGACGCTGCTGACGCTGCTCGATGCCGAGCAGGCCGAGGGAGACACCACCGGGCGCGCGCTGCGCATCACGGCCAGCAAGCAGGACGGGCGCGCCGTGCTCGAGTTCGTGGCCGCAGCCCGGGGAGAGAACATCGAGGACCGGCTGGCCGTGCTCGATGAGCCGGCCGCGGCCAGACCCGTCGAGCGCGACATCTCGCTGCGGCTCCTCCAGCACTTCGCGACGTCAGTGGTCCACCAGCAGTATCACGAACTCGAGATCGTCACCGTCCACGTCAACCCGCCGCCACGGCCGGACCCGGACGGCAAGCCGGTCGAGCCGATCGACCCGTAGCACTCAGTTCGGGGGGCGGGCTATCTCGGCGGCCAGGGCCAGGTCATCGGCCGCGGTGTCGAGGTCGTTGACCGACACCTGGAACTCGTCGATGTCGTTGGCCTCCACCAATGCGGCCAACTCGGCGCGGCACTCGCCCACCGTCCCGCATATCACGAAGGCGTCGACCCAGTCGTCGCGCACGAATCGGGCTGCGGCTGAAGGGCCGCCGTCGGAGAGGGCGCGGCGGAGGGACGCCTCGGCCCGGGCGTCCAGGCCGATCCGGGCCTTCACGTGGTCGGGGGAATCGACGAGGCGGAAGGTGAGGGCGGCCCGAGCCCTCTGGTGGGCCCGGTCGGTTGTGGCCAGGATGGTCATGTAGCAGAGCCGGGGGCGGGGCCGGCCATGCTCGCCGGCGGCCCTATGGATCGAAGCCACGTGGTCGCCGATCAGCTCCTTGTGGACGAACGACATGATGAAGCCGTCGGCCAGCTCCCCCGCCAGTCGCATGACCCTGGGGCCCCGCCCGGCCAGCCAGATCGGGATGTCGGGCCGGCCGTAACCGAGGCGGGCCCTTCGGAAGCCGCCGGCCACCCCGTCGTGATCGACAACCTGGCCCGACCACAGCGCCCGGCTGGTGGTCACGAGCTCTCGCATGGCGGTGATCGGCGCCCGGCGTTCGATGGCCAGCGGCGCGAGGGTGAGGGCCCCGCCCGCACCGATTCCCAGCGCGGCCCGCCCACCGGACGCCTCGTCCAGCGTGGCGACGGCCGCCGCGGTCATGCCCGGATGGCGGGTGTAGGCGTTGGTGATGCCCGTGCCGACCTGCACCGCGCTGGTGGCCGCGGCCGCGGCGCCCAACGTCACCCAGCACTCCCGGGCGGCCAGCCCCTCGTCGGGGATCCAGACCCGGCTGCACCCGAACTCCTCGGCCGCCACCGCGGCGCTGACGACCTGCTCTACGGGTCCCTCGGGCATCACCATGCAGGCCAACTCGACCACGGCACCGACAATAGGGCGGACGCGGCAGGCCGTACGAGACCGCGTCCCAACCACCGCGGGTAGTTCTGCCATGCTTAGAGGCCGAGCGGACAGGGAGCGACTCATGTGCATCTTCACGAGAAGCCGAGCGAGGCCGTGGCCCGAGCGGCCCGTGAGCGAAGCGAACAAGAGCGGGAATGGCACCGCCGGGGCGCGACGGGCTTCACCCGCTCGCGGCCGCTCGTAGCCGATGGAGCTGGCAGGGCGGGTCGCGCTGGTCACCGGTGGCGCCCACCGGGTCGGGCGGGCCATCGCGCTCGCGCTGGCCGAGGCAGGCGCCGACGTCGCCATCGCCTACCACCGATCCGGGGCAGAAGCGGCCGGGACGGTCGAAGAGCTGAAGCGCTGTGGCGCCGACTCCGACGCGTTCAGGGCCGACCTGGCCGTGCCCGCCGAGGCGGCCAGGCTGGCCGAGGCCGTCGCCAACCGTCTCGGGCCGGTCGACGCCCTTGTCAACAGCGCATCGTGGTTCGCGCGGGACGAGTTCCCCTCAGACGACACCGGCACCTGGTACCGGACCTTCGACGTGGTGGTCCACGGACCGTTCCATCTCTCCAATGCCGTGGCGCCGTCGATGCTCGACCGGGGCGGCGGAGCGATCGTGAACATCGTGGACCTGTCGGCCTGGCAGCCCTGGCCCGGCCGAGCCGCCCACAGCGTGGCCAAGGCCGCCCTGCTGGCCCTGACCCGTCAGTCGGCGGTGGAGCTCGCCCCGACGGTGCGCTGCAACGCGGTGGCCCTGGGCCCGACGATCCAGCCCGCCAAGTTCGGACCCGACCAGATTGAGAGGCTGCGGCGTCGCACGCTGCTGGGCCGCTGGAGCGGTGGCGAGGAGGCCGGCAGGGCCGTGCGGTATCTCTTGGAGGCCGGCGCGGTGACCGGCGAGTGCCTGACCGTCGACGGCGGAGAGCAGTACGGCCACGTCCGCGACCGCTTCACCGACTGACCAGAAGGCACCGGTCAGGTGGCGGGCGAGCGGCCCTTCAGGATGTCGTCGAAGCCCCGTATCAGGGTGTGCTCGGTCTCCTGCACGTCCTCGGGACTGGCCGCGAAGTACCCGGTGGCCATGCCCATGTCGGCCGCGGCGTCGAGGTACTCGGGCACGCTCGACAGGTACAGGCAGTCGTAGAGGTCCACCGACATCACCCGGCGGGTCGCCTCGAACAGCGGCCGCTCGGGCAGGGCGGCCCCCACCTCGCCGCTGACCAGCCACGACGATACCGAGTCCTCCAACTCGGCCATGCGCCGCAGGCGCAGCCCCCACTCGCGGGGCTGGTTGCCGATCGCGGCCACCGGCAGGCTCCGGCTCGCGACCCGGTCGAGGAACGGGTGCAGGCCCGGCACCAGCCTGAACGACGACAGGTAGCGGGTCTCCACATCCCGGCCGATCGGACCGATCCCGAGATCGCTCCAGAACTCCTCGGCGGTGAGGCGGCCCAACACCAGCATGCGGTGCCGGTCGCGGATCAGCTCGGGGTCGATGTCGGGGTTCTCGCCCAGGATGACCGGCAGCAGCAGGCCCTCCCGCGGGTCGGTGGGTCGCACGATCACTCCGTGCACGTCCATAACCAGCAGGCGCAACAGCCGCTTGCGGGGACGGCTGGCCTCGGCCTCGCGGGCTGCGGCCCGCTGCTGGCGCCGGCGGGTCGCCCTGCGGCCCCGCCCCTTGGGGGTTCGCAGCAGCACCACCACCCTGGCCACGACCACGCCCAGCAGCACCGCGCCGAAGGCGATTCCGGCCACCCGGGCGATGTTGAGCCACAGCGGCGCCACGGTGTCGGTGATCATCGTCGAGGCGTTCACTCTCACCGGCCGGTCCCCATATGAGAACTGCCAGGCAGCCGTGGAACCGTCGACCACCGGCGACAGCTCCACCATCTCATCGGAGAGATCACCCTCGATGCCGAAGGCGGCCGAAGAGGCGCTGAAGGCTTCGTCGGAGTCGATCAGCGTCAACAAGAACTCGAAGCCCAGCGAGTCCTCGGGGGTGCCGGCCTCGGCAATCAGATCCTGCAGCGGGCGCCCGAAGGGCTGGCCCTCGAAGATCTCGGCCAGCGCACCGTCGCTGAAGACTTCCAGAGGTGGGGTCGGGTCGATGCCGGCCCGGAAACTGTAGGAGGTCTCACCGAAGGAGCGCGTCTGCTCCAACACCACGTCGGTGAAGATCACATCCTTGCCGGCCAGTTCCTCGAGGACCTGGGGCAGCTGCCCGGCCGACTCGAACCGCTTGACTGCACGGATCTGCACACCGCCGTCGGCGCGGAACAGCGGGCCCTCCACCGCCCATCCGGCGGCCCTCGCGTCGTCGAAGCGCAGCCCGTCGGCCAGTTCCGGGACAAGGGCCACCGCGACCGCGTCGGCGTTGAACACCACCGTCACCGTGCCCGAGCCAGCGTCCTCCACCTCCACATGCACAGCCGTGTCCACCCGGCACGCCGTCACCAGCACCGCGAGCCCCAGAGCCAGCATCACGCTCGCAGCGACCCGGCCCGGCGCTGAGCAGCCATGGCCCTAGTCTCCCGACCCACTCTCAGCTTCCCCCGGAGGGGGAGCCTAGAAGTGGCCCTCGCCGGCGGTCGGCTCCAACTCGGGCTCAGGCGGCTCGAATCCCTCGATGGCGCGGAACACGATGACCCTCTTGCCCTCTTCGAGCGGGTCGTCCTCCACGTCGACGATGACGATCTCGCCGGCGCGGAACTCCTTGTGCAGCAGGCGCTCCGACAGCGGATCCTCCACCAGCCGCTGGATGGCCCGGCGAAGCGGCCGCGCCCCCAGCGTGGGGTCGTACCCGGTCGAGGCCAGGTGGTCCTTGGCCGCGTCGGTGAGCTCCAGGCCCATGCCCTGGCCGGCCAGCTGGTTGGCGGTGCGCACGATCATCAGGTCGACAATCTGGCGCACCTCTTCCTGGGTCAACTCGTGGAACACGATCACATCGTCGATCCGGTTCAGGAACTCGGGCCGGAAGTGCTGCTTGAGCGCCTCCTGCACCTTGGACTTCATCCGCTGGTAGGTGACCCGCTCGTCGGCCCGCGTGAATCCCAGGTTGGCCTTGCGCAGATCGGCGGTGCCCAGGTTGGACGTCATGATCAGCACCGTGTTGCGGAAGTCCACCGAACGGCCGTGGCTGTCGGTGAGCCGGCCCTCCTCGAGGATCTGCAGCAGGGTGTTGAACACGTCGGGGTGGGCCTTCTCGATCTCGTCGAACAGCACCACCGAGAACGGCTTGCGCCTGACCCGCTCCGTGAGCTGGCCGCCCTCCTCGTAGCCGACGTAGCCCGGCGGCGAGCCGATCAGGCGGCTGACCGTGTGCTTCTGCATGTACTCGGACATGTCCAAGGCGATGAGGGAGTCCTCGTCGCCGAACAGGAACTCGGCCAGGGTCTTGGCCAGCTCGGTCTTGCCCACGCCCGAGGGGCCCAGGAAGATGAACGAGCCGCTCGGCCGCTTGGGGTCCTTGAGGCCGGCCCGGGTGCGGCGGATGGCCTGCGAGACGGCGGAGATGGCGTCGTGCTGGGACACCACCCGCTTGTGCATCTCGTCCTCCATGCGCAGCAGTTTCTTGGTCTCCTCCTCGGTGAGCTTGTACACCGGTATGCCGGTCCACAGCGACAGCACCTCCGCGATGGCCTCCTCGTCGACCTCGTCGAACAGGTCGACGCCGGCCGCCTTGGCTTCGCCTTCGAGGGTCTCGCGGCGGGCCAGGAGAGCCTTCTCCTTGTCGCGCAGTTCGCCGGCGTCCTCGAAGCGCTGAGCGTCCACCGCGTCCTTCTTGCGGGATATCACCTCAGCCAGTTCGGCCTCGAGCTCCTTGAACTGCGGCGGGGTTGACATGCGCTTCATGCGCAGGCGCGACCCGGCCTCGTCGATCAAGTCGATGGCCTTGTCGGGCAGATGCCGGTCGGAGATGTAGCGGTCGGCGAGGTTGGCCGCGGCCACCAGCGCCTGGTCGGTGATCGTGACCCGGTGATGCGACTCGTAGCGGTCGCGCAGGCCCTTGAGGATCTCGATGGTGTGGGCCACGGTCGGCTCGTCCACCACCACCTTCTGGAAGCGGCGCTCCAGCGCAGCGTCCTTCTCCAGGTGCTTGCGGTACTCATCGAGGGTGGTGGCGCCGATCGTCTGGAGCTCGCCCCGAGCCAGCATGGGCTTGAGGATCGACGCCGCGTCGATGGCGCCCTCGGCCGCGCCCGCACCGACGAGGGTGTGGATCTCGTCGATGAACAGGATGATGTCGCCCCGGCTCTGGATCTCCTTGAGGACCTTCTTGAGCCGCTCCTCGAAGTCGCCCCGGTAGCGGCTGCCCGCCACCAGCGCACCCAGGTCCAGGGTGTAGAGCTGGCGGTCGCGCAAGGTCTCGGGCACATCGTCGGAGGCGATGGACTGGGCCAGACCCTCCACGATGGCGGTCTTGCCCACGCCCGGCTCGCCCACAAGCACGGGGTTGTTCTTGGTGCGCCTCGACAGGATCTGCATGACCCGCTCAGACTCCCGGCCCCGGCCGATCACCGGGTCGAGGGCCTTCTCGCGAGCGAGCTGGGTGAGGTTCCGGCCGAACTGGTCGAGCACGTGCGAGCCCGAGGACGACTCGCCGCTGCCCCCGCCGGTGGTGGCACCGGGCTTCTCGCCCGGGGCCGAGCCCGAGACCCCGCCGTAGGCCGACAGCAGCTGGATGACCTGCTCGCGCACCCGCGCCAGGTCCGCGCCCAGCTTGACCAAGACCTGCGCGGCGACGCCCTCGCCCTCGCGGATCAGGCCGAGAAGGATGTGCTCGGTGCCGATGTAGTTGTGGCCGAGCTGCAGCGCCTCGCGCAGGCTCAGTTCGAGGACCTTCTTGGCCCTCGGCGTGAAGGGGATGTGGCCGCTCGGAGAACTGCCGCCCTGGCCGATGATCTCCTCCACTTGGCCCCGCACCGACTCGAGGCTTATGCCGAGGGATTCCAGCGCCTTCCTCGTGGATGAGGCCGAGAAGGATGTGCTCGGTGCCGATGTAGTTGTGGTTGAGGAGGCGCGCCTCTTCCTGGGCCAGAACCACGACGCGACGTGCCCTGTCGGTGAACCGCTCAAACATCGCATACACCTCCTGGCCAGATGGGCTGCCTTCTCTCGGTCAGTGTAACCCGGCCCCGTGACATGAGTTGCGTCGCAGCGTGCGCCCCAGGCTGTGACATGGGCCACGGCGGGACTGCGGTGGGCGAGGCTCCGAGAGGCCGCAGCCGGGCCGCGACACGGCGCGGTGCGGCACGCTCCACCGGTCGCCCATTACCCTCGCGGCGTGGTCGACTCCTCCCCTTTCGCCCTGCTGCCGTGCCTGGAGGACGACCTCCGGCGCGTAGAGGAGGAGTTGCTGGCGGCCGCAGCAGCCCCCGACGAGTTCGTCACCGAACTGGCCCGGCACCTGATCGCCGTTGGCGGGAAGCTGGTCCGGCCCGGTTTCTGCCTCGCCTCTTCGCTGGTGTTCGAAGCCGCGCCGACGAGATCGTCTGATGCCGCGGTGCGCGGCGGGGCCTCCGTCGAATTGGTCCACATCGGCTCGCTCTATCACGACGACGTGATGGACGACGCCACCACCCGGCGCTCGGTGGCCAGTGTCAATGCCCAGTGGGGCAACCTGCGAGCCATCCTGGCCGGCGACTACTTGCTGGGACGGGCCTCGGCCATGGCGGCCTCGCTCGGGGCCGAGGTCGCGAGGCTGCTGGCCGAGGCGATCACCCAGCTCTGCGAGGGCCAGATCATCGAGCTCGAGAACGCCTACGACACCGGACGCAGCGAGCAGCGCTACGAGCGGGCCGTGTCGGGAAAGACCGCGGCACTGCTGTCCATCTCGTGCCGGATCGGGGCCGCAGTGGGTGACGTGCCGCGGACCGCGGTGGAGGCGCTGGGGGAATTCGGCTTCGCCTACGGCATGGCCTTCCAGGTCGTCGACGACATCCTGGACCTGGTGGCCACCGAGTCGCAGTTGGGCAAGCCGACCGGCAACGACCTGGCCGAGGGCACCTACACGCTGCCGGCCATCCGGGCGCTGGCCGACCCGGTGGTCGGTGACGAGTTGCGCTCGATCCTCGGTCGGCCCATCGATGCCGCGGCCCGCGACAGGGCCGCCGAACTCGTGCGATCCACCAGCGGGGTGGACGAGGCCCGCGACACCGCCCGCATGTGGGCCAACAAGGCCCAGGCCGCGCTCACCTCCCTGCCTGACACTCCCGCCACCGCAGTGCTGCGCCTGGCCGCCGACCGCCTCATCGAGACCCCTGCCCTGACCACCGGCTAGCAGGGGGATCCGATCAGGCGTTGGGGTCGGGGCGGAGGGTGGGGAACAGGACCGCGTCGCGGATTGCCTGGGTGTCGGTGAGCAGCATCACCAGGCGGTCCACACCGATGCCGAGGCCGCCCGTGGGGGGCAGCCCGTACTCCAGAGACCGCAGATAGTCCTCGTCGACCAGCATCGCCTCGTCGTCGCCCGCGGCCCGCAGCTCGGCCTGGGCCTCGAAGCGCGACCGCTGCTCGGCGGGGTCCACCAGTTCGGTGAACGCGTTGCACAGCTCGCGGCCGGCCACGATCCCCTCGAAGCGCTCGGCGTAGCCGGGGCGGGTCCGGTGCCGCCGTGACAGCGGCGACACCTCGGCCGGGTAGTCGACGACGAACACCGGGCCCCACAGATTCGGCTCGGCCGCCTTCTCGTAGATCTCAAGCAGCAGCTTGCCCGAACCCCAGCCATCCTCGGTGGCGATTCCGAGACTGCCGCATCGGGCAGCCAGCTCCGACCGCGGTGTGTCGAGGCTCACCTCCGCGCCGGTGTGCTCGGCGATCACCTCGTCCATTGTCGCCCGGCGCCAGGGCGGAGCCAGGTCCACCTCGCGGCCGTCGTAGACCACCGTCGTCGAGCCGCACACGTCGACGGCCACGCCGGCCACCAGGTTCTCGGTCAACTCCATGATGTCGGTGTGGTCGGCGTAGGCCCAGTACAGCTCCAGCATGGTGAACTCGGGGTTGTGGCGGGTGGAGATCCCCTCGTTGCGGAACACCCTGCCGATCTCGTACACCCGCTCCATGCCCCCCACCACCAGCCGCTTGAGGTACAGCTCCGGGGCAACCCGCAGATACAGATCGGCGCGCAGAGCCTCGTGGTGGGTTACGAAGGGACGGGCCGCGGCTCCGCCCGGGATCGGGTGCAGCATCGGGGTCTCGACCTCTACGAAGCCCTGCTCGGTGAGGCGACGCCTCATCGAGGCCACGATCTCGGAGCGGCGGGCGAACGCGGCCCGGGCGTCGTCGCTCACCCACAGGTCCACGTAGCGCTGGCGGTAGCGGGTGTCGGGGTCGGTGAGGCCGTGCCACTTGTCGGGGAACTGCCGCCGGGCCCGGGCCAGTACCACCCAATCGTCGACGCGCACCGACAACTCGCCCCGGCGGGTGGCCATGACCAGGCCCCTCACGCCGACCCAGTCCCCGATCGACAGGGCGGTGAACTGCTCGAAGGTTGGAGTGGCGGTTGCGGTCGCGAACAGCTGGATGCGGCCGGTGGCGTCCTGCAGGGTCCCGAAGGCGAGACGGCCCTGGTCGCGGCGCAGCATGAGCCGTCCGGCCACCGACACCACTGCGTCGGTCTCGACACCGGCTTCGAGGCTCCCGAACGCCTCGATGATGTCGCCCACCACATGGCTCCGCTCGAAGCGGTACGGAACGTCGCCGTCGCTCATCGGGGTGCCGCCTCGGTTCGGGCGAACCTCAGCGAGTTGTCCGCCTCGTCGGTGGCAAAGTCGCACGCCATTCGCCGGAGATCGTCGCTCATCGGTCCTGGTTGCGCTCGTAGACGATACGGAGGCCGTGCAGCGTCAGGAACGGCTCGACGTGCTCGATCGTCTGTGAGATGGGGGCGATCACATGGGCCAGTCCCCCGGTGGCGACGACGTTCGCCTCATCCAGTTCGGCCAGGAAGCGGGCGTTCATTCCGTCGACCATGGCAGTGAACCCGTACAGGGCGCCGGACTGGATCGACTCGACCGTGGTCTTGCCGATCACGCAGCGGGGCTCGACCAGCTCGACCGCGCCGAGAGCGGCGGCCCGGCCGATCAGCGCGTCCAGGCTGATCTCGATGCCGGGCGCGATGGCACCGCCCAGGAAGGCGCCGTCGGCCGATATGACGTCGAAGTTGTTGCCGGTGCCGAAGTCGACCACCACAGTGGGTCCGCCGTAGAGGTCGTAGGCGGCCACCGCGTTGGCGATGCGGTCCGCGCCGACCTCCTTGGGGTTGTCGTAGTGGATCGGCATGCCGGACTTGGTGCCCGGCCCGACTACCACCGGCACAAAGCCGAGCTGGCGGCGCACCATCTCCCGCAGCCCTGCGAGCAGGCGGGGCACGCCCGAGCAGATTGACACTCCGGTGATGTCGGCCTCGAAGTCGAGGTCGATCACATTGAGCAGCGACCTGATCACGACGCCGAGCTCGTCGGCGGTGCGGAGCGGATCGGTGGAGAGCCTCCAGTGGTCGACCAGCCCGTCCGCCGCGCCCGAGCCGTGGACCGCGCCGGGGTCGTAGACGCCGACGACGGTCTGCGTGTTGCCGACGTCGATAGCAAGCAGCACCGCCGCAGGATACGGCGGATCGGCACGACCCGCGAATGAAGGCCCGCCGGGCACGGGACGCCGTGTGGGCCACGCCCGCAAGCACAACCGCAGCCAACGCGGATACGGCGGATCGGCGCGATGGCAGCCTTCGCTGGTCAGCCGGCGCGGCAGCCGATGTTGTCGATGAGGCGGGCCGTGCCGAAACGGACGGCCACCAGCAGCCGCACCTCACCGCGCAATGGCCCGTCTGCGACCAGGGTGGACACCGGGACCGCTGCGGCGTAGTCGATCTGCGCCAGCGGTGCGGTAGCGATGACTGCGGCCATCTCGGCTTCCACCGCTGCGGGGCTGGTCTCGCCCGCCTGTACCAGGGTCGCTCCGGACTCCAGGGCGCGCCGCAGCACCGGCGCCTGGCTGCGCTCGACCTCGCTCAGGTATGCGTTGCGGCTGGAGAGGGCCAGCCCGTCGGGCTCGCGCACGGTGGGGCAGCCCACCACCCGCACCGGCAACGACAGGTCCGCGGCCATCCGTCTCACGATCGTGAGCTGCTGGAAGTCCTTCTCCCCGAAATAGGCCGAGCACTCGCCCACGATCGAGAACAGCTTGGCCACGACGGTGGCGACCCCGTCGAAGTGGCCGGCGCGAGAGGCGCCGCACAGCACGTCCGCAAGGGTCCCCAGGTGCACGGTGGTCGCTACCGGCTCGGGGTACATCTCGCGCCGGTCGGGAACGAACGCGATGTCGGCGCCGGCGTCGGCGCACATCCGGAGATCGCGTTCCAGGTCCCGGGGATAGTCGTCGAAGTCCTCGCCCGGATTGAACTGCAATGGGTTCACGAAGATGGAGACCACCACCACGTCGTTCCCGGCCCGGGCCCGCTCGATCAGCGAGCAGTGACCGGCGTGCAGGAACCCCATGGTGGGCACGAACCCGACGGTGCGACCGGCCGCTCGGGCCTCGAACAGCCGCACTCGAAGACCGCTGATCGTGTCCTCTCGCTCGGGGACGGGGCAGCCCCTGCTCATGCCGACCGTTCCAGGCCAGCGAGGCGGCGGGCCTGCTGCGACATTGCCTCGTAGGCGGGTCGCTCGGCTCGGTCGATGGCTTCGAGGTGCCGCCGGATCGTCTCGGTGTCACCCCGGGCTGCAGGTCCGGTCAGGGCCGCGGCCGGGCCGAGCTCGTCGACATTGTCGACGGTGGCCCGAACCAGGTCCATGAACGCCGCGAAGGGCACCCCAGCGCCCGACGCGATGCGCCGGGCCTGTCCGAGCAGTGCCACCAGATGGTTGGACGCGACCACGGCGGCGGCGTGATAGGCAGCCCGGTCGGCGTCGGCCACATCGAAGGCCCGACCACCGAGATCGGCCACCGCCTGCCGTACGAGCGGATCACCCGCCACCGCGAACCACCCACCCCCCAGCAGGCGCCGGGCGCCGACGGCTGGGTCAGGCAGGGCCACCAATGGATGGAGGGCCGCCGGCCGGGGGTGCACGGCGACCGCATCGAGCCCGAGCGACCCGGCCAGATGGGCCACCACTGCGGTCACGGAGGGCTCGATCGCGGCGGCCACGTCCGGCACCGCGGCGTCAGGCGTGGCGATCAGCACCAGGTCGGCGTCGGCGGTGGCGCCGGCGATGTGAGTGGCGGGTGCTGACCGGCCCAGGACGGGGTGCACGTGCCAGCCCACCTCGGACAGGGCGACGGCCATGGCGCCGCCGGCCCGCCCGTTGCCGATGATGCGGACCGACCGCACGTCTAGAGATCCAGAGGTCCGAGACCGACTATGCCGTCGACGGCCCAGGGCTCGTAGCCGTCGGGCAGCAGATCGGCACCCACGTCGGCCAGAGGCACCAGCACGAAGTGCCGCTCGTACATACGGGGATGCGGTACTACAAGGTCGGGGGCATCCACCCGCTCGCCATCGATCCACAGCAGGTCTGCGTCGAGGGTGCGGGGCCCCCAGCGCACCACCCGTACCCGGCCTGCCTCCAGTTCTGAAGCCCGGCACTGCGCCAGCAAGTCCCGGGCGCCGGCCGCGGTCCGAAGCCTCACCACCATGTTCAGGTACGGGCCCTGCTCGGGACCGCCCACCGGCTTGGTCTCGTAGACGTCGGAGACCGCATCGACATCGTCGAAGCCGTCCACCGCGCCCCGCAGGTAGGCCAAGCGGTCGCCCAGGTTGGACCCCAGCGCAACGAAGGCTCTGCGGATCGGCTTCGCACCGGATGCGGTCATGGCCCGGGGTTGAGCTGTCGAGCCATGGACACGATCTCGCGAGCCAGGGGCCCGAGCTCGCGTTCGAGGAGCCGCTCGGCGATTGTGATGGCCTCGGGGCCGCTGTCGACCAACCCGGACCAAAGCAGGTAGCCGGCCACCACACCCGACACCCGGTCCCCTATCGAGTCGTGGTGGAGCACTACCCGGTCGCTGGCGGAGTGCTCCCGGATGGTGTTGAGGATCCGCTTGAGGCGCTCCAAACCGTCGCTGGGATCGGAGAAGGGCAGATGGGCGTAGGCCAGCCCATGCTCGTCGTAGTCGTGAAGGTTGTAGGGAATCGACGTGATGCTCACGATCAGACCGATCTCGTTGCGGCGCAACCAGATGATCTCCTCAAGGCGCCGCACTCGCCGGTGACCGACGCCGTAGCCGCCCGGGCGCTCACACACGCCGAAGCGGTCGGTGATGATCCACCGGAAGCCCCTGGGCTCAATCCCTTCCGACCACTTGCTGCTCATGCATCGTCCAGATCGAAGAGATGCACCGAGGGCAGCTCGCGGTAGCGCTCCTGTACGTCCAGGCCGTAGCCCACGAGCCAGTCGGCCGGCACGGAGAATCCGACGTAGCGGATGCCCTCGGAGCGGGCGTCCTCCCGCACGAGCAGGGCGCATATCGCGAAGCTGGCCGGGCGTCGGGCCTGCAGCAGCTCGGCCAGGTAGTCGGTTGTGAGGCCAGAATCGACGATGTCCTCCACCAGCAGGACATGGCGGTCCCGCACGTCGGTGTCGAGGTCCTTGATGATGCGGACCACGCCGCTTGACTCCGTGCTGAGCCCGTAGGACGACACGGCCATGAAGTCGATCTCCACCGGCAGGTCGATGGCCCGGGCAAGGTCGCTCATGAACACGAAGGCTCCCTTGAGAACGCCCACCAGCAAGGGGGGTCGCCCCTGGTAGTCGGCGGTGATCTCGGCGCCGATCGCCTCCACGCGGGCTCGCAGCTCAACGGCACTGATGATGGCGCGCCCGACCGACCCCGGCGGCGTCGGCATCTGCGCCGCGGGCTGCTCCGGCGCCAAGCTCACCCACCCACGTTACCGGGCACTGCCGGTGCCTCTACTGGCTGCTCGGCCGGATAGCGGCCGCAACGGCATTCTTGACGTAGTTGACCCGATCATGTCGGAACAACTACGTCAAGAATGATCTGCGGTCCGCTTGATGGGGCTCGATGCGGAGGCGGCCGGCGGTGCGGGCCACTCGATGACCTCCGGTGATCTCGGTGGCGACTCTGCGGCCGGCGGCCACGTCGAGCACGCGGTCGATGGAGGCGGCGGAGGGGGCCCAGCCGACAACCCCGGCGATCCAGCTCCTCAGCGCCTCGGCCGCCACCGCCCTCGGCGCGGCCACCAGGGCGGCAGCGCTTGTGGGGTCCAGTCCCGCAGCCAGTTCCGCTATCACCTCCAGCGCCTGGGAGGCCAAGTCGGCATGGCGATTGAGCAGTGGCACCGGATCGCGGCCCAGTGCCTTGGCCAGCGCAGGCATCACCTCGTTTCGTATGGCCACCCGGGCGAAGGACGGGTCGTCGTTCATGGGGTCGTGCACGGTGGGAAGGCCGAGCTGCTCGCACAGGGCGTGGGTCTCGAAGCGGCGCAGGCCGAGCAAGGGGCGGCCGACCCCGGCGTGCGGTGCGGCCGCGCCGGCCAGGCCCCCGCCCCGGCCGATGTTGAACAGCACGGTCTCGGCCCGATCATCGGCGGTGTGGCCGACCAGCACATCGTCAGGGAGCGCTCCGTAGCGGGCGGTGCGCGCCCTCGCCTCCAGGTTGGGGCCGGGATCCACCCGCACGCTGCGCAACTCGAAACCCGCCCCCAAGCGGGCTGCGATGGCCCGGGCCGACTCCGCGTCAGCGCCGGCTGAGGGGCGCAGGCCGTGGTCCACATGCCACGCGGTGACCTCCAGCCCAGTTGCGCTCGCCAGGGCGACCAGGGCGGCAGAGTCGGGACCGCCCGACAGGCCGCAGGCCACGGTGGTGCCGGCCGCGGGGAAGGTGCAGCGAGCCAGCAGAGAGTCGATGCAGGCGGTCGACGAAGGCCCGGCCGGCGTCCCGGTCACGCCAGAGGCCGAGCAGCGCGAGGCCACCGGGCCCGAGCGGCCCGTGAGCGCAGCGAACAAGAGCGGGAGACCGGCCCGAGCGGCCCGTGAGCGCAGCGAACAAGGGCGGGAGACACGACGTTTCAACGCGAGACGTTTCCGTCTCAGGCTGCGGTCTTGGTGAGGCTCATGCGACTCACCCAATCGTGCGGATTGCGAATCTCGGCGATGCCGGGAACGTTCTCGGGCCCCTCCCACACACGGTCGAGCAAGGCTGCGCCCCCTACCGCCTCAACCGACTCGATGAAGTGCTCGCCCTCGGCGTACTGCTTGATCTTGGCGTCGAGGCCGATCAGGCGCTGGAAGACCTTGGCGAACCCGCGCACCGACTCCCGGCGCCTGCGCATCACCCGCCCGAACCGGGGGGCGGAGGGGACCAGCCCCTCACCGGCGCGGTCCATGATCACGTCGCCGTGGCCCTCGAGCAGGCTCATGAGTCCGGACAGCTGCTCCAGGGTCTCGACCTGCGCCTCCGAGGCGAACAAGGCCATCAAGCCCCCCGCGGCCAGCGGGTCCTCTCCCCGGCGGCGAGCCTCCACCACCCGGCGGGCGGCCGCGGCGACCCGCTTCGGGTCGGGATCCACCGAGTCGAGCACCGACTCGACCAAGCCGATGAAGTGCGGCCGCATCCAGTCCACGCCGGTGAACTGGGCCCGATGGGTCACTTCGTGGATCGCGAGCCAGAGGCGGAACTGCACCGGATCGAAGGCGTACCTGTTCTCCAGCGACAGCACGTTGGGGGCCACGTAATAGACGATGTCCTGGTCCTCGGGCTTCTCGTCCTCGATGATGAGCAGGTCGTACTGGCCCAGCACCCGGGTGGACATCCAGCCCAGCATGACGCCGAGCTCCGCACCGGCCGCCCGCCGGGTGATCGGGGCCAGCATCCCGTCGGAGTCCGTGCCGAGCTTGGCCGCGAGGGGACCTAGCAACCGCTGGAACGAGGCCAGATTGGCATCAATCCATCCGACTCGATCGGTGACCCTGCCCCGGGCCGGGCCCGACAGCGACCGCAGACCGGTGCAGGTGGCCACGAGCTCCTCAGCGCGCTGCGTGCAGTCGGCGAAGTCCTCATCCAGACCGCCACGCCAGCGCGGTGCGGCATAGGGCTCGCGCCGCGCGGTGCGCACCGCCACCCGGCGGGCCAGATCCCAGTCGATGGGGTCGGCAAGATCGCCGGAATCAGCAGGATTGTCGGAACCGGCAAGACTCTCGGGATCGCCGGAACCCTCAGCGTCGGCGCCCATGCGGGTAAGGCTCAGTCCCTCGGGTACCGCTTATAGGTGACCTTCTGGAGGTAGCCGGCGATGGTCGCCACGATCGAGACGATGCCGGCAACGGCGAGCGGGACGGCGATCCAGAAGTGCCATACGACGCCAGCGACGATCATGGGTACGTCGAGATCAAGAGTCCGACGAAGGTCATGGGTCCGCAGTGTAGATGGCTCGAAGGACGCGCACTCTCAGCGATTCCGGCACCGGCTCCTCGCAGCAGCAGCGAGCCACCACTAGGCGGACCTGGGCCTCGAAGTGGAATGCGTCGGCGCAGGAGGGGCAGTCCTCCAGGTGCACGGCGATCACGGACCGGGTCGCCACCGTCGTCTCGCCGTCCAGGTAGACGTGAAGATCTCGGCAGATGTCGTCGCAGTTGTGAGCCACGGCTCAGCTCCCGTCGTCCGGATCTTCTCCCGGCTCCTCGGCGAGAAGCCGGTTGCGGGCGGCGAAGTCGTACAACCGCTTGTGGAGCTGTTTTCTTCCCCGGTGGAGGCGGCTCATCACCGTGCCGATGGGGATGTCGAGGATCTCGGCGATCTCGGAGTAGGAGAATCCCTCCACGTCGGCCAGCAGCACGGGCAGGCGGTAGTAGTCGGGTAGATCCTCGACCGCCTGCTTCACCTCGTGTTCGGTGAACAGCCCGGCAAGCTCGTCCTCCACGCTGCGGCCGAGCCGGGCAGCGGCGTCACCGCCGAGGCGGCGGTAGAGATAGAGGTGGTCCAAGTCCCCCAGCTCGGTCTCGGCAGGCCGGCGCTGGCGCCGCCGGTACTCGCTGATGTAGGCGTTGGTGAGGATGCGGTACATCCATGCCTTGAGATTGGTGCCGGTGGTGAAGGTGCCATAGGACCGGTAGGCCCGCAGGTAGGTCTCCGAGACCAGGTCCTCGGCGTCGGCCGTATTGCGGGTCAGCCGCAGCGCCGCCGAGTACAGCGGCTGCATCAGCGGCAGGGCATCGTCCGCGAAGGTTGCCTGGTCGGCCACTAGCCGCCTCTTCGAGTGCAGGGGTGAGGGAGCCCGAAAGGGGACTTGAACCCCTGACCTACGCTTTACGAGAGCGTCGCTCTACCGACTGAGCTATTCGGGCCGACGCGCCAGCGGACGGTGCCGCCCGGCGCCCGCTCAGGATACCGCCCAGAGGCCGAGCCGCTTGCCCCTAGGCCGGGCGCGGGAGGTCCAGCAGCAGCGCCTGGAGGGCCAGCGCCTCGTTCGGGGAGCGGATCAGGCTCTCGGCCGTCGCTCGCAGGCGGTCGATGGCCCGCATGGCTGCCGCGGTCCGCCGGATCGCAGCCGGGTCATCGCCCGGCGACGAGGTGATCCGGTCGCGGTACCGGGAGGTGAGGGTGGCCAGGCCGAAGCGGATCTCGTCGGTGCGGAAATGGCGGTGCTCGCGCTTGTGCCGGGCCTCGATGGTGGCGCGGCCCGAACCGCGGACGCCGAACTGCTCCTCGCGCTCCTCCAGAGCAACGGTCTCAGCCCGATGACGCTCAGTGAGGGCTCCACCGGCCTCGTCGATCATGGCCCGCAACTCGGCTACCAGCAGCGCGACGGCAGCCCCGGTTCCGTCGAGTCGGTCCGGCACGCTCCACCACGCCTCGCGGCGGACCGCCACCCGCTCGTCGGCGACCAGGATCCGGGCTCTGTGGAGGTTGCCCGCAGCCGCAGCCGCCACCGCCGCAGCCCGGTCGGCCTCGACCAGACCCTCCGACACGAGCACCGACGCGATCTCGTCGTCGGACACGTGACCGAAGTCCATCCGTGTGCAACGCGACGCGATCGTGACGTGCTCGGGCAGCACCTGCTCGGCCAGCAGCACCCACACCACCGACGCGGCCGGCTCCTCGACCGGCTTGAGCAGGGCCGCCGCCGCCGCGGGCGTCGCAGTGTGGAACCGGTCGACGACGAGCACCTTGCGGCTGCCCTCCACCGGCGTGCGGCTCGCCTCGACGATGAGCTGAGCCACCTCCTCCTGAAGGCGCAAGCTGTTGCCCGCCGGGCTGAGCACGAAGACGTCGGGGTGCTCCTCGCGCCCTGCTAGCCGGCGATGCCGCCGGGCCCGGCCAGGATCTGAACCTGCCCGCCCGTCGGCGGCCACGATCAACTCGCCGGCGAACGCGGCGGCCGCGGCCCGCTTGCCGGAGCCCCGCGGGCCCACCAGCAGGTAGGCATGCACCGGCGACGCCACCGCCGAGACCAAAGCGGCCACCGCCCGGGGCTGCCCCACAACCGCCGACCACGGGTCGGTGGGAGCCGTCTCCGCGGCGGCATCCAGAAGAGTCATCCGAGGCGGTCTCGCACCGCGGCCAGTACCCGGGCGGACACTTCGTCCACCGGGCCGTCGGCATCGATCACCGCCCAGCGAGCCGGGTCGGCTTCGGCCATGGCCAGGTAGCCGTCCCGGACCCGATCGAGGAAGTCGCGACCCGCGCCCTCGAAGCGGTCCACCGACGACCCCAACCGCCCCGACGCCACGTCGGCGGGAATGTCCAGCAGCAGGTTCAGGTCGGGTTCGATCCCTGAGGTGGCGAAGCGCATCATCGTCTGCAGCTCCACCGGGTCGAGGCCGCGCCCGTAGCCCTGGTAGGCCAGCGTCGACGCGGTGAAACGGTCGGTGACCACGTCCCGGCCGTCTCGCAGGGCGGGCCCGACGATCTCGGCCACATGCTGGGCCTTGTCCGCGATGATCAGCAAGGCCTCGGTGCGGTCGTTCAGAGAATCATTCGCCGGGTCGAGCAGAACCTCCCTGATCACCTCGCCCACATCCGTAGCCCCGAACTGGAACGTGAACTCCGCCCCCAGCGACTCGGCCAGTAGCCGGGCCTGGGTGGACTTGCCCGACGCGTCCACCCCCTCGACCGCGATGAGCCGCCCGATCATTGCGTCGACTCCAAGCTCTCGGACACCATTCCACTCTGCTGGCGAGCGCCGGACCGCAGGCTCCAAGTGGCCAGAACGCCGGCCACAATGATGATCACCGCGGCGAGCCACATCGTGAGACGCACCCCGGGAAGGAGCACCTCCCAACCCATCACGGTGATGTCGCCATCGAACCATCGATCTGAGAGGCGGCCGAACACCTCCGACAAGGCGGGTGCAGCCGCTAGAGCCACCAGCAGGCAGAGCCGCACCAGCACCAGCAGAGCCGAGAAGACACGGCCGCGGATCTCGTTGGCGACATTCTCGTGCAGCAGCGTGAAGCCGAGCACGTAGGACGGGCCGGCCATCATGCCGAGCATCACCACCAGCGGGACCATCAGTGACAGGCGGTCCACCGACGCCGCGGCGAACAGCACCCCTCCGGCGCTCATCAGTGCTACAACGAATCCACGCGAACGGTTGAGACGGTTCTGCACCATCGACGCCGATCCGACGCCGGCCGCCATGCCCACCCCGAGCGAGAACAGCACCAGGTTGAAGTCGGCCTCGCGGCCCACGATGACCTCGTCCACGAACAGGGCTCCGAGCGAGAAGACGATCCCCGCACCCATCACCGCGGTAGCCAGTCCCACATTCACGGAACGCACGATCGGATTGGCCGCCACCAGTCGCCAACCTTCCCGCAGTTCCCGGATGGCACCCCCGAGATCCAGACTCCCGCGCTCGGCCGCCATCCGCTCGTGCCGGGGTCGGATCGGGATGGCGATACGCCAGATGATCAAGGCGGTCACGAGGAACGTCAGGGCGTCCACGTAGAAGGCCAGACCCTCCTCGTTGAGCCGCAGGGTCGTCACCCATCCCTCGTCCGGCATCGCCTCCGCCGCCTTGGCCAGCAGCGCGGCCGCCCCGGCAGCCACTGGGAACATGCCGTAGGCCGCGGTCACGTTGAGCGAATTCGCCGCAGTGAGCTTGGCTCGGGGCACGAGGTTGGGGACCGTCGCCTCCTTGGCGGGCTGCCACATCAGGGTCAACAGCTCGAGCAGGAAGCTGGCCAGCACCAGCCCGATCAGGGTGTCGACGAACGGCAGCGCCACCAGCACCAGCGCCCGGCCGACATCGCAGCCGATCATCACCCGTTTGCGATTGAAGCGGTCGACGATCACCCCCGCCGCAGTGCCGAGGAAGAACCCAGGAGCAACCCGGCTGGCGAGCACCAGGGCGATGGCCGCGCCTTTGGAGCCCTCGCTCAGTCGGGCTGCCAGCGAGATCGTGGCCACCAGACCCAGCCAATCGCCGGTGGCCGAAACCACTTGGGCGATCCAGAGCCTGAAGAAGCTTCGCGTGCCGAAGACCCGCTCCAGGCGCCCCGACGGTCGAACTGCCTCGAAGGCCTCATCGAGCCGGGTGCCGGCCGAAGAGTGGGGCGCAGCGTCATCCACGACAAACGAGACTAGGCGGGCGGTCTGCCGGCGGCTTGCGACCGCGCCACCCGGCTACCGCGCTCCTGCTCTTGTTCGCTGCGCTCACGGGCCGCTCGGACCCGCGCATTCCGCTCTTGTTCGCTGCGCTCACGGGCCGCTCGGAC
>JAGWAO010000029.1:0-17698 GCA_021296315.1 Acidimicrobiia bacterium | reverse complement strand
GCTCGGGCCCTGGGATGGATCAGCTGCGCTTGCGGGTCGATTTCCGGCGAGCGGGGCGCTTCTTGGCCGGTCCCTTCGCCCGCCTCTCCGCCAGCAGCTCGCAGGCGCGCCCCAGAGTGACACCCTCGACAGTGTCGCCCGAGCGCAGCGATGCGTTGGTCTCACCGTCGGTGACGTAGTGGCCGTAGCGGCCGTCCTTCACCACAACGGCCCGGCCCGTGTCGGGGTCCTCCCCCAGTTCTCGCAGCGGCGCGGCCGCAGCCGCGCGACCCCGACTCCTCGGCTGGGCCAGCAGTTGGAGGCACTCCTCGAGGGTGACGGTGAACAGCTGTTCCTCCGTGGCCAGGCTGCGGCTGTCGGAGCCCTTGCGCACAAACGGCCCGTAGCGGCCGTTCTGTACCGTGATCTCCACCCCGTCGGCGGGGTCGGCACCGACGGAGCGGGGCAGCGACAGCAACTGCACAGCCTGCTCCAGGGTGACCGTCTCCAGCGCCATGGTCTTGAACAGCGACGCGAACTTCGGCTTGTCGGGGACCTCCTCGGCCCGTCCGAGCTGCACGTAGGGCCCGTACCGGCCCGACCTGGCCACCACGGTCAGCCCGGTGGCCGGATCGGTGCCGAGTTCCCGCTCGTCGCGGCTGGTGGCCAGAAGCTCAAGCACCCACTGGTGGGTGAGCTCGTCGGGGGCGGTGCCGTCGGGGACGGAAGCCGAGTCCTCTCCCCGCCGCACGGTGGGCCCGTAGCGCCCGACGCGGACCTCCAGCTCGACGCCCTCGTCATCGGTGCCCAGCGGGATCGAGTTGACCAGGCGGGCATCGATGTCGCCGAGGCGGCTCGACACCTTCTCTTTGAGTCCTGGATCGTCATCGCCGCCGAAGTAGAAGCGCCGCAGCCACGGGACCTGCTCCTCGGCGCCGGCCGCGATCCGGTCGAGGTCGTCCTCCATCTCGGCGGTGAAGGCGTAGTCGACGAGCTTCGGGAAATGGCGCTCCAGCAGGTTGACAACCGAGAACGCGGTGAACGACGGCACCAGCGCCGAGCCCTTCTTCCACACATATCCCCGGTCGGTGATGGTTCCCATGATCGAGGAGTACGTGGAGGGCCGGCCCACGCCGAGCTGTTCCAGGCGCCGGACCAACGACGCCTCGGTGTAGCGGGCGGGGGGCTGCGTGTCGCGCCCGTGCGCTTCCAGGGCACGGCAGCGCGCACCGTCGCCCTCGTTCAATCCAGGCAGGCGGAACTCGTCCTCGGCCTCGCTCGCGTCCGGAGCGTCGGTCCCCTCGGTGTACACCTCGCGGAACCCCAGGTGGTTGATCACCGTGCCGCTGGCCGCGAACTCGGCGTCGCGGCCCGAGGTGCTGCGGGCACCGACGCGTAGCTGCACCGTCTCGCCGGTGCAGTCCGTCATCTGGCTGGCCAGCGTCCGCTTCCACACCAGCTCATAGAGCCGGGCCTCTGGCCGGGGCAGCTGGTTGGCCACCGTCCTGGGATCCGTGAAGGTGTCCCCAGCCGGTCGGATGGCCTCGTGGGCCTCCTGGGCGTTCTTCACCTTGCTGGCGTACGCCCTCGGCTCGGGTGGCAGCAGGTCCGGGCCGTAGCGCTTGGCTATCTCGGCGCGGGCCGCGGCCACCGCGCCCGAAGACAGCGACGTGCTGTCGGTGCGCATGTATGTGATGTAGCCCTTCTCGTACAACGACTGGGCCGTGCGCATGGCCACCGCGGACGTCATGTGAAGCTTGCGGGCCGCCTCCTGCTGAAGGGTCGAGGTGATGAAGGGTGCGGCCGGCCGGCGCCGGTACGGCTTGGAAGTGCGGGCCCGGACGGTGAAGGACGCTTTCTCCAGGTCCGAGACGAGCGACGTGGCCGCCCCCTCGTCGAGCACGGTCACATCACCTCGGACCGGCCGGCCGTCCGGACCGAAGTCGCGTGCCGCGGCCACGCGTGACCCGTCCAGCTGGACGAGATCGGCGGTGAACTCGAGCCCGCGGCCATGGCCGCCGGCGGGATCCGCTTCCGCGAACGTGCCGTTGAGACTCCAGAAGCTCGCACTCACGAAGTCCATCCGCTCCCGCTCGCGCTCCACCACGATGCGCACCGCGACGCTCTGCACCCGCCCTGCCGACAGCTGCGGCATGACCTTCTTCCACAGCACGGGCGACACCTCGTAGCCGTAGAGCCGGTCGAGCATCCGTCGGGCCTCCTGGGCGTCCACCAGGCGGCGGTCCAGCTCGCGGGGGGAGGCGACCGCCGCGGCGATCGCGACCCTGGTGATCTCGTGGAAGACCATGCGCTTCACCGGGACCCGAGGATTGAGAACCTCCATCAGGTGCCAGGCGATGGCCTCGCCCTCCCGGTCCTCGTCGGTGGCCAGATAGAGCTCATCCGCGTCGGCCAGGAGGTCCTTGAGCTTGCGAACCTGCTGGCGCTTGTCGCGGTTGACGACGTACAGCGGCTTGAACTCGTTGTCGACGTCGATCCCCAGGCGGGCCCACGGCTCCGACTTGTAGGCCTTGGGAACCTCGGCCGCGCGGCTGGGCAGATCGCGGATGTGGCCGATGGACGACTCCACGACGTAGCCGTCCCCCAGATAGCCGGAGATCGTCTTCGCCTTGGCGGGTGACTCGACGATTACTAGGGCGTTGGCCATGGACATCGCACCGATCCGACGGGCGGGTGCCCGTCAACTGATGGGGACTCGGACAGCATAAGCAAGGTCTTGAACAGGTCGAAGCTGGGTCGGGAAGCTCCCGGCGCTCGCCGGGTGCTCAGGCTCCCGGCGCCGGCTCGCCCGCTGATCGAGAACTGCGGAGGATAGCGGCACCGATGAGAGCCGCTACCGCTGACGCAGCCAGGATCCCGACCTTCGCCTGGTCGGTGAGGTCGGCAGCGGTGAAGGCCAGGTTGGTGATGAACAGCGACACGGTGAAGCCGATGCCGGCCACACCGGCCACGCCGATCACCTTGGTCCATGAGGCGCCTCTCGGCAGGCTGCAGAGCCCGAGGCGCACGGCCAACCAGCTGAACGACGAGATTCCCACGAGCTTGCCGACCACGAGGCCGAGCACGATGCCGATGGTGACAGGCGACCGCAGCGCGTCTCCCAGAGCGTCCGCGGACAGCGCGACCCCGGCATTGGCCAGCGCGAAGACGGGAACGACGAGAAAGCTCGTCCAAGGGTGCAACAGGTTGTCGAGCCGATCGGCCACGCTGACCCGCTCGCGTACCTCGAAGGAGGCCCGTCGCGCCACTGGCGGGCTCACCTCGTCGCCCGAGAACCATCTGGAGACCCTGTCGTCGAGCGTGCTTCCGCTCAGCAGCGGGCGGGCCGGCGCGAGGATGCCGAGCACAACCCCGGCGATTGTGGCGTGGACGCCCGACTCGAACACCGCCAGCCACAGCACCACCCCCACCAGCAGGTAGGCGGGTGTGTACCAGATACGGGCCAGCCTCATGAGCACCAGCAGCAGCACGATTCCGACCGCGGCCAGAAGCCACCCCAGTGAGAGGTCGTCGGTGTAGAAGATCGCGATCACGACAATGGCCCCGATGTCGTCCACGATGGCCAGAGTCAGCAGGTAGATCTTGAGCGAGTTGGGAACCCGGTTCCCCACCAGCGACAACACGCCCACGGCGAAGGCGATGTCGGTGGCCATTGGAATCCCCCAACCGGCTGAGCCCTCGCCACCGGCATTGAAGGCGGCGTAGATCGCGGCCGGCACCACCATTCCACCCAGAGCAGCCACGGCCGGCAGCGCCACGGCAGCCGGACGGCGCAGTTCGCCCACGACCAACTCCCGCTTGATCTCCAGGCCGACCACGAAGAAGAAGATCACCATCAGGGCATCGTTGATCCAGGCCTCAAGCGGCTCGTCCAGCGCCAGCACGCTGCCCAGTTCCAGGCGGACGTGGCTGTGCAGCAACTCGTAGTAGGAGTCGCGCCACGGCGAGTTGGCCCAAACGAGGGCCACCACTGCGGCCACCAGCATCACCACGCCGCCGGCAGCCTCGACGCGAAGGAAGTGCAGCATTGGGCGGCCGATCCTGCGGGCCAGCCGCCGATCGCTGCCGATCCACGTCAGTGGGGACAGTTCAGAGGTGTCCGAGGGGTCTGTCGGGTGTGTCGCCATCGTGGGAGGTAGGTGGGACTCCGGCTGTCTAATGCAGTTTCAGGCCGCGTTGAGGATAAGGGACACCTCGGTGCCGTGTGGACCCGACCGGAAGAAGCACTCGTCGGCGAGTGTCCGGATGATGGAAATGCCCATCCCCGACTCCCGGCCGAGCCGGGCGGGGGACTCGGGGGGCGGCATCTCAGGCAGCGCTTTCACGTCGAAACCGGGACCCTCGTCGCGCACCGTCACCGACACCCTCCCATCGGAGCAACGACAGCACACCTTGACGGGACGGGGGCAGCCGGAGCGAAGGTGGGCCTGTATGGCGTTGGTGGTGGCCTCCGACACCACGACCCGAAGGTCGTCGATGCGCGACGGCTCAAGGCTCGGCGCCAGTTCGGCCGCCGCGGCCACGACGAGTCGCACCAGAGACACATAATCGGCCCGGGCCGGGATCTCGATCTCGATGCTGTCGTTCATGGCCGCCTCCAGGCGGACCCGCTGCCTAGCCGCTCGGCCTCTGCGACGCCGTCGATCGAATCATGCAGCGCCAGGATCCTGTCCAGGTCACAGATCTCGAACACCCTGCGGATGCGGGGCGAGGGGCACACCAAGGCCAGGTCACCGCCTCGCTGGCGCAACCGCTTGAGCACGCCGACAACCGCTCCGATGCCGAACGAGTCGACGAAGTCCAGCTCCGACAGGTCGAGAACGAGGAGGCGGGAACCGGAAGCCACTGCGGCGACCACAGCCTGTCGCAGGTCGGGGGCCCCGACGACATCGAGATCGCCGCCGACCCTGAGGACGGTCCAAGGCGGGTTCTCGTGGCGCCGGATCGTGACGGACACAAGACAAGACGGTACCGCCTGCCGGAATCGACTCGGCGTTACTCGAGTCGCATAGTGGCCCGGGCCTCGAACACCACGTCGGAGACCAGCGGTCCTACCAGCGGGACGTCAGTGGGCTCGGTGTAGAGCAACTGCACCGTCGCTCTCCCGTTGGCTCGCCGCACGGCCACGGCCAGGCGCCGTGGATCCAAGTCGGCCGCGGCGATCGCGGCGGAGCGCACCTCGCCGTCACTGTCGCCGACTGCGGCCGAGCGCACCGCCTCGCGGGCCGCGTGCGTGACGAGCACCCGACCCCGCACGAGCAGGCCCACCTGCACGACGGCCAGCAGCATCAGCGCGAAGAACGGCATCACCAGAGCGAACTCCACCGTCGCCTGTCCCGATTGACTCGAGCGTGGAGGCCCGGGATCGGCGCGCACCTGTCAGTTGACCATGTTGGCGATCGTGTCGACCATCTTGTCGAGCAGCCACGCGATCTTGCCCGAGCCGGTCGCCCAGGTCAGCAACAGCACTGCCACTGCGGCGGCACCGACGAGGACGAGGGCGTACTCGGCGGTGGTCTGACCGCGCTCGTCGAGCCGGCGACGCACCGAGCTACAACGCGTCGCCAACGCCGTACAGATGCGCAAGAACATGATCTCTCCTTCCGGATGCGGTCGTCTGATCGGCCGACCCACGTGAGCGATGGAGCGGTCATGACACCAAGCCCAAGTCAGAGATGGTTCCCACGAGCAGCGGCACCACAGTCAGCAGACAGAAGGCGGGCAGCACGCAGAACACGAGCGGGAACAGCATCAGAACCGGAACTCGCCGGGCGGCCTCCTGCGCCCGCACCCGCCGCCGCCGGTGAGCCTCGTCGGCAGCCCGAATCAGGGCGGGTCGCAGCGGTGTCCCGTCGATCTCGGCCGCGGTTACCGCGTGCACGACCGGCGAGACGCTGGGACCGAGGCTGTCTCGCAGCCTCCGCACCGAGTCGACGAACGACTCCCCGGCCGCGGTGCGTCTCACCACCGCAAGCAGCTCGGACCGGAACGGCTCGGGGACTCGGGGACCTATGTCCGACAGAGCCGACACCGTGGGCCGGCCCGCGCCGACCACCAGCCCGAGCAGGTCGATCACCTCGGGCAGATGACGATCGACCTTCAGGACGCGCTGGCGTCGACGGGATCGGCGGCGGGCGACGACCGCTCCTACAGCCGCCAGCAACGCCAGGAGGCCACCCGTCGGGCCGAGAGCAACCGCCGCGACCGCGGTTACGAGGGCCGCGGCCCCGGCCAGGGCCTCGTCCTCGGGCTCGACTGCGCCCCTCGACAGCCGCCAGCCCAATGTTGACAGAGCACCCCTCAGATCGCGGCGGGCGGACCGGTCGATGCCGCGAAGTCTGCGGCGGACGGCGCGGCTCGTTGCGACGGTCACGTCGAACATCGTCAGCACCAGCAGGGCCGCGGCAGCCGCGGAGAGGCTCACGCCCATCGGCCCACGCTCCGGCACAGGCGGGCCATCCACCAGAGGCCCAGGCCCTCCAACACCAGTCCGAGACCCGGTGACATGAGCCCTACCGGCGTGGACAGGAGCCCGCTCAGGGCATCACGGTCGACGAGCGTGACGATGACCGCAAAGCCGGCCGGAGCAGCCGCCACGACCACTCCGGAAGTGCGCGTCTGGGCAGTCAGGGCTCGGATCTCGTCATCCAGAGCCTGGCGCTGGCGCAGCGACGCGGCGGCACGGTCGAGACTGGCGGCCATTGCCGCGCCGGACGTGTGCCCCAGCACCAGCAGGGCGGCAGCCGTCCGGCGCTCGGATGCGCTGCCAACCCAGTCGTCCAGGGTCTCCGAGAGGCTCAGCCCCCCGCGTACCCGGCGCACCACTTGACGCAGGCCGGTCTCGGGGAGCTCGGCAGCCGCACCGTCGAGGGCGGTCAATACGGAGGCCCCCGATCGCAGCGCCCGTGCCGTCAGCTCGAGGGCCTGCGGCACCGCGTCGGCCTGCCTGGACCGGCCTGTCCATCGACGCATCGCGGCGAGCAGACGGGGCGGGACGGCGCGCCGCGGCCGTATCCGGCTCGACGTGCGGCCCCGGGGCCGCGCCAACGGCAGATCAGGCATCAGCGCCACAAGCACGAGGACGGCCGCCAGCACCGCGGTCACGGCCCTACCACCATCCGCTCGGCCTCTAGGCGGCCGGCCCGGGCCATTGTCGAGCAGACCTCGTTGTCGTCGGCCAGCAGGCGCACCCGGTCGTGCCCGGTCACCTCAGCGACGGCGGCGAGCCGCCGCGTGCCGTCCCGGGATCGTCCCAGGTGCACGACGGCATCGATGGCTGCCGTGACGTGATCCCGCACCGCCTCCATCCCCAGGCGCTCATCAGCGGCCGTGGCCAGTGCGGCCAAGCGGCGCAGCGCGTCGACCGGACCGTTGGCGTGCACTGTGGAGAGGCACCCGGCGTGACCGGTATTGAGGGCATGCAGCAGGTCGAGAGCCTCCGGGCCGCGCACCTCTCCCACCACCATCCGGTCGGGGCGCATCCGCAGCGCGTTGCGCACAAGATCTCGGATCGTCACCGCCCCTCCGCCCTCGCGCGACTCGGGCCGGGCCTCCAGCCTCACCACATGGGGATGCTCCAGCTGCAACTCGGCGGCGTCCTCGATGGTGATCACCCGCTGCTGGTGGCTCACCCGGCCGGCCAGGGCGTTGAGCAGCGTGGTCTTGCCCGCTCCCGTGCCACCGCTCACAACGAGATTGGCCCCCCTGCCGACCAACTCCTCCAGCAGAGCCACCACCGGCGGGCCGGCGAACATCTCCAGGGCCACATCGGGTACCACGAAGCGCCGGATCGTCACATACGGGCCGTCAACTGCAACCGGCGGAACGGCCACGTGGACCCGGGAACCGTCGGGCAGGCGACCGTCCACGCAGGGGGTCAGCTGGTCAACCCGGCGGCCCAGCGGGGCCACGATCCTCTCGATGACCAGATCGACCGCGGCCCGGTCCAGCGACACCCCGCTCCGGCTCACGGTCCCGCCTCGCTCGATCCACACCGGACCCGGACCGTTGATCATCACCTCGCTCACCGACGCATCGGCCAGCAGCGGCTCCAGGGGGCCCAGACCGTGCACCCGGGCCGCGACCCGGGCCACCACGTCGTCGACCACATCCGTCGAGGTGAGCGGGGCCAGCGTGCGGACGATGCCGGCGATGTCCACCGGCGGCATCGGGACGTCCGTCATCGTGTCGATCACCCTGCGATGCACGGCCTCCACCAGCGCCGCCGAACTGTTGGCCCTGACTTCGTGAGTCTCGCTGGCCGCTCCGAGGCCCACGCTCGACCCCCGAAGTGTCGCCGCCGCGCTGCCGGTCATGCCGGCAACTCGAAGCGCCGCAGCGGTGGCGGGAGCATGCTCACGATCGTCCCCGCGTCGACGGACCGGGCCACGCGAGGATCCCACGCCACCCGCTCCACATTGGAGGCGCCGACGGCGGAGGCCACATCGCGCATTCGCAGAGCCCGGCCCGGCTCCTCCACGAGGACCACCCGGTCATAGGGCCCCGATGCCCGCTGGGCCCGGGTCAGAGCGAGATAGCACGACCTCAGCACACACACCGGCCGGTGCCGGGCGGTGAGATCGGACCGCAGTTCGAACGGGTCCAGCCCCGCGTCCACCACGACCGGACCGATCCGGGCCAGCACCTCGAGGGCCAGCACGAGTCTGCGCCGCCCGTCATCGAGCGCATCGAGAGCGGGCTGGGTGCCCCGGCGGAGCAGTCTTAGCCCAGGAGCCACGTCCTCGAGCAGCCTGCCGATGGCATCGGCCGCGACGCCGTCTCCTGCGGCCACCCAGTCACCGATTCCGGGCTCTGACGGCACCTCACCGGCGATCATGCCCAAGAGGGCAGGCTGGTCGCCGGTGAGGTCCACGAGCGTGGCTTCGCAGTCGTCGGAGGCAAGCCGGATGGCGGTCGCGGCAGCCACCACCGACGTGCCGACGCCGCCCTTGACGGACCAGTACCAGATGATCATGCGCTCCTCCCCGCACGTCGAGTCCATGACGGCGGGACTTGGAGCGCCAAGGCTCTGCCAGAACGCGGATTCAGCGCTCTGACCACCGTCCCGGCGTCCAGCGAACCGGGTCAGCGAGAGCACCCTACAGAAGTTTTATGATATTACAACCTGATCGACTGTTATTTGATCATTTCCATGATTCTCGCACCCGACTGCAGCAGCTTCTCGGCCGGCTCATCGTCGAGCAGCGGCACGACGAAGGACTCGATCCCGTGCTGCACGGCGAGCCTGTGAAGCTCCCGGCCGCACTCGGTGGGGGAACCCGAGATCACGAAGGGCAGCGCCCACTCGTCGCGCACGTGCTCGGCCGCGGCCTCCAAGCCTTCGGACAGCGCGGCCCTGATCAGGCCCGCATCGGCGTCTGTGAGCCCGATGGCCTCCTGTACTTCCACCGGCGAGTCGACCAGCCGGTAGGTCAGGTGGGGCTTGATGGCGGCCATGGTGTCGTCGTCGGTCACCAGCATCGTGGAGTATGCGATGCGCGGATCGTTGCCCGCAGCCCGGCCCGCTCGGTGGATCCGCTCCACCGCAGCACCCAGGTGCGGCTTGTAGATGAAGTCCACCAACACGCCGTCGCAGGCCGCTCCGCCCAATTGCAGCATCCTCGGACCCCGCCCGGCCAACCAGATCTCGGTGCCGGCCCGGGCATTCAGCAGCGCCGCCTCGCTCAGCCGTACATGGGAGCCCTCGACGCTGACGGTGTCGCCTGCGAACAGGCGACGGCAGGCGTCGATGGTCTCACGCACCGCGGTGAGGGGCCGCTCTCGGGCGATGCTGAGCGGATCGAGAGTGAGGCTGCCTCCGGCGCCGATGCCCAGGAACGCCCGCCCACCCGACACCTCGTCGAGCGAGGCGATGGCGGATGCGGTGGCGCCGACATGACGGGTGTAGGGGTTGGTGATGCCGGGACCGATCGTGAGGGACTCGGTGGCCACCGCGACGGCGGTCAGCGCGACGTACACATCGCTGGCCGCGAGCCCCTCGTCGTACACCCAGCAGCGCTCGTAGCCGAGGCTCTCGGCGAGCCGGGCGAGCTCCACCGCCCGCCCGACGGATCCATGGGGCATCACGTTGAACGCAGGCCGGACCACGGAATTCACCCTAGAGGCCGAGCGGGTAGGCGACGGGCCAGCACGGCCTCCAGCACTCCGTTGCCCACAGCCAGAGCCTTGTCGGAGATCTTCCAGCACGCGGAAGGGTCGCCGCGGGGATCGACATCGCCGATCTTGAGGCCGGCCCGCACCCGCATGCCGGTGCGGATGGCACCCCGCACGACGCCGTCGAACGGCGCCCGGACCGTCGCATCGCCCACCTCCCCGAGCGGCTGACCGCCGCTGACCACGTCCCCGATGGCGATGCGCCAATCGACTGTCCCGTCGGCGGGCGCTCGCACGACCCGGTCGGCCGATCGACCCCCGAGTTCGGCGGGTGTGCCGGTGTCGGGCTGGGCCTGTCCCGTCCAGACGACTCGGCCCAGGTTCGGGCCCCGCATGGTCTCGACCACAGCGTGGCAGTCGACGCCTGCGGTGAACCCGGGGCCCAGGGCCACGACCACCTCGGCGTCGTCGATGGAGGTGTCGACATTGCGCTTGGCCATGCGGGCGTCCACCACCACGCCGGGACGGACCAGCCCGAGCGCGGCGCGATCCTCAGCCACCAGCACCGCTGCTCCCCCGCCGCCGTCGGCCTCGGCCAGCGACCGGGCCAAACCGACAGCCTCTTCGGGGGTTTCCGCCAGGACGCCTCTCATGCCCTGCACGCTGATCTCGCCGTCGGAGACCGCGGTGGACAGCGCCACGGTTCGCCGCACCGTCAGCGGCTCGGCCAGTTCCAGCACCACCACGGGCCAGCCGACCCGAGTGAGACGCCAGGCAACGCCGGTGGCCAAGTCGCCCCCGCCGCGCAGCACGCACAGCGATCCCGTCGCCGCACCCGCTAGCGACTCCGCGTACTCGGCAAGATCCACATCCGGTGCCGGGGCTGCACGCGGCCGCGAGCGTCTACTTGCGGCGATGGGCGATCACCTCGGCCATGATGCTCAGCGCGATCTCCTCGGGGGTCTCCGCGCCGACCTCGATGCCGATGGGCGCATGGACCCGATCGAGCGCAGCGGGATCCACACCCTCAGCTTCCAGGCGGGCCCGGGAGGTGGCCCAGCGGCGCTCGCTGCCCATCACTCCCACATAGCCGGCGTCGGTGGCCAGCAGCACTGGCAGCGCCGCTGAGTCCACGTCCACGTTGCGGGTCACCAGCACCACCGACACGTCCTGATCGAGGGTCCGCCCCGCGAGCACGTCGTCGACGGTGCCGATGATCAGCTCTTCCGGCACCCCGTCTCCGGAATCGCTGCCGGGTACCTCGGGGTCGGGCGAGTCGCCGGTGGCCATCGGGCGGTCGTCGGTGGCCACCACCCGGAAGCCCAACCAGTGGGCGAGTTGGGCCACGGCCCGTCCCACGTGTCCGTATCCCATGACAATGACGGTCGGCTTGGGCATATGCGGCTCCACGAATATCTGGACATCGCCCCCGCAGACGCCGGGATCGCCCCGGCCGGGATCGACTAGACGGTACGACAGCAGACGGCAGCGGCCGTCAGCGAGCGCGGCCACCGCCTCGGCCACCACTCGGGCCTCCATCTCTCCCCCGCCGACGGTGCCCGAGATGCCGCCGTCGCGGAACACCAGCATCTTGGCCCCGGCCCGCCGGGGCACCGAGCGCGACGTGTCGACGACAGTGGCCGAGGCCACGGCGACGCCCGCGTCGACGGCCTCGGCAATCAGGCGCAGCAGGTTCACGACCACAGCCTGGCAGCCTGTTCGAGGGTATGGGCGCGCAGTTCGTCCATGTCGGCGCCGATCACCTCGCCTCCGTCAACGATCCAGTCCCCTCCCACCATCACATTGCGCACATGGGAGGCGCTGCGCCACAGCACCAGCTGGTCCAGCAGGTTGTGGGCCTCCACCGGCGTGGGCAGCCCCCCGGGACCCTCCAGGTCGACCAGCTGCAGGTCAGCGTGCCAGCCGGGCTCCAGCCGCCCCACCCTCTCCAGGCCGAGTGTCCGAGCCGAGCCCTCGGTGGCCAGATGCAGCACGGTGGCCGCGCTGATGGCGCCGGGATCGAGGGTGGCGGCCCGGTGCAGCAGGAATGCGCCCCTCATCACCGCGAACATGTCGTTGAGATACCCGTCGGAGCCGAGCCCGACGGTGACTCCCCGCTCCAGCAGCTCGAGCACCGGGGCGATCCCCCCGCCGACCTCGCAGTTGGAGAGCGGCATGTGCGAGACCCTGATGCCGGACTCGGCGATGATGTCGATCTCGCGGGGCGACAGCTGCACGCACTGGCTGGCCTGGAAGCGGGGCGAGGCCACACCGATGCGGTCATAGAACTCCAGCGTGCGCATGCCGTGGTGCTCGGTGCACCAGCGTCCCTCATGGACTCCCTCGTTCACATGGGCGTGGCAGAACACGTCCAGGTCGGCAGCCGCATCGAAGGCCTGGCGGATGAAGGGCTCCCCGCAGGTGAACGTGGTGTGGATGCACATGGCACCCGACACCCGCCCGCCGCCCGTGGATCCATCCGCTGGTCGCGCCCCGCCGCCCGTGGATCCGCCGGCTGGTTGCGCCCGGCAGGCCTCGATGAAGCGGACGTTCTCGTCCAAGCCGGCCTGGCCGCTGGCCGCGCCCATCCGCTCAGTCGCCTCGAACGACAGCACAGCACGCAGCCCGCTGGAGGCGACAGCCTCGCGCTGCGCGAACAGCGCGTCGGGCAGGGCGTTCGGGGCTTCGAGAATGTCGAAGAAGCCGGTGGTGCCGCCGGCGGCCAGATCGGCCGTCACCCAGGCGGCCGCAGCCGCGACCATCTCGTGGTCGAGGGCGTTCTCCACCAGTGGCCACCAGTAGTCGTCCAGGAAGCTCCAGAAGTCGGCGACCGGCACCGCCGGGGCGGGAACGCCGTGGGCCAGCACCCCGTACAGGTGCACGTGCGAATTCACGAAGCCGGGCAACAGCACGCAGCCCGAGCCGTCAGAGAAGTCGTCGCCGGGATAGCGAGCCTGCATCTTGCCGACTGGCCCGGAGTCGTCGATCAGGCCGTCGACCACGCGCACCGCCCAGCGCCGGCGGGGCTCGTCCAGCGCCGCGGTCACGGCCCAGTCGGCCCCGATGGTCAGACCCGGCGCCTCCCCCCGGCTTTCCTCGCGGTTCCCGGTCATATGCGCCAATAAACGCGAAGAAAGCCGCCGCGGCGCCTAGCCAGCGGCCTCTTGCAGTGCGGCCCAGACTCGCTCCGGGGTGAAGGGCAGATCGTTGATGGCCACCCCGGTGGCGTCGAGGATGGCGTTGCGCACGGCCGGAGCCACGCCGTCCTTGGGAATCTCGGCCACCGCCTTGGCTCCGAACGGGCCGCTGTCCTCCATGGTCTGCACCAGGTACACGACGGTGTCGGGCATCTCGTCGGCCCGGTAGATCTTGTAGGGACCGAACGACGGGTTGACCATGCGCCCGCCGTCGTCGAGCACGATCTCCTCGCAATGGGCGTAGCCGAGGGCCTGGATCATGCCTCCCTCGACCTGACCGCTGGCAGTGACCGGGTTGATGGCCACGCCGCAGTCCACCGCCATCACCAGCTTGGTCACCGTGACCTGGCCGGTGTCGACGTCCACCTCGACCTCGGCGAACTGGGCCGCGAACGGGGGCGGGCAGTCCGGTGACACGTGCGAGGCGGTGCCCATGATCTGCTCCTGCTCCTGCCAGTGCAGCGAGTCGAGCGCGATCTCCTCCAGCGTGACTGAGCGGCCGTCGGCCGCGTAGGCCCGGCGGTCGCGCAACTCGATGGTGCAGGGCTCATCAACATCGAGCAGCATGGCGGCCCGCGCCTTGAGCCGCTCCCGCACCGCCTCCGCGGCCCGCAGCGCAGCCGTTCCCGAGATGTAGGTGGTGGACGAGGCGTAGGCCCCGGTGTCGAACGGGGTCATGTCGGTGTCGCTGGAGTACACCTTGATGTCGTCGAGGGGCACGCCCAGCACCTCGGCCGCGATCTGGCCGATCACGGTGTCGGCGCCGGTGCCGAGGTCGGTGGCCCCGATGAGCATGTTGAACGAGCCGTCGTCGTTGAGCTTGATCGAGCAGCCGCCCATGTCCAGGAACGGGATGGCGGTGCCGTGCATGCAGAAGGCGAAGCCCAGGCCCCGCCGGATGTTGGGACGGTCGGCGGGGGCCTTCCAGGACTCGTCGTTGCGGCGGTCCCAGTCGACCTCGCGCATCCCCTGGGCGACGCACTCCTCGATTCCCGACGACATGACCTTCGGGTACTCGTCGAGCTCCTCCTCAGCTACGGCCCGCTCTCCCAGATGGGGGGCGATGTCCATCTCGTCGCCCACCTTGATCCAGTTGCGCCGCTTGAACTCGATGGGGTCGAGGTCGAGGGCGCGGGCGATGTCCTCCATGTGGGCCTCGAGTGCGAACTCGGCCTGGGGTGCGCCGTAGCCCCGGTAGGCGCCCGGCACCGGGATGTTGGTGTAGACGACGTGGCACTCGAAGCGCTTCGACGCGGCGTTGTAGGACGTGAGGCCGCGCAGCCCCGACACGATCTGCACGGTGAAGCCATGAGTGCCGTAGGGACCGGTGTTGCCGATGATGCGCATGTCCTGGGCCAGCAGCGTGCCGTCGTCGTCGACCGCGGTGCGGTAGGTGATGGTCTGGGGGTGGCGGGTGCGGCTTCCGTAGAACTCCTCGGCCCGGTCGAGCTCCAGGCGCACGGGTCGGCGGGTGACGATGGCCAGGTGGGCCACGATGTCCTCGATCAGCATCTCCTGCTTGGCCCCGAAGCCGCCGCCGATGCGGGGCTTGATCACCCGGATGTCCTTGATCTCCATGTCGATGAGGGGGGCCAGCATCCGGCGGGTGTGGAACGGCACCTGGGTGGCGGTGCGGACCACCATGCGCTCGTCGGAGTCGAGCCAGGCCATCGAGATGTGGGGCTCGATGGGGCACTGCTGGACCTGGTGCACCCTGAACGTCTGTTCGAAGGAATGGGGCGCGGCGGCGAGATTGCCGTCGACGTCGCCGCGTTTCGCCGCGATGTGATGCACCAGGTTGCGCTGGGGATCGCAGATGTGGGTGGTGTCGTCCTCGTCGTGGACCTTGGGGGCGTCGGGATCCATGGCGAAGCGCTCGTCGAACACTGCGGGGAGAACCTCGTAGGTGACCTCGATGAGCCGCACGGCCTCCTCGGCCGCCTCGATGGTCTCGGCGGCCGCCGCGGCCACGCGGTCGCCCACGTGGCGGACCCGGTCGTCGAAGCTCACCTGGTCGTAGGGGTGGGGGTTGGGCCAGCTCTGCCCGCCGGACGCGTACTTGACCCGGGGGGTGTTGCCGTAGTGCAGCACGGCGTGCACGCCGTCGACCGCTCGGGCCTTCGAGTCGTCGATGCTCAGGATGCGGGCGTGGGCGTGGGGGCTGCGCAAGACCTTGGCGTACAGCATCCCGCGGGGCTCGATGTCGTCGGTGAAGGCGGGGTTGCCCTTGGCCAGGCGCACCGCGTCGACCTTGACCTCCGGCTTGCCCACCACGGCCATGTCCGGCACCTCGCGGGACGGCACCAGACGGGGCACGGACTGGGGCGCCTCGGGGACCTTGCCGCCGGCGCCGGGCGGGGCGGGACGGTAGCCGTCGGTGAGCGGTTCGAGCACCAGCGGCGCGAACGGCTCGGTCTCTTCGCCCCGCATCACCGCCGCAGCCCGCTTGACCGCCTCGACCGGCTTCACGTAGGCGGTCTCGCGGTCGAGGATGCCCGACAGCATGTCCCTGATCTCCGCCTCGGAGGGGTCGGGGCTCTCGTCCAGCAGCGCGAGGGTGCCCAGGACCATCGCTCCCGCGGAGTAGCCCGACTGGAAGGCACCGACCGCCACGAACGCGGTCTGCACGGGATGCAGTTCCGGTGAGACGTTGAGCGACTCGACAGTGGTGACCCGGTGGCCGTGCGCGGACGCGGCCAGGATGACGTCGCTGGAGGCGAGGCGGCCGTCGTAGAGGATCGCGGCCGCGCCGGTCTCACCGCTTTCGGAGCCGTAGTGAACCGAGAACATGCCCAGGCGCCTCAGCGCCTCCCGCAGCGTGTGGTGAGGCTCGACGGCCACCGTGGCCGGGGCGCCGTTGAGTTCGAAGGTGACGTCGCTGGTCATGGGTACAACTCCTGCATGACCCGGGCCGTGAGCGTGCCCGCCAGGTGGAGGCGGTACTCGCGGCTGCCCCGGAAGTCTCCTGCCGGCTCCAGGCCGGCGGTCGGGTCGTGAACGTCGACCAGCACCGGATGGACGCCCACGCCGGTGAGGGCCATGGCCACGAAGCCCTCGATGCGGCGCCCGTAGGCCGCAACGATGGGCACGTCGGCCGGGGTGCGGCCGGTGCGGGCGGTGGCGGTGCTCCCCGAGGGATCGACGGTGACCGCGGTGATGAGCGAGCCTCGGGACAGCCCGGCAGCAAACAGCTCGGCCAGGCTGCAGTCCGGGGCGGGACCGGCGAGCTCCACCCTGGTGTCGTGGGCCAGCAGACCGGCCAGCAGCAGGCTCTCAGCCGAGGTTCGGGCCACGAGTCCGCCCACCGTGGCCAGCGTCCGCAGGGTGGACGGCTGCTCGAGCCTGGCCAACTCCCGCAGCGAGTCGGGAAGCAGCTCGCAGCGCCGGACGGCATCGAGGGTGGCGGTGGCCCCGATGCGCACCAACCCGTCGCCGGCGTCCGTGATCGCGTCCAGTCCCAGCGACTGCAGGTCCACCGCCTCCAGGTCGGACGGCTCCCGGTCGGCGTTCAGCGTCGTCCCGCCTCCTAGAGCTACCCGCTCGGGAGAACTCAGCAGGTCGAGCGCCTCATCGAGAGTGCTGGGGCGGTGGTATGCGGTCACTAGCGGCACGGACAGGAACGCTAGCAATCCACCGCGTGGAATCTCGCAGCGAAGCCCGGCCGCCCGCCAGCCATCGCTCAGGACCGCGGTACCGTCTAGGGCCGTGAGGGTCGCCGTCGTCTACAACCGGGACAGCCAGAACGTCATCAACCTGTTCGGCATGCCGAACCAGGAGAAGATCGGGCTGGCCACCGTCCGCCGGCTCACCGAGGCGCTGCGCCGCGGCGGCCACCAGGTAACCGCGTTCGAAGCCGACAAGGAGCTGATCTCCAAACTCGAGTCGTTCATGCCCCGCGTCGTCAAGGGCGAGCGGCCCGGAATGGTCTTCAACGTGTCCTACGGCCTTCAGGGCCAGGCCCGCTACACCCATGTGCCGAGCATCCTCGAGATGGTAGGGATCCCCTATGTGGCGTCAGGGCCGCTGGGCCATTCGCTGGCGCTCGACAAGGTGGTCACCAAGATGATCCTGCGCCAGCACAGCATCCCCACTCCGGAGTTCGCGGTGCTGGAGACGCCGGAGGTGCCCATCCCGGGCGACTTGCCCTATCCGATGGTGGTCAAACCCAAGAACGAGGCCGTCTCGTTCGGCCTGGCGGTCGTGCACGACGAGGGCGAGCTGCGCAAGTCTGCCAAGGTCATCTTCGACCGGTTCTCCCAGCCCGTGCTGGCCGAGCAGTACGTCGAGGGCCGCGAGATCAACGTCGGACTGCTCGGCAATGGCCCGCCGGAGGCGTTCCCTCCGGTGTTGTTGAGCTTCGGCGACGGTCCCCAGATCTACACCTATGA
>JAGWAO010000076.1 GCA_021296315.1 Acidimicrobiia bacterium | reverse complement strand
TCGACAGCGCCCGGCTGCTGATCACCCAGTACCTGGGCCAGCAGCCCCACATCATGAAGGCCTCGGGCGTGCCCGACTCCCTGCTCGACGAAGTAAGGGCAGTGCTGACCTGGCCGGCCACGCTCGAGCAGGTGGAGGCCGCCTCCAAGCTGGTACCCGACGAGGTGGTGCAGATGCTGTGCGCGGCCGGCACCGCCGACGAGTGCCGGGCCAAGGTCCGCCACTACATCGACAACGGCTGCACCACGCCGATCCTCTACCCGCTGGGACCGGACGCGGAGATGATGATCGACGCCTTCGCCGACTGGAAAATCTGACGGCCACACGAACTGGCAGCACAATGAGCGCCGTGCGTGCAATACGCTGCCGATTCCCGACCGGCCGGTTGGCGGATCCCGCATGACTGACCTGCTGGTTCGCAATGCCCGGCTCGTGGCAGCCATGGATGCTCAGCGCACCGAGATTGCCGGCGGCTGGGTGGCCGTGACCGACGGCTTCGTGTCGGGAGTGGGGCTGGCCGGTGCTGAGCCCCCCGACCCGGCCCGCATCATCGACGCTACCGACTGCCTGGTCACGCCGGGCCTTGTCAACACCCATCACCACCTGTACCAGAACCTGACCCGGGCCTTCCGCCCCGCCCTCGACGGCAACCTGTTCGACTGGCTGCGCACGCTGTACCCGCTGTGGGCCCGCCTCGACGAGGAGGCGGCCCACGTGTCGGCCTGGGTGGGGCTGGCCGAGCTGGCCCTGAGCGGATGCACGACCAGCACCGACCATCTCTACGTCCACCCGGCCGGCGGGGGCGACTTGATCTCGGCCGAGATCGCGGCCGCGGCCGACCTGGGCGTGCGCTTCCACCCCACCCGGGGCTCGATGTCGCTGGGCGAGAAGGACGGCGGGCTACCCCCCGACTCGGTGGTGCAGACCGACGACGTGATCCTGGCCGAGTCCGAGCGGCTGGTGGCCGCCCATCACGACCGCTCGCCCGGTGCGATGGTGCGCATCGGGCTGGCGCCGTGCTCGCCGTTCGCGGTGTCGACCGAGCTGATGACGGCCACCGCGGAACTGGCGGAGCGCCTCGACGTGCGGCTGCACACCCACCTCGCCGAAGACATCGGTGAGGACGCCTTCTGCATGGAAACGTTCGGGATGCGCCCCGTGGACTACTTCGAGCACTGCGGATGGGGCACCGACCGGTCCTGGATCGCCCACTGCGTGCAGCCCAACGCCGCCGAAATCTCCCGGCTGGGTCGGTGGGGCACGGGTGTGGCCCACTGCCCGAGCTCCAACATGATCCTGGGCGCGGGGACGGCGCCGGTGCGGGAGCTGCGGGCTGCAGGGGTGCCGGTGGGCCTGGGAGTGGACGGCTCGGCGTCGGCCGACTCGGGCTCGGCGTGGACCGAGGCCCGCAACGCCATGCTCATGGCCCGGCTGCGAGACGGCCAAGCGGGACGAGGGAGCCTGTTCACCGGGCGCGAGGCCCTGGAGATGGCCACCAGGGGCGGTGCCGGATGCCTCGGGCGGTCCGGCGAGATAGGCGAGCTGACGGTGGGCGCCTGCGGTGACATCGCAGTGTGGCGCCTTGACGGCTTCGCCTTCGCGGGAGCCTGGTCCGACCCGATCGAGGCGTGGCTGCGCTGCGGCCCGGTATCCGCGTACCACACCATCGTCGCGGGCCGGCTGGTGGTGGAGGACGGCCAGTTGCAACCCTCGGGCACCGAGCAGACGCTGAAGGACCATCGCCGCATCGCCGTCGCGATGCAAGCTTGACCAAGATCCCACCGGGAGGCGGTGGGAGATAGTAGGAACTAGCGGACAGGCCACGACCGGAGAGGACGGCTGAGCATGGGCGACCCCACGGCACGGGAGGAGATGGACTGGGCGCTCTACGGGCGCGGCGTCCGCGAGTTGGCGCAGATGGTCGCCGGCGACGGGTACCGGCCCGACATGATCCTGGCCATCGCCCGGGGCGGGCTGTTCTGCGCCGGATCCCTGGGCTACGCGCTGTCGGTGAAGAACGTCTACGTGATGAACTGCGAGTACTACACGGGCGTCGGCGAGCGCCTCGAAGTGCCGGTGGTGCTGCCCCCCCAGCTCGACCTGGTCGACCACCGCCGATCCAAGATCCTGATCGCCGACGACGTGGCCGACACCGGCCACACCCTCAAGCTGGTGCGCGACTACTGCCTCGACGAGGTCGCCGAGGTGCGCTCGGCCGTGCTGTACGAGAAGTCGCACTCCCTGGTCAAGTGCGACTACGTGTGGCGGCGCACCGACCTGTGGATCAACTTCCCGTGGTCCACCCTGCCGCCTGTGGTCGATCTGGCCGAAGCCAGCTACCAGGTGCTCGACGCCTGAGAGCGGCAACCCGGTGTCCGCCGCCCCCGACCGAGCCCGGGGCCCGGGCTCAGAGGCCGAGCGGGTAGGCGGCGTGGACCCGGCACTGGTCGACCGGACGGTCACTCACCTGGCCGGGATTCACGACGCTTCGTTGCCGATCCGCTCGATGACCATCCCGGGGATCGACGGCTCCCTCGAGGCCCGCATCCTGTCGACCGACATGAGGGGATCGAGCACCCGGCTCGTGCGCCTGCGGGCGGGCTGGGGATCCGAGACACGGGGAGCGTTCAGCGCCGAGGTCGAGATGTTCGTGATCCAGGGCTCGCTCGAGGCCGGCCCGCATGCCCTGGAGGCTGGGGACTACGTCCACCTCCCGAAGGGGCGGACCGTCCCCCGGCTGCGGATCACGACCGATGGCGCCGCCCTGCTGATGACGTCCGCTCCGGTGCGGTATGACCCGACCTTCCAGGGTCCGCCCGCCGAACTAGTGCCTGGCCGGGCTTCTGAGAGGGACTGGACCCCGGTTCCGGAGATGCCGGGTCGACACATCAAGCCTCTGGGCCCGGGCCCGGTCGGCGACGTCTGGCTCGGCGGTGCCCGCCAATGGGACCACGGCGACGGCGATTGGCACCACCATCGGTACCACGAGGAATGTTTCGTGATCGACGGCGAGATCATCCTGCGGGAGCGGTCCACCTCCACGGACGAGATGGTTGCCGCCGGGGCGGGCACCTACTTCTTCCGCCCTGCCGGCGTTCCGCACAACGGCCCCGGATCGCGTTGCGATGACACCATGCTCGCCTTCCACCGCGCCTTCGGCGACCTGAGCACGGAGTGGGTCGACTCCCCCGGTGACAGTCCCGACGGCGCCGGCAACCGCAAGGCGGCCCCCTAGCCTGCACGCACCGGCCGAATCAGAATCTCGGGTTGGTCCTGGGTTGTATAGGCACAGAAATCGACCCGAGATCCCGGCGCGGAGGCCAGAACCGCGCTCGCTCAGGCCACCACGGCCCGCACCGCGTCCTCCACGGCATCGGCACCGGGAACCACCGC
>JAGWAO010000028.1:57322-60201 GCA_021296315.1 Acidimicrobiia bacterium | reverse complement strand
CGGCGACGTAGCTCAGTTGGCAAGAGCGCTCGACTCATAATCGAGAGGTCGACAGTTCAAGTCTGTCCGTCGCTACATGGCACATTCGCGCCGTCTGCGGGCCGTGGAGGGTCCGGCGCGTAACGTCGGCGCTGATCGCGAGTCTCAATCTTCAGCGGACATGGTTGCGCTCGTAGAGCTGGCCAAGTCCGGCGACCGGGAGGCGTTCGACCGGCTCGTGCGGGTCACCCACTCTGACGCGTACGCGTTGGCCCTGCGCCTGACGGGCAGTACGGAGGATGCTCGCGACGTGGTTCAAGAGGCGTATCTGAGGGCCTACAAGGGCGTCGGCCGCTTCCGCGGCGAGGCGCAGTTCAGCACCTGGCTCTATCGCATAGTGGCCAACTGCGCGACGACCCATCTCAGCCGGCGCCAGCGTCATCGCCACGACCATCTGGGCGTCTACCACGACGTGATCGACACCCGGCC
Organism: Acidimicrobiia bacterium; assembly: GCA_021296315.1. Classification (GTDB taxonomy): domain Bacteria; phylum Actinomycetota; class Acidimicrobiia; order Acidimicrobiales; family Aldehydirespiratoraceae; genus Aldehydirespirator. The sequence continues at coordinate 59,733 of JAGWAO010000028.1, read as the reverse complement.
CGACCACGACCCGTCCCTTCAAGGAGACCGCGCAGAGCTGCGCGAGAGACTCGATGACGCCATCCGCGACCTCCCGGTGCGACTGCGCTCGGTCGTGGTGCTGCGGGACATGTACGACCTCCCCCACGAAGCGATCGCCGCAGAGTTGGGCATCTCTGTGACCGCGACGAAGGTGCGCCTGCACCGGGCCCGCCGGCGCTTGCGCGAACAGGTACTGCCCATGCCCGGAGAGGAGCCGGACCGTGACGAGTGAGCCTTCCGCCCCGACGACCGGCGCCACCACGCGCCCGCACCGCGACTGCGAGTCGGTCAGCGGTCTGCTTGCGGCGGTCGCGGGCGGCGACCGTGCCTACGGACCCAAGGAATTGGACCACTTGGCGTCCTGCCTGCGGTGCCGGGTGGAGGAGTCCCGGTACCGGCGCCTGATGGACGCCATGCGCTTGCTGCGTGAGGCCCCTGTGCCGGCAGACTCCCGGCTGGAGTCTCAGATCCTGGTGCACGTCGATCGGTACGGCCACCGCTGGGCCTGGGACACGGGGTCCCGCGTCGCCGCGACAGTGGCGGCGGGGGCCGCCGCGGCTGCAGGCCTCATCGCGTTCACGGCCCGGCACCGCCGCGCCGCCCGGCTGGCCTCCTAGAGGCCGAGCGCACAGGGCGAGCGGCCGCGCTGCGGCTGGTGGTCCGTAGCCGTTCGCGGGCGTGCACTGGTAGGGGCGTGGCTCAATTGGCAGAGCACCGGTCTCCAAAACCGGCGGTTGGGGGTTCGAGTCCCTCCGCCCCTGCGAATCGATGACGGCCACGACCGCTGCGTCGCGGTCCCACACGAGGTGAGTTCCACAAATGGCGATGAACCGTCAGCAGAAGCGCATGCTCCAGAAGCAGGGCGAGATAGATGCTGAGGGCGCACCGGTCCGCAGCCGCAACCGGGCGGCCTCGACGCCGCCCGCCGAGCGCACTTCGCCGGGTCAGTTCCTGCGCGAGGTTCGGGGCGAGCTCCGCAAGGTGGCTTGGCCCAGCCGGGCCGAGACGGTCAACTACTCGATCGTCGTGCTCGTCACGGTCATCGTGCTCACCGCCATGATCTACGGGCTCGACTGGGTCTTCTCCACGTTCATACTCGAGCTCTTCGAATCCTGAGGTACCCCATGTCCGATACATCCGTCTCCCAAGAGCAAGCCGTCATCACCGAGGACGACCTGTTCGATGAAGCGGACTCCACCGACGAGTCCCCCGAGCCCGTCAGTCCCTACGACAAGCCGGGCAAGTGGTTCGTCGTGCACACCCAGTCCGGCTACGAGAAGAAGGTCAAGCAGAACCTTGAGGCCCGCACCGCGTCGATGAACATGGAGGGTCGCATCCACGAGGTGGTCATCCCGCTGCGCGACGTGCCCGAGTTCAAGAACGGCAAGAAGGTGATCTCCTCCAAGCGGCTGTTCCCGGGTTACGTGTTCGTGCGCTGCGAACTCGACGACGAGGTGTGGCCGGTCATACGCGACACCCCCAACGTCACGGGCTTCGTGAACCAGGGCGGAGCCCCTTCGCCCCTGCGGCGCCGCGACGTCGAGGCCTTCCTCGGCGTGGAGGCCGACCGATCCCGGGAGGCGTCCAAGCGGGCCAAGCCGATGTTCGAGTACGGCATGGGGGAGACCGTCCGGGTCAAGGACGGCCCCTTCGCCGATTTCTCCGGCGAGATCATCGAGATCAACGAGGATCAGCTCAAGGTGAAGGTGCTCGTCAACATCTTCGGCCGTGAGACGCCGGTCGAGCTCGAGTTCGCGCAGGTGGCCCGCCTATAGGCGGGCCTCAGAGCGGGGGTGGGTTGCTGCCCGCCACCGATGCCGCCACACTGCCACGTTCGGAGTGCAGCGGTCAGCCCTCCCCAGACATCACCCACCGCACCAAGAGAGCCCAGATGGCACGCAAGCAGGTTGCAGCCCTAGTGAAGATCCAGATCCCTGCGGGACAGGCGACGCCTGCTCCGCCGGTGGGCACCGCGCTGGGTCCCCACGGTGTGGCCATCATGGACTTCTGCAAGGACTACAACGCCCGCACCGAGGACAAGCGGGGCCAGATCATCCCGGCCGAGATAACGATCTACGAGGACCGGTCGTTCACGTTCATCACCAAGACCCCGCCGACATCGTTCCTGATCCGCTCCGCAGCCGGCTTGGAGAAGGCCGCAGAGACTCCCGGGCGCGAGGCGGTGGGCACGATCACCGACGCCCAGTTGGCCGAGATCGCCGAGATCAAGATGCCCGACCTGAACGCCAACGATCTGGAGGCGGCCAAGGCGCAGATCGAGGGCACGGCCCGCTCGATGGGCATCACCGTCGCCTAGAGGCCGAGCGGAGAGGCAACACTCAATGAGGACCCAGACGAGGCCCGGAGCGAGGCCGTGGCCCGAGCGGCCC
>JAGWAO010000028.1:34121-57033 GCA_021296315.1 Acidimicrobiia bacterium | reverse complement strand
CAAGAGCGGGAATCACCACGCTTCGCCGCGAGGCGGGGACATTCGTTCGCGGGGCCTCTGAAGGCCGAGCGGAGAGGCAGCAGGGAGCGATCATGGCCAAGGGCAAGAAGCATGTCGAAGCCACGAAGAGTTTCGACCGCCTGCACCTCCACAGCGACGCCGACGCGGTGAGCCTGGTGAAGAACCTGGCCACCAGGCGATTCGACGAGAGCGTCGATGTCGTCGTGCGGCTCGGAGTGGACCCCCGCAAGGCCGACCAGATGCTGCGAGGCACAGTGTCGCTGCCGTCGGGCACCGGCAAGGACGTGCGGGTCGCGGTGTTCGCGCAGGGCGAGGCCGCAACCACGGCTCGCGAGGCCGGCGCCGACTTCGTGGGAGCCGACGACCTGGCCGAGCAGGTGTCGGGGGGCATGACCGATTTCGACGTGGCCATCGCCACACCCGACATGATGCCGGTGGTCGGCAAGCTCGGCCGGATTCTCGGACCCCGAGGCTTGATGCCCAACCCCAAGACCGGCACCGTCACCACCGACGTGGTCCGCACCATCGAGGAGTTCAAGGGCGGCAAGGTGGAGTACCGGACCGACCGTTTCGCCAACGTGCACGTGCCCATCGGGCGGGCGTCGTTCGCGGAGGAGGACCTGCTCAAGAACCTCCGGGCCGTGGTGGCCGAGCTCCAGCGGGCCAAGCCGGCCGCAGCCAAGGGCAAGTACATGAAGAAGATGGTGCTCAGCTCTTCGATGGGTCCCGGCGTCCGGATCGACCCCGCCGACGTCGGAGCGGCCGACTAGGGCGCTAGGCTCCCGCGCCCAGACCGCGCTCACCTGAGACATCCGGTGCGCTCCGCGGGGAGCACCAATGGGCCGGCAGGCCCGCCGGACGAGGAAGGCACCCATGACAGTCCCAAGGCCCGAGAAGGCGGCCGTCGTCGCCGAAGTGCGCGATCGGCTGTCTGCCAGCGAAGCGGCTCTGCTGACCGAGTATCGCGGACTCAACGTCGGTGAGATGGCCGAGTTGCGCCGGTCGCTGCGCGCCGCCGGCGGGGAGTACACGGTCTACAAGAACACGATGGTCCGCTTGGCCACCGCTGAGTTGGGTTTCGACCTCGCCGACCTGCTCACCGGACCGACCGCGATCGCCTTCGTCGGTGCTGGCACCGACGGCAGCGCAGGCGATGCGGCCGCGGTGGCCAAGGCTCTGCGGGACTTCTCGCGCGCCAATCGTGCCCTCATCCTGAAGGGAGGGGTGCTGGGCAACAAGGTGCTCAGCGCCGAGGACCTGGTCTCGCTGGCCGGCCTCCCCTCGCGAGACCTCCTGCTGGCGCATCTGGCCGGGGGTCTCCAGGCGCCGCTGGTGAAGTTCGCGGGGCTGTTGCAGGCGCTTCCCCGCAACTTCGCCTACGGGCTTCAAGCGCTCATCGACACCCGAAGTGCCCCAGAGGCCGAGCGGACTGGGGGCGACTCATGATGGTCCGCGCGAAACGCCGAGCGAGGCCGTGGCCCGAGCGGCCCGTGAGCGAAGCGAACATGAGCGGGAGTGACACCGCTTTGACGCAACGGGCTTTGAGCTGCTCGCGCTTGCATGAAGCCGGCAACAACCGACAATCCGAAACACAGGAGGCCTGATCATGGCAACCAAGGAAGAGATCCTCGACTCGATCTCACAGATGACGGTGCTCGAACTGAGCGAACTGCTCAAGGAGTTCGAGGAGCGCTTCGATGTGACCGCAGCCGCACCGGCCGCGGTCGCAGTCGCGGCCCCCGCGGCCGAAGCCGGCGCCGAGGACGAGGACGTCAAGGACTCCTTCAACGTCGTCCTCGCCGCAGTTGGCGACAAGAAGATCCAGGTGATCAAGGAGGTGCGCAGCCTCACCTCGCTCGGTCTCAAGGAGGCCAAGGAGCTCGTCGACAACGCCCCCAAGCCTGTTCTGGAAGGCCTCAACCAGGAGGATGCCGACAAGGCCAAGGCCGCGCTGGAGGCAGTCGGAGCCGAGGTAGAGCTGGTCTGAGGCCGAGCATGCGAGGCTCCTGGGCCCGAGCGGCCCGCGAGCGCAGCGAACAAGAGCGGGCGGCAGGCCCGAGCGGCCCGTGAGCGCAGCGAGCAAGAGCGAAGACACGAGGCCGAGCGGCCCTCAGGCGATGCAGCGACGCCTGGACCTCGACGGTCCCAGCAACTTCCGCGACCTCGGCGGCCTGCCCGTCACCGGCGGTGGCTCGACGCGGCTCGGACGGGTGTTCCGGGCCGACCGGCTCTGCACGCTCAGCGACGCCGACCTGGGCCGTCTGGAGACTGCGGGCATCCGCCACGTGTTCGACCTGCGCTCGCAGACCGAGGCGGACGACTTCCCCGACCGGCTGCCCTCAGGCGCCGCCTACACGCGGCTCTCCATGACCAGCGACGAGACGTTCCAGGCCCGGACGATCTACGAGCGCATAGTCGAGGGGGAGATCAAGTCCTACGGCGAGGCCGAGATGGTGGCCGGTTACGTACGCATCCTTCAGAACTTCGGCCCGTCGTTCGCCCGGATCGTCGGGCAAGTGGCTCAAGGAGAGCCCACCATCATCCACTGCACCGCGGGCAAGGACCGCACCGGGGTGGCCGCCATGCTGCTGCTGGACCTGGCCGGGGTGGCCGCCGAGCACGTGGTGGCCGACTACGCACTGTCGTCGGAGCGGCGTCCCAGCCTCCAGCGCGACCACACCGAAGCCAATTCGCTGGTCCCGATGCTCGAGGACTACGGGCTCGACCCGGCCGAGTTCGCGCCCCTGTGGGAGGCCCGTCCTGCGGTGATGGCGGCCACGCTGGAGCAGTTGCACGACCGCTGGGGCGGCGCTGCCCCCTACCTTGCCGCAGTCGGGATGAATGACTCGGACCTGGAGGCCGCCCGAGCCTGCCTGCGGGCCCAGGGCCCGAGCGGCCCTCAGGTCGCAGTGAACAAGAGCGGAAGACACTGAACCGGCAGATATAGACGCGGCTGGCTCCATCAACTATTGTCTGTCTCTGACCGAGTCACCGGGGTGGTTGCGGCCCGCTCTGCCGCGGGCTAGCATTCCTGCCACCGTGGTCTGCTGTGCGCGCTGGGAGGCGGCTCCCGTGGCTAATTCCTCTCCCGTCACGCGCGCACGCACGACCGCGTGAAATCGGATCAACCGGCCCTCGGGAGTATGACGTGACCGCACGCGCCGCTTCACGCGAACGCTACTCGTTCGGAAATCTCGAGGAGATCCTCGAACTTCCCGACCTCATCGCGATCCAGCGGGAGAGCTTCTCCTGGCTGATGAACGAAGGCCTGGCCCGCACCTTCAGGGACATCTCGCCCATCTCCGACTACAGCGAGACACTGCGTCTCGAGCTCGAGTTCGACCCCGACGACGAGGAGCTCCATCCGCCGCCCAAGTTCACGGTGGATGACTGCAAGGAGAAGGACATGACCTACTCCGCGCCGATCTTCGTCAGGGCACGCTTCCTCAACGCCAGCACGGGCGAGATCAAGGAGCAGATCGTCTTCATGGGCGACTTCCCCATGATGACCACCAAGGGCACCTTCATCATCAACGGCACCGAGCGGGTGGTCGTCTCCCAGCTCGTGCGCTCGCCCGGCGTGATCTTCCAGCCCGGCGAGCGCTACCGCCTGCGCAACCTGGCCAAGTACCAGCTCGTGACGGGCACCATCCACCCCTACCGCGGCGAATGGATCGAGTTCGACGTGGAGCAGAAGCCCCGCAAGGAGATCACCGCGGGAGTGAGGGTGGCCCGCAAGCGCCGCCTCCCGCTGTTCACCCTGCTCCGGGCGCTCGGCTACGACGAGGAGAACCACCCCGGGTTCCTCGAGCGCTTCGTCGAGCACTTCGACTTCCTGGCCGAGCAGTGGGAGAAGCAGGGCCATCTGGCCCCCACCCGCGACGAGTCGCTCATCGAGATCTACAAGCGGGTGCGTCCCGGCGACCCGGCCACCGCCGAGACAGCCCGCTCCTACTTCGAGAACTCCTTCTTCAGCGGCCGCCGCTACGACCTGTCCCGGGTGGGCCGGCACAAGCTCAATCGCAAGCTCGGCCCGGAGTTCGACTTCCTCGAGAACGCCTTCGGACTGGAGATCGAGCGACCCGATCCCGACCAGTCCCTGCTGTCGCCCTGCGAGATGCTGGCCGCGGCCACCTACCTGCTCAACCTGGCCAAGGGCGAGCCCGGCTACCGGCTCGACGACCAGGACCACTTCGCCAACCGCCGCATCCGCAGCGTCGGCGAGCTGATCCAGAACCAGGTCCGCATCGGCCTGTCGCGCATGGAGCGGCAGGTGCGGGAACGCATGACCACCCAGGACGTCGAGGCGATCACACCCCAGACGCTGATCAACATCCGTCCGGTGGTCGCGGCCATCAAGGAGTTCTTCGGCACGTCGCAGCTCTCGCAGTTCATGGACCAGGTGAACTCGCTGTCGGGCCTCACCCATCGGCGGCGGCTCTCGGCCCTCGGTCCCGGTGGTCTCAGCCGGGAGCGGGCCGGTTTCGAGGTGCGCGACGTCCACTTCTCCCACTACGGCCGGATGTGTCCGATCGAGACCCCTGAAGGTCCCAACATAGGGCTGATCGGCGGCCTCGCCTCCTACGCCCGGGTCAACGAGTTCGGCTTCATCGAGTCGCCCTACAGGGTGGTCTCCGACGGGCGCGTCACCGACGAGATCGTCTACCTCGCCGCAGACGAGGAGGAGGAGTACGTCGTGGCGCAGGCCAATGCGCCCATCGACTCCGAAGGCCGGTTCATCAACCCGCGCGTGCTGGTGCGGCGCTCCCCGCAGGCGGCCTCGCTGCAGGACCTGCGCCTCCAGCTCGAGCAGGAGGTGTTCTTCGGTGCCACCACCGAGATCTCCTTCGTGCCGCCCGACGAGGTGCAGATGATGGACATCTCGCCCAAGCAGATCGTCTCCGTGGCCACTGCCCTCATCCCCTTCCTGGAGCACGACGACGCCAACCGGGCCCTCATGGGCGCCAACATGCAGCGTCAGGCCGTGCCGCTGGTCCGAAGCGAGGCCCCCTACATAGGCACCGGTGTGGAGGGTCGGGCGGCGCGCGACGCGGCCGACATGGTGGTCGCCTCCGACGACGGCACGGTCGTCGACGTGGATGGCGACGAGATCCTGATGGACTACTCCGGCTCCGGCCCGACCGGTATCCCGTTGCGGAAGTTCGAGCGGTCCAACCAGGACACCTGCATCAGCCAGAAGCCCCTTGTGCGCCGGGGCGACAAGGTCTCCGCCGGCGATGTGCTGGCCGACGGCCCGTCCACCGATCACGGCGAGCTGGCGCTGGGCAAGAACCTGCTGGTGGCCTTCATGTCCTGGGAGGGCTACAACTTCGAGGACGCCATCATCCTGTCGGAGCGGCTGGCGCGCGACGACGTGCTCACCTCGATCCACATCCACGAGCACGAGATCGACGCCCGCGACACGAAACTGGGCTCCGAGGAGATAACCCGGGACATCCCCAACCTCTCCGACGACATCCTCGCCGATCTCGATCACCGCGGGATCATCCGCGTCGGTGCGGAGGTCGGGCCGGGCGATGTGCTGGTGGGCAAGGTCACGCCCAAGGGCGGAGGAGCGGCTGCTCCGGGCCATCTTCGGCGAGAAGGCCAGGGAAGTGCGCGACACCTCGCTCAAGGTTCCCCACGGTGAGTCCGGCAAGGTGATCGACGTCAAGGTGTTCGACCGCGACGACCCCAACGCCGGCGAACTCCCGCCCGGTGTGAACCAGTTGGTGCGGGTGTACGTGGCCCAGAACCGCAAGATCAGCGTGGGCGACAAGCTGGCCGGCCGTCACGGCAACAAGGGCGTGATCTCGAGGATCCTTCCCATCGAGGACATGCCGTTCACCGCGGACGGCACGCCGGTCGACATCATCCTGAATCCCTTGGGCGTGCCGTCGCGCATGAACGTCGGCCAGGTGCTGGAAGCCCATCTCGGCTACTGCGCCCGGTACGGCTGGCAGATCAACGGCGAGCGCACCGGCGACGACCCCGCCCTGGGAACGGAGCGCAAGACCCGCCCGGTCACTCCTCCGTCGGTCCATGTGGCCACCCCCGTCTTCGATGGCGCCACCTGGGACGAGCGGAACCTCGCTCAGGGCAAGCCGACCATCGTCGACATCCTCGACAACCTGAACCCCGAGACGGCCGAGGGCCACAGGCTGATCAACATCGATGGCAAGCAGATGCTCTACAACGGGCGTACCGGCGAGCCCTACGACAACCCGGTGACCACCGGCTACGTCTACATGATGAAGCTGGCTCACCTCGTGGACGACAAGATCCACGCCCGCTCCACCGGGCCGTACTCGATGATCACCCAGCAGCCTCTGGGCGGCAAGGCCCAGTTCGGCGGCCAGCGCTTCGGCGAGATGGAGGTGTGGGCGCTGGAGGCCTACGGCGCGGCGTTCTGCCTCCAGGAGCTGCTCACCGTGAAGTCGGACGACGTGCTCGGTCGGGCCAAGGCGTACGAGGCCATCGTCAAGGGCGAGAACGTCCCCGACCCCGGCATCCCGGAGAGCTTCAAGGTGCTCATAAAGGAGATGCAGTCGCTGTGCATCAACGTCGAGGTCCTCTCGGCCGCGGGCGAGCACATCGAGATGCGTGAGCTGGACGAGGAGAGCCTGCGAACGGTGGAGGCTCTCGGGATCGACCTGCAGCGACCCGAGCGCGGCAGCGACGAGGACGACTTGGCCCGCGCCGCCCGCCACTGAGCCGGCAAGCAACCCCACAGACCCGATCGAACTCACTAGCAGCACGAACTCACGCACTGAACCACGACTGGAGACGGCATGCTCGACGTCAACGATTTCAGCGATCTGAAGATCGGCCTGGCCAGCGCCGACTCGATCCGCACTTGGTCGAACGGCGAGGTGAAGAAGCCCGAGACGATCAACTACCGCACGCTCAAGCCCGAGAAGGACGGCCTGTTCTGCGAGAAGATCTTCGGCCCCACCCGCGACTGGGAGTGCTCCTGCGGCAAGTACAAGCGCGTGCGCTTCAAGGGCATCATCTGCGAGCGCTGCAACGTGGAGGTGACCCGTTCGAAGGTGCGGCGCGAGCGGATGGGCCATATCGAGCTGGCCGCCCCGGCCGTGCACATCTGGTACCTGCGGGGCACCAGATCCTGGCTGGCCTACCTGCTGATGGGCACCCAGCCCAAGGAGGAGCTCAAGGCCAAGCAACTCGAGAAGGTGATCTACTTCGGGGCCAACCTCGTGGTCAGCGTCGACGAGGACCGGCGCCATGCCGACATGGGTGAGCTCGAGTTGGAGATCCGCCGCGAGCTGGAGGCCATAGAGGCCGACGGGCGCCTTGCACTCACCCAGCGCCAGGAGCGGTTGGAGGCCGACCTGGCCGAGGCCGAAGCGGCGGAGGCCAAGGAATCGGAGTTGCGGGCTCTGCAGCGCCATGCCGACAAGGACTTCGAGGAGACCGCCGAGAGCTTCGAGGCTGAGCGCGAGCGGGTCGAGCGGGCCTGGGAGGTGTTCTCGGACCTGTTCAGCCGCCAGATCATCGAGGACGAGGAGCTCTGGCGGGAGCTGGTCGACCGCTGGGGCGACTACTTCGAGGGCGGCCAAGGCGCCGACGCCATCGCCCGTCTGATCGCCGCGCTCGACTTCGACGCCGAAGAGGAGACGCTGCGGGCCCAGATCAATCCCCCTGAGGGTCAGCGGCCCCTCTCGGCCCAGCGCAAGCAGAAGGCCATCAAGCGGCTGCGGATCCTGGCTGCTTTCAACCGCCGCGACAACTACGGCCGGCGCATCAACGACCCGCGGGCGATGATCCTCGACGTTGTGCCGGTCATACCGCCGGAGTTGCGACCCATGGTGCAGCTCGACGGCGGCCGCTTCGCCACCTCAGATCTCAACGACCTGTACCGGCGCGTGATCAACCGCAACAACCGTCTCAAGCGCCTCCTGGACCTGGCCGCGCCCGACATCATCGTCAACAACGAGAAGCGGATGCTGCAGGAAGCGGTGGACGCCCTGTTCGACAACGGGCGGCGGGGCCGTCCGGTGACCGGTCCGGGCAATCGCGCCCTGAAGTCGCTGTCGGACATGCTCAAGGGCAAGCAGGGGCGGTTCCGCCAGAACCTGCTCGGCAAGCGGGTCGACTACTCGGGCCGCTCGGTGATCGTGGCCGGGCCGACGCTCCGGTTCCATCAGTGCGGCCTTCCCAAGATCATGGCCCTGGAGCTGTTCAAGCCCTTCGTGATGAAGAAGCTGGTGGACGTGGAGCTGGCCCCCAACATCAAGTCGGCCAAGCGCATGGTGGAGCGTCGCCGGCCCCAGGTCTGGGATGTGCTCGAGGACGTGATCCGGGAGCATCCGGTGCTGCTGAACCGGGCACCCACCCTGCACCGGCTGGGCATCCAGGCCTTCGAGCCGGTGCTGGTGGAGGGCAAGGCGATCCAGATCCATCCGCTGGTGTGCGCGGCGTTCAACGCCGACTTCGACGGCGACCAGATGGCGGTGCACCTGCCGCTGTCGGCCGAGGCTCAGGCCGAGGCCCGGGTGCTGATGCTGTCGGCCAACAACGTGCTGAGTCCCGCGCACGGCCGGCCCTTGGTGACACCCACCCAGGACATGATCATCGGCGCTCACTACCTCACCGAGATGGTTGAGGACGGGGCTGGAGCCGGCCGGGCCTTCCGCACGATCGACGAGGTCCGCTTCGCCTTCGAGAACGGGGACCTCTCGCTGCACGCGCCGATGGAGTTTCGCGGCGCGCCGGACCTGCTCCTGGCTCCGGCCAATGGCGGCGCGGCCCGCTACGAGGCCACCACGGCCGGGCGGGTGTTCTTCAATGACGCCCTGCCCGACGGTTTCGAATATGTCAACTTCACCGTCGGCCAGCGCCATATGGGCGAGATCGTCGACCGGCTGGCCCGCGGCTTCCACGTCGCGGAGGTGGCCAGGAGTCTCGACGCTGTCAAGGACATCTGCTTCGAGTACGCCTCCCGCTCGGGCCTGACCATCTCGATCGACGATGTCCGGACACCTCCTCGACCGCTACGAGAAGCAGGCCGACAAGATCGAGCGCCAGTTCCGGCGGGGGATCATCACCGACGGCGAGCGCCGGCAGCTCGAGGTGGAAGTCTGGTCCGAGGCCACTGAGGAGGTCACGGGCCGGATGAAGGATGAACTCGAGTCCGACGCGTTCAACCCGGTCAACATGATGGTCGGGTCGGGGGCCCGGGGCAACATGATGCAGATCCGTCAGATCGCGGGCATGCGGGGTCTGGTGGCCAACCCCCGCGGCGACATGATCCCCCGGCCGATCAAGAGCAACTTCCGCGAAGGCCTGAGGGTCCTGGAGTACTTCATCGCCACGCCCGGTGCCCGCAAGGGCCTCGTCGACACCGCGCTGCGGACCGCCGACTCCGGCTACCTGACTCGACGCCTGGTGGACGTGGCCCAGGAGGTCATCATAAACAACGAGGATCCCTTCGCTTCCGGCACCCATGTGAAGGGCATCTGGCTGGACGACATCCAGCCCGATTCGCCCCACAAGCGCACCTATCTCGACACCAGGCTGTTCGGGCGGGTGCTGGCCGACGATGTGGCGCTCAGCGACGGTTCGGTGATCCTGGCCGGCACCATGGTCGGCGACGGCGAATTGGAGGCGCTGCGCGACGATCCTGCCGTGACCCGGGTTCGGGTGCTGTCGCCGCTGAGCGACGACTCGGCGTCCGGTATCACCGGGGCCTCCTACGGCATGTCGCTGGCGACGGGCAAGCTGATAGAGCGGGGCGAGGCGGTGGGAGTGATCGCCGCCCAGTCCATCGGCGAGCCCGGTACGCAGCTCACCATGCGGACGTTCCATACCGGCGGCGTCGCGGGCGCCCAGGACATCGCGGGCGGCCTGCCGAGGGTGGTTGAGCTGTTCGAGGCGCGAACCCCCAAGGGGAAGGCGATCCTGGCCCGCCAGGCCGGCGTGGTGCGCGTCCGCGACGACGGAGGCGTCGATCGCACGGTCGTGATTGTGGAGAACGACGGCACCGAGCACGACTGCCGGATCGGGAGCGAGTACCGCCTCGAGGTCCGTGACGGCGACGAAGTGGAGCCCGGCGACGCTCTGGTAGAGGGACCGCGCGATCCCAAGGAGCTGCTGGAGATCCGCGGCATCGACGCCACGCAGCGCTACCTGGTGGCCGAGGTGCAGAGGGTCTACCGCGACCAGGGCGTGTCCATCCATGACAAGCACATCGAGCTGATCGTGCGGCAGATGACCAAGAGGGTCGCGATCGGCGAGCCCGGTGATACCCACTTCCTGCCCGACGAGCGCGTCGACAAGGCCGTGTTCGAGCAGACGAACCGGGAGATCGTGCGGGCCGGCGGCAGGCCGGCGTCGGGACGGCGCGAGGTGATGGGAATCACCAAGGCCTCCCTGGCCACCGAGTCGTGGCTGTCGGCGGCCTCGTTCCAGGAGACGACACGGGTCCTCACCGAGGCCGCCATCGAGTCCAAGCGAGACACGCTGGTCGGCCTCAAGGAGAACATCATCATCGGCAAGCTCATCCCGGCCGGCACAGGCATGGCCCGCTATCGCGAGACCTACCAGACTCATGCCCCCGACCACACGCCGATGGACTTCTACAGCTCCGAGGACGACCTCGCCGACCTGCTCGCTCAGCGCAGTCACGAGATGGCGGGAGCCGAAGTGCTCGACATTCCGCTGGGCGAGCCCGCCGGCCCGGTCACCGAGGCAGGGTGAAGGAACCAGGCCTAGGCGACCCGGAGGCCGAGCTTGCGAGGCCGTGGCCCGAGCGGCCCGAGAGCGCAGCGAACAAGAGCGGGAAACACGACGCCTCACCCGCGGGGCGGTGGCACCTAGCGGCGCGCCCCCCTAGACTGCCCCGTCCCCTCAAGACCAAGGAATAGCCCCACCAATGCCCACGATCCAGCAACTGGTCCGCAAGGGCCGGCAGTCGAAGCGCCGCAAGGAGTCGACGCCCGCTCTGCAGGGCGCGCCGCAGCGGCGGGGCGTGTGCACCCGGGTCTATACGGCCACCCCCAAGAAGCCGAACTCCGCCCTTCGCAAGGTGGCTCGAGTCCGCCTCACCACCGGCGTCGAGATCACCGCCTACATACCGGGCGAGGGCCACAATCTCCAGGAGCACTCCATTGTGCTGGTGCGGGGCGGCCGGGTCAGGGACCTGCCCGGCGTGCGTTACAAGGTCGTGCGGGGGACTCTCGACACCGCCGGAGTGCGCGAGCGCCGCAAAGCCCGCAGCCGCTACGGCGTCAAGAAGGGATCCTAGAATGCCGCGCAAGTCTGCCTGCCGCCGCGGCATGAGTGGGAGCGCCTGAAATGCCGCGCAAGGGACCGGCGGCGCGCCGCGAGCTCCAGCCCGACCCGATCTACCGGTCGCTGCTGGTGACGCAGGTGATCAACAAGGTGCTGCAACGGGGCAAGCGCACCCGGGCCGAGCGCATCGTCTACGACGCGCTGTCCGTCGTCGAGGACAAGACGGGTGCAGAGCCCGTCTCCACCCTCAAGCGGGCCGTCGACAATGTCCGACCCCAACTCGAGGTGCGCAGCCGGCGAGTGGGCGGCGCCACCTACCAGGTGCCGGTGGAGGTCAGGCCCCGCCGAGCCACCACGCTGGCGGTTCGCTGGATCGTGTCGTACGCCCGCGGCCGCCGGGAGCACACCATGGCCGAGCGGCTGGCCAACGAGCTGCTGGACGCCGGCAACGGAGTCGGTGCGTCGGTGAAGCGGCGCGAGGACCTGCAGAAGATGGCCGAGTCGAACAAGGCTTTCGCGCACTACCGCTGGTAGACGAGCCGGTTAGTCGAAGCCATGGCTGACGAGCGATACCCCCTGTCCAGGACCCGGAACATCGGGATCATGGCCCACATCGACGCGGGCAAGACCACGACCACCGAGCGGATCCTCTACTACACGGGACGCAACTACAAGATCGGCGAAGTCCACGACGGCGCGGCCACCATGGACTGGATGGCCCAGGAGCAGGAGCGGGGCATCACGATCACCTCGGCGGCCACCCACTGCATCTGGCGTGACCACCGGATCAACATCATCGACACGCCGGGCCACGTCGACTTCACAGTGGAGGTGGAGCGCTCGCTGCGTGTGCTGGATGGTGCGGTGGCCGTCTTCGACGGCGTGGCCGGCGTGGAACCCCAGACCGAGACGGTGTGGCGTCAGGCCGACCACTACGGCATTCCCCGACTCTGCTTCGTCAACAAGATGGACCGCACCGGGGCCGACTTCCATTTGGTGCTCGACTCGATCCGGGAGCGCTTGACCGAACGGGTGGCAGTGGTGCAACTCCCCATCGGCGCCGAGTCCGACTACCGGGGCATCATCGACCTGGTGCGCATGAGGGCCCGAATCTGGTCCGGGGAGGACCTCGGAGTGACCTGGACCGAGACCGAGGTTCCCGATGAGATGGCCGAGGAGGCCGAGCTCTACCGCCACGACCTGCTGGAGACGCTGTCGGACTACGACGAGACCCTGCTCGAGAAGTTCCTCGAGGACTCCGAAATCAGTTCCTCCGAGATCGCCGCGGCAATCCGGGCCGGCACCATCAGCGGCGGCCTGGTACCCGTCCTCAACGGCTCGGCCTTCAAGAACAAGGGAGTGCAGGCCCTGCTCGACGCGGTGATCGACTACTTGCCGTCGCCCAGTGACGTGCACGCGGTGACAGGCACCGAGCCTCGTTCAGGGGCCGAGACCACCCGGTCCGCCGACGATTCCGAGCCTCTGGCCGCACTGGCCTTCAAGATCGCCACCGACCCCCATGTGGGCAAGCTCACCTACTTCCGCGTCTACAGCGGCACGCTGGCCAAGGGCTCCCAGGTGCTCAACACCCGCACCGGCCGCACCGAGCGGATCGGCCGCATTCTCGAGATGCACGCCAACGACCGCGTCGACCTGAACTCGGTGGCCGCGGGCGACATCGCCGCGGCCATCGGACTCAAGGATTGCCGCACCGGCGACACGCTGTGCGATCCCGCCCACGCCATCGCCCTGGAGGACCTCAACTTTCCGGACCCGGTGATCGACGTGGCCGTGGAGCCGAGGTCGAAGGCCGATCAGGACAAGATGTCCAAGGCGCTGGTGGCCCTGTCCGAGGAGGACCCGACATTCAGGGTGCGCACCGATGCCGACACCGCGCAGACCATCATCGCCGGTATGGGCGAGCTCCACCTGGAGGTGCTGGTGGACCGCATGCTGCGAGAGTTCGGTGTGCAGGCCAACGTCGGCAAACCCCAGGTCGCGTACCGTGAGACCTTGGCTTCGGCCGTGGCCGATCACACATTCGTGCACAAGAAGCAGACGGGGGGGTCGGGCCAGTTCGCCGTGGTCACCGCCACCGTCGAGCCCAATCCGGGCGGTCAGTACGTCTTCGAAAGCACCATCCGGGCTGGAGCCATTCCCCGCGAGTTCATCAAGCCGGTCGACGACGGCATCCGGGAGGCGATGAGCAACGGCGTCCTGGCCGGCTTCCCGACGGTGGACGTGAAGGTCACCCTCACCGACGGCCGCACCCACGACGTGGACTCCTCGGAGATGGCCTTCAAGATCGCGGGCGGCGGATGGTTCCGCGAGGTGGCGGGCAGAGCAAGGCCGGTGCTGCTCGAGCCGGTGATGTCGGTGGAGATCGTCACTCCCGACGACTACCTCGGCGATGTCGTCGGCGACCTCAACTCGCGCCGCGGCCAGGTGCGCGGCACCGAGCGGCGGGGAAGCAACCAAGTGATAAGCGCGCAGATACAGTACCGACCTTCGGTCACGCACGCAGGGGCGAGCGACGTACACGATGCAGTTCGACTCGTACCAGCCCACCCCGGCGAGCGTCCAATCCGAGATCGTCGCCCGCGTACGCGGCGAGTGATTCGAAGTCCTCAACCAACCGACCACAAGAGGAATCACCCATGGCCAAGGAGCAGTTCGAGCGGACCAAGCCCCACGTCAACGTAGGGACGATGGGCCACATCGATCATGGCAAGACCACGCTGACAGCCGCCATCACGAAGGTGCTGTCCGAGCGCGTCGAGGGGACCCAGTTCACCGAGTTCGACAAGATCGACAACGCCCCCGAAGAGCGCGAGCGCGGCATCACGATCAATGTCGCCCACGTCGAGTACGAGACCGGCAACCGGCACTACGCGCACGTCGACATGCCGGGTCACGCCGACTACATCAAGAACATGATCACCGGGGCGGCCCAGGTGGACGGCGCCATCCTGGTCGTCTCGGCTGCCGACGGTCCCATGCCCCAGACCCGCGAGCACGTGCTGCTGGCCCGCCAGGTGGGCGTGCCCAGGATCGTCGTGGCCCTCAACAAGGTTGACATGGTCGACGACGAGGAGATCCTCGAGCTGGTCGAGCTCGAGGTGCGGGAACTGCTCGACGAGTACGAGTTCCCCGGCGACGACACGCCGGTGATCGGTGTGTCGGCTCTCAAGGCCCTCGACGGCGACGAGGAGTCCGCCCAGCAGGTGGTCGAGCTCATGGAGGCCGTGGACGACTACGTGCCCACCCCCGAGCGCGATGTCGACAAGCCGTTCCTGATGCCGATCGAGGACGTTTTCTCCATCACCGGCCGCGGCACTGTGGTGACCGGCCGGGTCGAGCAGGGCGTGGTCGAGACCGGCCACAAGGTTGAGATCGTCGGCCTGCGAGAGACCCAGGAGACCACCTGCACGGGCGTGGAGATGTTCCGCAAGATCCTCGACCGGGGCGAGGCTGGCGACAACATCGGCGCCCTGCTGCGCGGCATCGACAAGAAGGAAGTGCAGAGGGGCCAGGTGCTGGCCGCACCCAAGAGCATCACTCCTCACACCGAATTCGAGGCCCAGGTTTACGTGCTGAGCAAGGAGGAGGGCGGCCGGCACAAGCCGTTCTTCTCCAACTACCGGCCCCAGTTCTACTTCCGCACCACCGACGTGACCGGAACGATCACCCTGCCCGAGGGCATCGAGATGTGCATGCCCGGCGACAACACCGTCATGCATGTCGATCTGATCAGCCCCATCGCCATGGACGAGGGCCTGCGCTTCGCTATCCGCGAGGGCGGTCGCACCGTCGGTGCGGGCTCGGTCATCAAGATCATCAAGTAGCGGCGGGGGTCTCGCGGTGGCGGCCAAGCACAGGGTTCGGATAAGGCTCAAGGCCTACGACCACGAGATCCTCGACCAGTCCACGAAGAAGATCGTCGAGACGGTCAAGCGGACCCAGGCGAGCTTCAGCGGGCCCGTGCCGCTGCCCACCGAGAAGCACCGCTACACGGTGGTGCGGTCCCCCTTCAAGGACAAGGACTCCCGCGAGCACTTCGAGATGCACATCCACAAGCGGCTGCTCGACATCCTGGAGCCGTCCAAGAAGACGGTGGACACGCTCCAGCGCCTCGAGGTCCCCGCCGGCGTAGACATAGAGCTGAAGGTCCAGCAGGCCTGAGCCCGCTCAGGGCTCGGCAGCCTCGGCGGGCTCGTCGTCCGCGGGCTCGTCGGGTCCGGCGCGCTGGGCCAGCCAGCTCGAGATGAAGGCCTGGGCGGTGGCCGCGACGGGCAGGGCCAGGAACGCCCCCACGATGCCCAGCAGCGCGGTGCCCGCGATGACCGAGCCGAAGGCCAGGGCGACATGGATCTCCATCGTGTGAGCGGTGATCCGGGGCGACAGGAAGTAGTTCTCGAGCTGCTGGTAGGCGACGATCACGATCAGCACAACGAGTCCGGAGCGGGGCGAGTGCAGCAGCGCGACCAGCACCGGCAGCACCCCTGCGATGTACGCGCCGATGGCGGGGATGAACTGCGACACGACGCCCACCCACATTGCCAGCGCCACCGGCGATGGCACGTCGAGCAGCACGAAGGCGATCCAGTGCACGAGTGCCGAGATCATGGCCAGGATGGTGCGGGAGTACATGTAGCCGCCGGTCTTGTTCATGGCCAGATCCCAGATCTCGGTCACGATCGCGGCCTTGCGCTCAGTCAACCGCGACGACACCATCTTGCGAAGCTTGGGGCCCTCGGCCACCAGGTAGAAGGTGAAGAGGGCCACGGTGAACACCTGGAACAGCAGGCTCGCCACGGTTGCGCCCACATTGAGGACATCGTCGGCGAAGCGGCCGGCCAGGTCCTGCAGCCCGCCGCCCGCCAGGAACTCCTCCTTGAGCGTGTCGAACTCCAACTCGATGCCGAACGTGTCGTCGAGCCAGCCCCCGATGTCGTCGATGTAGCCGGGCGCCTTGTCGATCAGGTAGTTGGTCTCGGAGGCCAGCGCCGCGCCGACCACCGCGGAGAAGGCGGCGGCCAGCACGGCGACGACCGCGAACACGATGGCTGTGCCGAGGCCCCGGCGAACACCCCGGCGGGCCATGGCGTTCACGGCCGGCTCCAGCGCGAAGGCGACGAACAGCGACACGAGCAGCACCACCAGCAGGGTCCTCAGGGCCCGCACCACCCCGACCGCGTAGAAGGTGACCAGGCCACCGACCCAGAATCCGACGATGGCCCGCTTCACCCAGACCGGCACGGTCCTGCCGTCGTCCATCGTCGCGACCCTAGCCACCGCCCTTGGCGGACTGGGGGACCGCCCTGGGTGTCGCCGCCTGTCTCCCGCTCTTGTTCGCTGCGCTCACGGGCCGCTCGGGCCCCGGCCTCGCTGAGTCCCATGAGGACCTCGCATGCAGTTCCCCCGCTCGGCCTCAGGGGTTGGGGGAGGGGGCGGTCGCGGTTACACTCCGCGGTTCGCCTCGGGCCGTCCGGGGCGAGTACGAATCGACGTCCGCACAGGCCCTTGTGGGATCCCCAATGGGTATCGCGGGGAACCGTGCGGCACAACCGAGTAGCCGCTCCGCCGGGCCAGCCCGAGCGGAGCGTTCGCGTGAGCGGCGCTCGCGCCCAGATGTCAGGACGAGGCCATGGCCACAAAGGCGATCGTCGGCACCAAAGTCGGCATGACCCAGGTGTGGGACGACAACAACCAGGTCGTCGGCGTAACCGTCCTGCGCGTCTCGCCCTGCCGTGTCGTGCAAGTGAAGACCAGCGAGCACGACGGCTACAGCGCGATACAGGTCACCTACGGAATGGTCGATCCCGCCCGGCTCACCCAGCCGGAGGCCGGACACTTCCAGCGAGCCGGTGTGGACCCCGGGCGGGCCCTTCTGGAGCTCCGTCTCGACGATGTGAGTGACTACGCCGTCGGCCAGGAGATCGGCGTCGACGTGCTCGACTCCGGCGAGAAGGTCGACGTGACCGCGGTCTCCAAAGGCAAGGGCTTCACCGGCGTCATGAAGCGCCACGGCTTCAAGGGCCAACCCGCCGGCCATGGCGCCCACAAGGTGCACCGCAAGCCCGGAGCGATCGGCCAGTGCGCCACCCCTTCAAGGGTGTTCAGGGGCAAGAAGCTGCCCGGCCGGGCTGGAGCCACCCGGGTCACGACGCTCAACCTCGAGGTGGTCAAGGCCGACGCCGATGCCGAGGTGCTGCTGGTCAAAGGGGCCGTACCGGGTCCCAAGGGCGGGACCGTCGTCGTGCGCAACGCGGTGAAGGACGGCTGAGCGATGGGGTCGGTGAAGGTGGTATCGCCCAAGGGCCGCAAGGTCGGCGAGATCGTTCTCGACGACTCGATCTTCGGCGTGGAGCCCAACATCGGCGTGATGCACCAGGTGGTGACCGCACAGCTCGCGGCCCGCCGAGCCGGCACCCACAACACCAAGGGCCGGGCCGAGGTGGCCGGAGGCGGCGCCAAGCCCTGGCGCCAGAAGGGCACCGGCCGGGCCCGTCACGGCTCCATCCGATCCCCGCAATGGCGGGGTGGCGGTGCAGCCCACGGTCCCAAGCCCCGCGACTACCGCCAGCGCACTCCCAAGAAGATGAAGCGCTTGGCCCTCGTATCTGCGCTCTCGGACCGGGCTCGCTCCGGCAGCGTGATCGTTGTGGACCGGTGGCGTTTCGACGGACCCCGCACCCGCGACGCCGTGGCGGCCCTGGACGCCATCGGAGCGACGGGAAAGGTCTTGGTGGTTCTGGGTGACGACGACTCCGACGCCCAGAAGAGCTTCCGCAACCTCCCCCCGGTGCACTGCCTGCACTACCGCGAGCTCAACACCTACGACGTGCTCAACAGCGACGTGGTGGTATTCACGTCGGACACGCTGCCCACAGGCCGCGGCGCCGACGCGTCCGGTGACGAGAGCCCGGACGGCAAGGACGGAGCCGGTGACCCTGATGCGTGATCACCGCGACGTGATCCTGCGCCCGGTGGTGTCGGAGAAGAGCTACACGCTGCTCGCCGACAACGTCTACACCTTCGTTGTCGCCCCGGAGGCCACGAAGCCCGAGATCCGGGCCGCGGTGGAGGCGATCTTCGACGTATCGGTAGTGAAGGTCAACACCCTGCGCCGCAAGGGCAAGCGCCGGCACAACCGCCGCAATAACACCTGGGGTCGGCGCGCCGACACCAAGCGCGCCCTGGTCACTCTGGCCGCGGGCGACTCGATCGATCTCTTCGAGGCCTGACCATGGCGATCCGCAAACGCAAGCCGACCAGCCCAGGCCGTCGATTCCAGACCGCGTCGGACTTCTCGGAGATCACCCGCACGCAGCCCGAGCGCAGTCTGCTGGTGAAGCAGTCGGGCACCGGCGGCCGCAACAACCACGGGCGCAAGACGGCTCGGCACCGCGGCGGCGGCCACAAGCAGCGCTACCGCAGGATCGACTTCATCCGGACCAAGGACAACGTCCCGGCCACGGTGGCCGCCATCGAGTACGACCCGAACCGCACCTGCCGCATCGCCCTGCTCCACTACCACGACGGCGAGAAGCGCTACATCCTGGCGCCCAAGGGCCTGGAGGTCGGTGACCGGCTCATGTCGGGGCAGGGGTCGGAGGTACGCCCCGGGAACGCCATGGCACTGCGCTACATCCCGGTGGGCACGGTCGTGCACAACGTCGAGTTGAAGCCGGGCGGCGGCGGCCGTATGGGCCGCAGCGCCGGCGCCAGCGTTCAGCTCGTGGCTAAGGAGGGCCGGTTCGCCACCCTGCGCCTGCCCAGCACGGAGATGAGGCGGGTGCCGATTGACTGCCGGGCCACGATCGGCGAGGTCGGCAACTCCGAGCACGAACTCACCAAGATCGGGAAGGCCGGCCGCAACCGCTGGAAGGGCGTGCGCCCCCAGACGCGGGGCGTGGCCATGAACCCGGTGGACCATCCCCTCGGCGGCGGAGAGGGCAAATCCTCGGGCGGGCGCCACCCGGTATCGCCGTGGGGCAAGCCCGAGGGGCGGACCCGGGCCCGGCGCAAGGACTCCGACAAGCTGATCGTTCGCCGCCGTCGGCGGCGCGGGACCCGGAGGTAGAGCCATGCCCCGCAGCCTCAAGAAAGGTCCCTTCGTGGACGACCACCTGCTGCGCAAGATCGACGAGCTCAACGAGCGCAGCGAGAAGAGGGTGGTCAAGACGTGGTCGCGCCGGTCCACCATCATCCCCGACATGGTGGGTCACACGCTGGCCGTGCACGACGGCCGCAAGCACGTCCCGGTGTACATCACCGAGTCGATGGTGGGACACAAGCTCGGCGAGTTCGCGCCGACGCGTACATTCCGGTTCCACGCTGGCCAGGAGCGGGGGGCGCGCCGCTGATGGTCGGGACCAAGACCAATGAGCGGCCCGGAACAAGGGCCCGGGCCTCCTATGTGCGCAGCTCGGCGTACAAGGCCCGTGAGGTTCTCGACCTCATCCGGGGCAAGAGCTGCGTCGACGCGCAGGACATCCTCGCCTTCTCGGAACGCGACGTGGCCCGGCCCATCAGCAAGGTCCTCGACTCGGCCCTCGCCAATGCTGAGCACAACGACGGCCTCGACATCGACGAGCTGTACGTGGCGGCCTGCTACGCCGATGAGGGGCCCACTCTCAAGCGCTGGCGGCCCCGAGCCCGGGGACGGGCCACTCGCATCCGCAAGCGCACGTGCCAAATCACGGTGATCGTCAGCCGTTACGACCCCGAGACGCTCGAGAAGGTGCGGGCCAGGCAGTCGCAGCGCGGCGTCGCGGCGGCAGAGACCCGGCGCCGACGGGTGGCTCGGTCCCGTGCTGCGGCCCAAACGGAAGAAGCGGCATCCGACGAGCAAGCAGAGGAAGTGGACGTGGAGGCGGAAGCCGCGGCCGTGGTTGAGGCCACCGAGGCCGCCATGGCCGGCGACGGCGACACCGACGACATTGAAGAGTCCGATGTTGAAGAGTCCGATGTTGAAGAGTCCGATGTTGAAGAGTCCGATGTTGAAGAGTCCGGCAAGGCTGACGGGAGCGGCTGATGGGTCAGAAGGTCAACCCCTACGGGTTCCGCCTGGGAGTTACCACCGAGTGGAAGAGCCGCTGGTTCGCCGACCGCAAGGAGTACGCGGACAACGTCATCGAGGACTGGAAGATCCGCGACTTCCTGATGACCGAGCTGCCTCATGCGGCCATCAGCCGCGTGGAGGTGGAGCGCACCCGCGATCGCCTGCGCGTCGACGTGCACACGGCGAGGCCCGGCATCGTGATCGGCCGGCGGGGCGCCGAGGCCGATCGGCTGCGGGCCGGTCTCACCGAGATCAGCGGCAACCCCCGAGTGCAGCTCAACATCCAGGAGATCAAGCAGCCCGAACTCGACGCCGCCCTCATCGCCCAGGGCGTCGCCGACCAGCTCACCGGTCGGGTGGCCTTCCGCCGGGCCATGAAGCGGGCGGTGCAGAACGCTCAGCGGGCCGGTGCACTGGGAATCCGGGTGCAGTGCTCGGGGCGGCTCGGCGGCTCGGAGATGGCCCGCACCGAGTGGTACCGCGAGGGCCGGGTGCCCCTTCACACCCTGCGGGCCGACGTGGACTACGGATTCCGCGAGGCCCGCACCACCTACGGCCGGATTGGTGTGAAGGTGTGGCTCTACAAGGGCGACATCCTGCCCTACAAGACGCTCTCGGAGGACAAGGCCTCGAAGGAGGCGGCCATGGCCGCGGGCGAGACGTCGGGACCCGGGGCCCGGCCCCGCAAGATCGTCTCGTCCTCGGCGGCCCGGCGCCGCGAGTACACCGACGAGATGGTCGACGAGGAGCCGGCGCCGCTCATCGGCGAGGCCGATCCGGAGTTCGAGAAGCTGCTCGACGAGGAGGCCGCCATCGAGGCGTCCACCCGCGAGCACCACGAGACACCGCACTTCCGCCCCGGCGACGACTGAGAGAGCTGTCATGTTGATGCCGCGCAAGGTCCGCCACCGCAAGCACCACCGGGGTCGCACCAAGGGTGTAGCCAAGGGACGCACCGAGGTCGCCCACGGTGATTTCGGCATCCAGGCCCTCGAGCCCGGATGGCTGACGTCCCGTCAGATCGAGGCTGCCCGGGTGGCCATGACGCGCCACATCAAGCGGGGCGGCAAAGTGTGGATCAACGTCTTCCCCGACAAGCCCGTGACCCAGAAGCCGGCCGAGACGCGGATGGGCTCGGGCAAGGGCAACCCCGAGCACTGGGTGGCGGTCGTGCGGCCCGGCCGCGTCCTGTTCGAGCTGTCCTACCACGATGAGACCATCGCGCGGGGCGCCATCGACCGGGCCATCCAGAAGCTTCCCCTGAAGGCTCGCTTCATCTCCCGGGAGGAGGGGTTCTAGATGGCCCGCGCCAAGGCCCTTACTGATCTCGGCGACACCGATTTGATCGAACGCTTGTCGGAGGCGAAGGAGGAGCTGTTCAACCTGCGCTTCCAGTTCGCCACCGGCCAGTTGGACAACCCGGCCCGCCTCAAGCAGGTGCGCCGCGACGTAGCCCGCATGCTCACCGAGCTACGGGCCCGCGAGATAGCGGCCGCTGAGGCGGAACTGGCCGCATCCGAGGGGAGATGACCATGGCCGACGCAGAGCCTCGCAGCAACCAGGAACCAGTCAGCAACGACGCCGCGCGCGGCAACCGCCGCAAGGTGCGTGAGGGTGTCGTGGTCTCCGACCGCATGGACAAGACGGTGATCGTCGAGGCCAGCGAGCGTGTCCGTCATCCTCGCTACGACAAGACGGTGCAGCGGACGACCCGCCTCGCCGTCCACGATGCCGGGAACGAACTGGGCGTGGGCGACCTCGTGCGGGTGGCCGAGACCCGGCCGCTGTCCAAGACCAAGCGCTGGCGCCTCGTGGAGATCCTGGAGCGTGCCAAGTGATCCAGCAGGAATCCCGGCTGCGTGTCGCCGACAACTCCGGCGCCAAGGAGGTGCTGTGCATAAAGGTGCTCGGCGGCTCCAGGCGCCGCTATGCCTCCGTGGGTGACGTGTTCGTGGCCACCGTCAAGGACGCCATCCCCGGCGCGCAGGTCCGCAAGGGCGACCTCGTCCGGTGCGTGGTGGTGCGCACCCGCAAGGAGAAGCGGCGGGGCGACGGCAGCTACATCCGCTTCGACGAGAACGCCGCGGTCCTTATAAACGAGCAGGACCAGCCCCGGGGCACCCGCATCTTCGGGCCGGTGGGCCGGGAGCTTCGGGACAAGCAGTTCATGCGCATCGTGTCGCTGGCACCGGAGGTGCTGTAGATGGCCAGAAGCTCAAAGGGCTCTCGCCTGCCCCGGCGCTCCATGAAGATCGTCAAGGGCGACCGGGTCGTGGTGCTGTCCGGCAAGGACGCCGGCGTGGAGAGCACGGTCGAGCGGGTCATACCCGCTTCGGGCAAGGTGATCGTCGAAGGCGTCAACGTCGCCAAGCGGCATCAGGCGCCTACACGCAACGTCCAGCAGGGGGGCATCATCGACAAGGCGATGCCCATCGACGCCTCCAACGTCGCCCTGGTGAGCCCGACCGACGGCAAGCCGACCCGAGCGGGCTACCGGTTCACGCCCGAGGGCGCCAAGGTCCGCATCTGCCGCCGCACGGGAGCGGACCTGTGAACGCCGTCGCCGTCCAC
>JAGWAO010000028.1:5264-33930 GCA_021296315.1 Acidimicrobiia bacterium | reverse complement strand
GCTCGCCTCGATGGGCTACCGGTTCACGCCCGAGGGCGCCGCAGCACGATTCTGCCGCCGCACGGGAGCGGACCTGTGAGCACTGCAACTGACTACCGGCCCCGGCTGCGCACCGCGTTCGACACCGAGATCAAGTCCGCGCTGGTCGAGCAGTTGGGGCTCTCCAACGTGATGATGGTGCCCAAGCTCACCAAGATCGTGGTCAACATGGGCGTCGGCGGGGCCATTACCCAGGCGAAGCTGCTGGAGGGCGCACTGGCCGACCTGGCCGTGATCTCGGGCCAGAAGCCGGTCATCACCAGGGCCAAGCGGTCCCTGGCCAGCTTCAAGCTGCGCACCGGCATGGCCATCGGATGCAAGGTCACCCTGCGGGGCGACCGCATGTACGAGTTCTTCGACCGGCTCATCACGCTGGCCATTCCTCGCATTCGCGACTTCCGCGGGCTGCCGCTGCGATCCTTCGACGGCAGCGGCAACTACACGTTCGGCATCACCGAACAGCTCATCTTCCCGGAGATCGACTACGACACGGTCGACACCACCCGGGGGATGGACATCACGATCGTCACCACAGCCAAGTCGGACACCGAGGGCCGGGCGCTCCTGGAGGCGTTCGGGTTTCCGTTCCGGCGAGAGGGGCAATAAGCGATGGCCAAGAAGGCTCTGAAGGAGAAGCAGCAACGCACCCCCAAGTTCAAGGTGCGGGCTTACACGCGGTGCCGCGTCTGCGGCCGGCCGCGCTCCGTGTACAGGAAGTTCAGCCTGTGCCGTATCTGCCTGCGCGACCTGGCCCATGCCGGGGAGTTGCCCGGCGTGAAGAAGGCGAGCTGGTGACTCGACCAGGGTCCGAGCGGCCCGTGAGCGCAGCGAACAAGAACGGGCATGCAGCGGCTGGCGAGGTGACCCAGACATGACGATGACAGATCCGATCGCAGACATGCTGACCCGCATCCGCAACGCCAACGTGGCCATGCACGACGAGGTCTCGATGCCGTCGTCGAAGCGCAAGCTGGCTCTGGCAGAGGTGCTGCAGCGGGAGGGCTACATAGCGTCCTTTGCCGAGAGGGACAACGCGCCCCGGCCGGGCAAGACGCTAACCATCGAGATGAAGTACTCGCCCGACCGCGACCGCGTCATCCGGGGGCTGCGGCGCATCTCCAAGCCGGGGCTGCGCATCTACCGGAAGCGGGACGAGATTCCTCGGGTCCAGGGCGGGCTCGGGGTGGCCGTGGTGTCCACCAACCGGGGTCTGATGAGCGATCGAGAGGCGAGGAGGAACCGCATGGGCGGCGAGATCCTCTGCTACGTCTGGTAGAGGCCGAGCGGATAGGCAGCAGTTCATGAGAATACCGGAGATGCGCCGAGCGAGGCCGTGGCCCGAGCGGCCCGTGAGCGCAGCGAACAAGAGCGGGCGTCCAGGGGCTGGGCTATGAGTCGCGTAGGGAGTTCCCCCATCACGGTCCCCAGCGGCGTGGACGTGACCGTCGAGGGCCGTACCGTCGTCGTGACGGGCGCCAAGGGCACGCTGCGCCGGGTTCTTCCCGGTGAGATCAGCGTGCGGGCCGGCGACGGCATCCTGCACGTTGAGCGTCCCGACGACACCGCGCAGAGCAGGTCGTTGCACGGGCTCACTCGGAGCCTGGTGCAGAACATGGTCACCGGTGTGAGCGAGGGCTTCAGCAAGGAGCTGCGCATCCAGGGCGTGGGCTACAGGGTGGCTGAATCCACTCCGACCTCGCTGGAACTTACCCTGGGCTTCAGCCACACCGTGAAGATCGCTGCGCCCGACGGCGTGGAGTTCGAGGTCCCGCAGCGCACCCAGATCCTCGTCAAGGGCATTGACAAGCAGCTCGTCGGGCAGGTGGCAGCCGACATCAGGAAGTGGCGCCCGCCCGAGCCCTACAAGGGGAAGGGAATCCGCTATGCCGACGAGCGGGTCAAGCGCAAGGCCGGCAAGGCGGCGAAGTAGTCATGGTTGGTAGCAATGGCTGAAAGCGACGGTTCATAGTCATGGTCGATCAGGCCCGAAGGCGCCGGGAGGGACGCATCCACCGTCACCGGCGCGTCCGCAAGAAGGTGCAGGGCACCGCACAACGGCCGCGGCTGTCGGTGTTCCGCTCGAGCCGCCACATCTCCGCCCAACTCATCGACGACATCTCCGGCGTCACCGTCGCGTCGGCGTCCACCCTGGAAGCCGATCTTCGTTCGGCAACGGGGGGCAATGTGGCCGCAGCCCGCGCCATTGGCACGCTCATCGCGCAGCGGGCCCTGGACGCGGGAATCGCCACTGCGGTGTTCGACCGGGGCGGCTACAAGTACCACGGCAGGGTGGCCGAGCTCGCCAACGCGGCTCGCGCCACCGGGTTGGAGTTCTAATGAGCGAAGAGCAACTTCCCCTTCCAGGATGGGAGTTCTGATGAGCGAAGAGCAACTTCCCCTTCCAGGACGGGAGTTCTGATGAGCGAAGAGCAACGAAGAGCAACTTCCCCTTCCAGGACGGGAGTTCTGATGAGTGAAGAGCGCACGGGTGGTCCGCCGCTGCGGGAGTCTCGAGTGATCAATATCAACCGGGTTGCCAAGGTGGTCAAGGGCGGGCGCCGGTTCTCGTTCACTGCCTTGGTGGTGATCGGCGACGGCGCGGGCCGGGTCGGCCTCGGCTACGGCAAGGCCAAGGAGGTGCCTCTGGCCATTCAGAAGGGCACCGAGGAGGCCAGGCGCAACGTCTTCGAGGTCCCGATGGCGGGCAGCACGATCATGCATCCGGTGATCGGCACAACCGGCGCGGGCCGGGTGCTGCTCAAGCCGGCCGCTCCCGGTACCGGTGTGATCGCCGGCGGCGCGGCTCGGGCCATTCTCGAGGAGGCGGGCATAGGCGACGTGCTGTGCAAGTCGCTGGGCTCGCCCAACCACATCAACGTCGCCCGGGCCACGATCAGCGGGCTTCAGTCGCTGCGCCGCCCCGACGTGGTGGCCCGCCTGCGGGGCCTGGACCCGGAGGACTTCCTGCCCAAGGGCCTGTGGGACGCGTACCAGGCCACCCGCATGGACCGGGCCGCGGCGGCCCAGCGCGTCGATGGGGCAGAGGACGAGTGATGGCTCTCCGGGTGACCCAGGTTCGCTCCGCCATCGGGTCGAAGCCCAAGCAGCGGGGTACGCTTCGAGCCCTCGGCTTGGGACGCATCGGCCGGAGCAACACTCTGCCTGACCGTCCCGAGATCCGCGGCATGATCCAACGGGTTCCGCACCTGGTCTCCGTGGAGGAGGTGGACGGATGACAGAGCAGACGAAGCTGCACGATCTGCGGTCCGCCCCGGGGTCGCGCAAGAGGCCCAGACGGGTGGCCCGGGGCATCGCCGGCCGCGGCGGCAAGACCGCGGGCCGCGGCATGAAGGGTCAGAAGGCCCGCAGCAAGGTGCCCCTCGGCTTCGAGGGCGGTCAGATGCCGCTGCTCCGCCGCGTTCCCAAGTGGCGGGGGTTCACCAACCCGTTCCGGGTGGAATACCAGCCCGTCAACCTCGACACCATCGAAGCCACCGGACTGGACGAGATATCGCCGGAGACCCTGCGCGAGCGGGGCCTGGTCGGCAAGAAGGCGCTCGTGAAGGTGCTGGGTCGAGGCGAGCTCAACCGGGCGGTGCGGGTGAAGGCCCACGCCGTGTCGGCCTCCGCGGCCGAGGCCATTGCCGCATCCGGCGGCAGCGTCGAGATCATCCCCAAGCCCTGGGGCGACCGCCGGCCGCCCCACGGCAGCTACAACCAGCACACCAACCGCTGACGGCTGTGGCATGAGGACCGCTGCGCACCCGACGAACCCCGGGAGCCGACTGTGCTGACCCGCGTGTTGAACATGTTCGGCCCGGGATCGGGGAGCCGACTGTGCTGACCCGCGTGTTGAACATGTTCCGCATTCCGGATCTGCGCAACAAGATCCTCTTCACGCTGTTCATCCTCGGGATCTACCGGCTCGGCGCCTTCATCCCCGCGCCCTATGTGGACACCGACGCGGTCCAGTTGATGCGGGACCAGGCCAACACATCGGGCGGGATCCTCGGGTTCGTGCAGCTGTTCTCGGGTGGCGCGCTGACCCAGTTCGCCATCTTCGCGCTGGGGATCATGCCCTACATCACGGCCTCGATCATCATGCAGATCCTGGGCGTGGTCATCCCCCGCATCGAGCAGTGGCAGCAGCAGGGCGCGGTGGGCCAGCGCAAGATCACCCAGTGGACGCGCTACCTCACCGTCGGCATAGCCCTGCTCCAGTCCACCAGCTTCGCGTTCCTGTTCCACAGCGGCGCCCTCGTCGGCGGGATCGACCTGCTGCCCAACTTCACCGTGTGGGCCGTGTTCGTGGTGGTTCTGACGCTCACCACAGGAACCGCGCTGCTGATGTGGATGGGGGAGTTGATCACCCAGCGCGGCATCGGAAACGGCATGTCGCTGCTGATCTTCACCAGCGTCGTGTCCACGTTGCCGGCCCAGCTCACCGCGGTCAGGGCCAACAACGGGAACGACGCCCTGCTCGGTTTCATCGTGGTGGCGGTGATCCTGCTGGTGTGCATCGTCTTCGTGGAGCAGGGTCAGCGCCGCATCCCCGTGCAGTTCGCCAAGCGCGTGGTGGGGCGGCGCATGTACGGCGGTCAGAGCACCTACATCCCGCTCAAGGTCAACCAGTCGGGCGTCATCCCGATCATCTTCGCCAGCTCCGTGCTGTACCTGCCCACGCTCGTCGGCGCGGCCATGCCCGAAGGCGGCATCGGCGGGACGATCCAGGACTTCGTCAACGACCACCTCACCTACCCGACCAGCCCCGTCTATCTGTTCTTCTTCGGCCTGATGATCATCGGGTTCGCTTACTTCTACACGGCCATCACCTTCGACCCGGTGAAGCAGGCCGACACCATCCGCAAGCAGGGCGGGTTCATCCCGGGGATCCGCCCCGGAGTCCAGACCGAGCGCTACCTGGCGAAGATCCTCTCGCGCATCACCCTTCCCGGATCGCTGTTCATCGCCGCGGTGGCTCTGGTCCCCTCCATCCTCTACGCGGTGTTTCTCGACAGCGACCTGGGCGCGGGCCAGGGAGGCGGTGCCAGCGGGCTCCTGTACGGAGGCATCTCGCTGCTGATCGCCACCGGCGTGGCCCTCGAGACCATGAAGCAGATCGACAGCCAGCTGATGATGCGCAACTACGAAGGCTTCCTCAAGTAGTTCTCGATGGCCCCGTTGCGTATGGTGATCCTGGGCCGGCAGGGCTCGGGCAAGGGCACACAGTCGGAGCGTCTCACCTCCAGGTTCGGGTGCGTGCATCTGTCGACCGGCGACGCCCTGCGGGCCGCAGTGGCGGCCGGCACCGAGTTGGGCCGGCAAGCCAAGGCGATCATGGACTCCGGCGGGCTGGTCGGTGACGACATCATGAACGGGATCGTGCGGGACCGTCTCTCCCTCGGCGACGTCGCCGAGGCGGGCGTGCTGCTCGACGGCTACCCGCGGACCGCCGATCAGGCCGACGCGCTGGAGGCCATCCTGGACGACCTGGGCCATCGTCTCGACGTGGCCGTGAACATAGACGTTCCCATAGAGGAGGTCACGGCCCGGATGCTGGATCGGGGCCGTTCCGACGACACCCTTGAGGCGATCCAGCGCCGCCTGGAGCTCTACGAGGAGCAGACCGCGCCGTTACGCGACTGGTTCGAGGCGCGCGGGCTGCTCGCCACCGTCGACGGTGTCGGCCCGCCCGACAAGGTATTCGAGCGCGTGGTGGCTGCCATCGAACGCAGCCGTGCCTGACCTTCGCAGATCCCCTCTCGAGGGTTGGAGGGCACGCCGGTCACAGATAGCGTTGCACTTCGGCCTTGGGCCGGCGCCGGCGCGCGCCGACCGGGGCTCATCCCGCAGGAGGACAAACGACGCGATCGTATTGGAGGGAACCGTCACGGAGTCCCTTCCCAACGCGATGTTCCGCGTGGAGCTCGAGAATGGCCACTTCGTGCTGGCCCACATCTCGGGCAAGATGCGGATGCATTACATCCGGATACTCCCCGGGGATCGTGTCCAAGTCGAGGTGACGCCGTACGACCTCCAGCGGGGCCGAATCACCTACCGCTACAAGTGAGCATCAACCGCCGATGAAGGTCCGACCCAGCGTCAAGAAGATCTGCGACCGCTGCAAGGTCATACGTCGGCGCGGGCGCGTCATGGTGATCTGCGACAACGCTCGCCACAAGCAGAGGCAGGGCTGAGATGGCGCGCATCTCTGGTGTCGACATCCCCCGCGAGAAGCGGGTGGAGGTGTCACTCACCTACATCTTCGGCATCGGCCGGAGCGCCGCCCAGCAGATCTGCGCGGTCACCGAGATCAACCCCGACACCAGGGTGCGGAACCTCACCGACGACGAGGTGGCGAGGCTCCGGGGCTTCATCGACAGCAACGTGCGGGTGGAGGGCGACCTGCGGCGCGAGGTGTCCCAGGACATCAAGCGGAAGATGGAGATCGGTTGCTACCAGGGTCTGCGCCACCGCCGCGGCCTTCCCGTGCGGGGTCAGCGGACCCATACCAATGCCCGCACCCGCAAGGGCCCGAAGCGGACCGTGGCCGGCAAGAAGAAGGTCAAGAAGTAGGTCTGCGGGGCTAGGCAGGGAAGGTCAAGGAGTAGGCAACTGGCGCTATGGCGAAACCATCCTCGGACAAAAGGCGCACGCGCAAGCGCGAACGCAAGAACGTGACCCACGGCGTGGCTCACATAAAGAGTTCGTTCAACAACACGATCATCACCATCACCGACCTCCAGGGCAACGTCATCTCGTGGGCGTCGGCGGGCAACGTCGGTTTCAAGGGCTCGCGCAAGTCCACGCCATTCGCGGCGCAGATGGCGGCCGAGCAGGCCGCTCGCAAGGCGATGGAGCACGGCTTGCGCAAGGTCGATGTGCAGGTCAAGGGCCCCGGGTCGGGTCGCGAGACCGCCATCCGGTCGATTCAGAACATCGGCATCGACGTGACCGGCATCACCGACGTCACGCCGGTCCCTCACAACGGTTGCCGCCAGCCAAAGCGCAGAAGGGTCTGAAGTGTCGCGTTATACCGGACCCAAGGCGCGGGTGTCGCGCCGGCTCAACACCAACATCTGGGGCACCAGGGGAGAGGCGATCGCCCTCGACCGGCGGCCCTACCCGCCGGGTGACCGGGGCCGCTCGCGGCGGCGCAGCACCGCGTCGGAGTTCCTGGTGCAGATGCAGGAGAAGCAGAAGGCCCGCCACACCTACGGGTTGACGGAGCGCCAGTTCCGCAACCTGTTCGCCGAGGCCAGCCGCCGCCAGGGCGTCACCGGCGAGAACATGCTGCGGTTCCTGGAGCTGCGTCTCGACAACTTCGTCTACCGCATGGGCTGGGGAGCCACCCGTCCTCAGGCCCGCCAGCTGGTCAACCACGGCCATGTCAACGTGAACGGATCCCGAGTGACCATTCCCAGCTACCGGCTGCGCAAGGGCGATGTCATCGATCTGCGGGACAAGATCCGCAACTCGGCCACCGTCCAGTGGAACGTTGACGTGCTCGACCGCACCCCGCCCGCATGGATCGACCGCGGCGAGGACAACTTCACCGCCACGGTGCGCGAACTGCCCATGCGGGAGCAGATCGACGTGCCGATCCGTGAGCAGCTCATCGTCGAGCTGTACTCCAAGTAACCCATCTCTTGTCAACCGAGTTCTACTCCAAGTCACCGAACCCTGATTGATGCAGGAGAGTCGAGGAGTCCCCATGCTTGTAATGCAGCGCCCGACCGTCGAAGTGCTCGAGTCGGTCGACGGCAATCGGCAGCGGTTCGAGATCGGTCCCCTCGAGCCCGGCTTCGGCCATACGCTCGGCAACTCGCTGCGACGCACGCTGCTGTCGTCCATCCCGGGCGCAGCCGTCACCCAGGTCCGTTTCGACAGCGCGTTGCACGAGTTCGCCACCATCGCCGGCGTGGCCGAGGATGTCACCGACATCATCCTGAACCTCAAGGACCTGGTGCTGGTGGTGCTGTGCGAGGAGCCGGTCACGCTGCGCCTCGACGTGCGCGGCCCGACCGACGTCACCGCGAGCGACATCCAGCGCCATCCCGACGTGGAGATCCTCAACCCGGAGGCTCCGATCGCCACGCTGAACCACGCCGGCCGGCTGGCGCTCGACATCACCGTGGCCCGGGGCCGCGGCTATGTGTCGGCTGAGGAGAACAAGGAGCTGACAGCGGCCATCGGCGTGATTCCCGTCGATTCGATCTACTCCCCGGTACGGCGTGTCTCGTTCAGCGTGGAGGCGACCCGGGTCGAACAGTCCACCGACTACGACCAGCTGGTGCTCGAGGTGGAGACCGACGGGTCGATCTCCCCGACCGACGCGGTGGCCTCCGCCGGGGCCACGCTGCGCAGCCTCATCCAGTTGATCGAGGAGATGAGCGACGAGCCGCGGGGCTTGGAGCTGGGCGAGATCGTGTCCCCGAGCCAGCCCGACGCCGAGGCCGAGCTCATGGTGGACGACCTCGAGCTGACCGAGCGTCCCCGCAACTGCCTCAAGCGGGCCCAGATCAACACGCTGAACGAGTTGCTGGAGCGGACCCGCGACGACTTGCTGGCCATCACGAACTTCGGTGAGAAGAGCCTCGACGAGGTCGTCGCCAAGCTCGACGAGCGAGGCTTGTCGCTGCGAGGCGGCGGGAGCTGAAGTGCCGGCCCGTCCCCGCAAGGGCCGCCGCTTCGGGGGCAGCAGCCGTCATCAGAAGCTGATGATGGCGAACCTCGTGGCGTCGCTGATCGCAGCGGAGGGCATCACCACCACCGAGGCCAAGGCCAAAGCGGTGCGTCCCATCGCCGAGAAGATGATCACCAAGGCTCGCCGGGGAGGGGTGCACAACCATCGGCAGGTGGTGAAGTTCCTGGGCGACCGGGAGATGGCGTCCAAGCTCTTCGACGAGATCGGCCCCCGCTACGTTGACCGTCCCGGCGGCTACACCCGCATCGTCAAGCTCGGGCCTCGCCACGGCGACAACGCTCCCATGGCGCGCATCGAACTCGTCTGAGCACCTGCTTCGCCACGAGGCGCTGACCTGTAGCGGGGCCCCTGATTGTCTGGAAGCGATGAGCCGGTCGGGGTCGTCCGGATGCGGATGACCGTGGCGTACGACGGCTCGCACTATCACGGGTTCGCTCGCAACGAGGGGGTGCCCACGGTTGCCGGGGCCCTCGGTGACGCCCTCAGCCGCGTGCTGGGCCATTCCGTCGACCTGGTCTGTGCGGGACGCACCGATCGAGGTGTGCATGCCCGGGCCCAGGTGATCTCTTTCGACGCCGATTTGGAGCGGGCCGATCCGGTTCGGCTGGTGCGAGCCATCAACCGCATGTGCGGTCCATACATCTCGGCGTCGAGGGCCAGTGTCGCTCCTGCTGACTTCGACGCCCGGCGCTCCTGCACCGGCCGGGTCTACCGGTACCGGATACTCAACTCTGTTGTTCCCAATCCGTTGGCGGGTGGCCTGTGCTGGCATATCGAGCATCCGTTGGATCTGCGTGCCATGCGCACGGCGGCGGACCGGCTGCTGGGCGATCACGACTTCAGCTCCTTCTGCCGCCGCAATCCCTCTCATCCCGACCAGTCGATGGTGCGCACCGTGCGGCGGGCCGTGTGGTGGATCGAGGGCGACGTCGCGGTGTTCGAGGTCGAGGCCAGCTCCTTCTGCCACCAAATGGTGCGCTCGCTGGTAGGCCTGCTGGTGTCGGTGGGTCTGGGGCGGCACAAGCCGTCGGACGTGGGCGCGATCATCGCGGCCCGCGACCGCAGCGCGGCGCCCTCTCCTGCTCCTCCTGGCGGCCTGGTGCTCTGGGCCGCCCTCTACGATCGGAACACCCGCTCGGCCTCTTAGCGGGAGCAGGGGATTGTCGTTTGGCTAGCTCAGCCCTAACCTGAGAGGCCGGTCTGCGCGACGGTCCGAACTGATGGAGCGGCCGCCAGCCGAACGAAGAAACCGTGGGAGCGAACGTGGCGACCTACAGCCCCAAAGCCTCTGAGATCGAGCGCAGCTGGCACCTCGTCGACGCCGAGGGCATGGTTCTCGGACGGCTCGCCACAGAGGTCGCGACCCTGCTGCGGGGCAAGCACAAGCCCACCTTCGCCCCTCACATCGACACGGGGGACCATGTGGTGATCGTCAACGCCGACAAGGTCGTGCTCACCGCGGGCAAGGCCGACTCCAAGCTGGTCTACCGCCACTCCGGCTTTCCCGGGGGCCTGCGCACCGAGACCTACGGCTCCAAGTTGGCCCGCCGCCCCGATGAGGCCGTCCGGGACACGATACGGGGCATGCTGCCCAAGACGAGGCTGGGACGGGCCCAGATCCGCAAGCTCAGGGTCTACGCCGGTCCCACCCATCCTCACGCCGCCCAGAAGCCCCAGCCCTACGTAGTCGAGCACGCCCGGGCTCGATGAGACGCCTTCCGACGATCGAGGTGATGTCACGATGAGTGCTCCGCTCGTGCAAGCAACCGGACGCCGCAAGCGATCCGTGGCCCGGGTACGGCTGCGGACGGGAGCCGGGGCCATCACGATCAATGGCCGCGCCGCAGAGGAGTACTTCCCGTCGCGCACCCACCAGATGCACATAATCGAGCCCATGACGGTCACCGCCACCGAGGGCCGCTACGACGTGGAGGCCACCATCCATGGCGGCGGATCCAGTGGTCAGGCCGGTGCGCTCCGCCTGGGCATCTCCCGAGGGCTCGTCGAGGTGGAGCCCGAGTTGCGCGACACGCTCAAGAGGGGCGGGTACCTCACTCGCGACCCGCGCAAGAAGGAAGCGAAGAAGTACGGCCTCAAGAAGGCACGCAAGGCGCCGCAGTACAGCAAGCGCTGACCGCGGAACGCCGATCCGACGTTTTGCGAGCGCGCCTGGAACCATGACGCCGGTCCTGGGTGACCCGGCGACAGAGCGGCGATGACCCTGTCGTTCGGCACTGACGGGGTGCGCGGCGATGCCCGTGACGAACTGACCCCGGAGTTCGTAGAGACGCTGGGATGGGCCGCGGCAGGGGTGCTGGGGGCCGAGCGGTTCGCCGTGGGGCGCGATACCCGAGCGTCGAGCCCCGAGATGTCGGAAGCCCTCCGCCGGGGCGTGCAGGGCGCCGGCGGATCAGCGGTGGACTTGGGCGTGGTGCCTACCCCAGCGGTGGCCCGCTGGTGCGATGACGAGCAGGCCGCGGGAGCAGTCGTGTCGGCGTCGCACAACCCGTGGCACGACAACGGGGTGAAGTTGTTCGCCCCCGGGGGCCGGAAGTTGGGCGACGACGCCCAGCATCGGATCGAGCGGCGCTTGGGTTCGTTGCTCAACGATCCCGACCGGGCTGCGGCCACAGGGCCGGGTGCCTCCCCGGCGGTCGATGGCGTGGGATCGATCCGAGACACCGAGAGGCGGGGCCCGGCACTAATGCAGAGCGCGGAAATGGCGGAGGAGGCCCGCCGCCGCCACATCCGATCTGTCGCCGACAGCGTCGAAGGACGGGACTTGGACGGGTTGCGCATCGTGGTCGACGCGGCCAACGGTGCCGCCTACCGGTCCGGACCGGAGTGCCTGCACGTCCTGGGCGCCGACATCGAGATGATTCACGCCTCACCCGACGGCTACAACATCAACGATGGCTGCGGATCGCTGCACCCCGAGAGCCTGCAGGCCGCGGTGGTGTCCTGCGGAGCCGATGCCGGCGTGGCCTTCGACGGCGACGCCGATCGCGTGCTGGCAGTCGACCACACCGGAGCGCTCATCGACGGGGATCAAATTCTGGCGGTGTGTGCCATCGACCGGGCCGGGCGCGGGCGGCTCGCCGGGGGCGCGGTGGTGGTCACGGTGATGGCCAACCTGGGATTGCGCCAGGCGATGGCTTCCCGCGGGATCGGCCTGGTCGAGACGCCCGTGGGTGACCGCCACGTGCTCGGCGCCCTGGAGGATCGGGGCCTGGTGCTGGGCGGCGAGCAGTCGGGGCATCTGGTATTCCGCGACCTGGCCACCACTGGCGACGGGCTGCTGACCGCCGTGCAGCTGTTGGACACGCTCAAGCGCTCAGGCCGAAGCCTGCACGACCTCGCCGCGGCGGCGATGACCCGCATGCCGCAAGTGCTGCTGGGGGTGCCGCTGCCGGCTGCGGCCCGGTCCGCCGACCTCGACGCCACCCTCGGCCCCATAGCAGCCGGCGCCGAGGCCCGCTTCGGAGACTCCGGCCGGGTTCTGGTGCGCCCATCGGGCACCGAGCCACTGGTACGGGTGATGGTGGAGGCGGCCGACCTCGAGACAGCCCGCGCCGAGGCCGACCGGCTCGCGGCGGCCATCGAGGAGGCGCTGTCGTGTCTTTGAGATCTCGGGTGAGTTTCTTGCAGTACATCCACAAGAATCGCACCAAGATTCTGGGCGGGCCCTCGGAGGCGCCGGACTTGCTTCGATTCTGTGCCGACCAGCGGGGGCGGTCGGCGCAGCTCGGCTCGCACCAAGAGGCCTTGGCCTGACATGTGCGGGATCGTTGCCATCGTGCGTCGCCCGTCGACGCGGCCGGTGCCCGGCGCCGCCGACGTCATCGGCATGGTCGAGGCGGCGTCCGTCGCCCTCGCCGATGCCGCCTCCGTGGCCGGCGGGCATCCAGGAGCCTTTGCCCAGGAGCTGGGGTCCGTGGCCGAGCGGCTGCATGCGGCCAACGAGCTACTGGGCGGGGTGGCCGGATTGCGCCTCCTGCTCCAGTCGCCGGAGGTGGCCGACACTCTCAGAGCCCTCATCGACGCGGCAACGACTTCGGCGGCTGCCCTAGAGGCTCGACTCGATGCCGACACTTCGCTCGATCCGGCCGAACTGGAGCACCTCAACGAGCAGTTGGTGCGAGTCCGCGATGGCCTGTGGGCTCTCGGACGCGACCGGCTGGGAGCCTCGCACGCCGTCGCGAAGCTGCTCGCGGCGGCCGGGCTGACACCGGGCTCGGCGTCGCCGGCCGCGGTCGAGGCCTACCTGTCGATCCAGCAGGCGCTGACGGCACTGGACCGGCTCGAAGTGCGTGGGCGCGACTCGGCCGGGCTGCACCTTCTGGTCAGCGGCCACGGGCTAGACCGCGACGCCCCCGTCGTGACCGCGGCCCTGGAGAGCCGCGGCCGAGACTCGTCGTTCGGCTCCGGTTCGGTGCGCCTCGTTGACGGCGTGCTCAGCATCGTCCACAAGACCGCAGCCGAGATCGGCGAACTCGGCGACAACACCGCGGCGCTGCGGGCCGCGGTGGCCTCCGACCGGCTGCTGGCCGCCGCGCTGGCCTCCGTAGATGCGCGCGTGCTCGTGCTGGCCCATACCCGCTGGGCCTCTGTCGGCATCATCTCCGAGGCGAATGCTCATCCTCTCAACAGCGAGGTGGTCGGGGAGCACACGCCGTACGTCGTCGGGGCCATCAACGGGGACGTGGACAACTACGCCGAGCTGTTTGCCGCGGCCGGAGTCCGGGTACCGGCCGCCATCACCACCGACTCCAAGACCGTGCCTGCTCTGATGGGCCGCCGCTTGTCCGAGGGCCTGGCGTCGGGTGAGGCGTTCCGGCGCACCGTGGCGGAGTGCGAGGGGTCGGTGGCCGTGGCCGTCTGCACCGCGGGCTCGCCCGATCGTCTGCAACTCGCGCTGAGAGGCAGCGGCCAGGCCCTCTACGTCGGGCTCGCCGATGAAGCGTTCGTGGTTGCCAGCGAGCCCTACGGAGTGGTGGAGGAGACGTCTGAGTACCTCCGCATGGACGGCGAGGCCGTCGCCGGCGACGCCAATCCCAGCACCGGCCGGGGCCAGATTGTCGAGCTGGACGGCAGCCGGGCCGGCCTGCTCGAAGGTGTGTCCCGGCACTCCTACGACGGCACGGGGCTTCCGGTGGCGCCCGACGAGATCTCGACTGCGTCCATCACCACCAGGGACATCGACCGCGGTGATCACCGCCACTACCTGCTGAAGGAGATTGGTGAGGCTCCGGCGTCGTTCCGCAAGACGCTGAGGGGCCGGATCATCGACACTGCGGACGGTCCGGGCCTGTCGATCGGCCCGGAGACGCTGCCCGAGTTGGTCCGGTCCGGGTTGCGGGACGGGTCGGTGTCCAAGGTCCTGGCCATCGGCCAGGGGACCGCGGCGGTAGCGGGGGAGAGCTTCGCCCGATGCCTCCGCACGCTGCTGGCCGATGCCGGCCGCGCCGGTGCCCTCGACGTGACGGCGTTGCCCGCCACAGAGCTGTCGGCCTTCCACCTGCAGGCCGACATGTCCGACACGCTGGTGGTGGCGATCTCGCAGTCGGGCACCACCACCGACACCAACCGCACCGTCGACTTGGTGCGGGCCAGAGGGGGATCGGTGGTGGCCGTCGTCAACCGCCGCAACAGCGACCTGACCGATCGGGCCGACGGCGTTCTCTACACCTCCGACGGCCGCGACGTGGAAATGAGCGTCGCCTCCACCAAGGCGTTCTATTCCCAGGTGGCCGCGGGCTGCCTGCTGGCCGTGGCCGTCGCGGGCGAGGCGGCCGGTGAGGGGGGTGCAGCATCCCGGCGCGGTCTCCTTGAGGCGCTTCGGGCCATGCCGTCGGAGCTGGAGGCGGTCCTGGAGCGGCGAGCCACCGTAGGCGAGGCGGCCCGCAGTCTGGCCCCGGGACGGCGCCATTGGGCGGTGGTGGGCAACGGGCCCAACCAGATTGCCGCTCGCGAGGTGCGCATCAAGCTCTCGGAGCTGTGCTACATGTCGATCTCGGCCGACGCGACCGAGGACAAGAAGCACATCGACCTGTCGGCCGAACCCCTGGTGCTGGTGTGCGCCGCGGGGCTGTCGGGCTCGGTGGCCGACGACGTGGCCAAGGAGGTGGCCATCTTCGGTGCCCATCGGGCCGCCCCGGTCGTGGTGGCCGACGACGGCGACACCCGTTTCGAGGGCTCGTCAGCGGTGCTCTTTGTGCCGAAGGTGGATCCACGGTTGGCGTTCCTGCCCGCGACCATGGTGGGCCACCTCTTCGGCTATGAGGCCGCGCTGGCCATCGACGCCGGGGCACGACCCCTGCGAGAGGCTCGAGCGGCCATCGAGGTCGCCGCGGCCCGTCCCGACAGCACCGCTGAGGACGTTCTGAGCCTGGCCCTTCCCACGTTGCGGCAGAGCAGTGCCGCATTCTCGGCCGGTCTGCAGCGCGGCGACTACAACGGGCACCTGCAGGCGTCCACGGCTGTGCGCATTGTCACGCTGATGCGCTACGCCACCGGGCTGGCGCCGCTAGACGGATACGAACTGGAGTTGGGCCGGGCCGGCACTCCAGCCGCAGTGGTCGATGACCTCGAGGCCGCGCTGAGCGTCGGGATCGACGAGTTGACCCGCCCGATCGACGCCATCCGCCACCAGGCCAAGACTGTTACCGTCGGCATCTCCCGCTCGGACCAGACCCTGCTGGAAGCGCCGCTCATCCGGGCCGTGCTGGCCACCGGCACACCCAGGGACAGTCTCTCCTACTCCACCATCCGGGCTCTGGCCGATCTCAGCCCGGCGGTAGCAGAGGTGCGGGGCCACACCCGTTACCGGCTGGAGGGACTCGACACGGTTTCCGTAGTGGACCAAGGCGGCATCGCGGCGGGCATCGTCTCGCGCACGGCGTCCGCCCCGGCGCTCAGCGGCAGCAAGCGCCGGGTGGCTGGAGAGCGCCGGGTGCTGGCCGCTCGGGGCCGCTACGACGGGCGCACGGTCGTATTCGTCCCGGAGGTCGCGGCGGGCGCCACTGTGGGCATCACCCTGCTACACGTCCGCTTCGAGGATTCCCTTCCGGCCCCGGTGGCTCGGAGCGTCCTGCAGGGGTACCGCAATCGCTACTCAGAGCTGTGCGACGCGGTCACCGAGACCGAGCCCGCCTTCGACGAGGATCGGCTGGCCGAGATCGCGGTGGTCGATCTGCTGACGGCCCCCATCGGCGACCTAGCCGACCACTGGCGCACCTAGCCCGCGAATTGGCAGCGTCTTGCTCGGTGTGCGTGCGTTGTGCTGCCAGTTCCAGGAATGGGCGAGAGCTGTCGGCGAATTGGCAGCGTCTTGCAGGGTGTGCGTGCGTTGGGCTGCCAGTTCCAGCAACGGCGAGACCACGCCGGGTGCCTAGGTATCGTTGTGGGGGTGACCGAGGGCGTCAGGGGCTTGACCGATGCCGGGGTGGTAGGGGTCGGCACCGATCTGGTCGACGTCGACCGGTTCCGCACCGTGCTCCGGCGGCGCCCCTCGGTGGCCGACCGGCTGTTCACCGCCGGTGAGCGGGCCTACGCGGCGCGGGCCATCGATCCCGCGGCCCGGCTAGCCGCCCGATTTGCGGCCAAGGAGGCTGCCCTCAAGGCTCTCGGCTACGGCCTCGGAGGGATGCGCATGGCCGAAATAGAGGTCGTTCGGGCCGACGACGGCCGACCCGAGCTTGTGCTCCACGGCGATGCCCGGTCCACGGCAGCCGTCCACGGCGTCGGCCGCTGGCTCGTCTCCCTGTCTCACACCGACAATCTCGCCCAGGCGACCGTCGTCGCTCTAGCCCGATGATTCCGGTCGTCACGCCGGCCCGGATGGCTGAGATCGATTCAGCCGCGCCCGAGCCGACCGAAGTGCTGATCGAGCGGGCCGGAGCAGCCGTGGCCCGCGCCGCCGTCGAGGTGATGGTCGGACGGTATGGTCGCCGGGTGGTGGTGCTGGCCGGTCCCGGCAACAACGGCGCCGACGGCCGGGCCGCGGCCCGCCGGCTCCGGCGCCGGGGGGTGCGCGTTCGGGTGTTCCCAGCCACCGATGCAGTTGAGACGCTGCCGCCGGCCGACCTGTACATCGATGCGGCTTTCGGCACGGGACTCTCCCGGCCCTACACGCCGCCCCGGCGTGGCTGCTGCGACGCTCCGGTGCTGGCCGTGGACATACCGAGTGGACTCGACGGTCTCACCGGCGGCGTCTTGGGCGGACCGGTGTGGACGGCGCAGCGGACGGTCACGTTCGCGGCGCTCAAGCCGGGCCTGCTGTTCGGCCAGGGTCCGGCTGCCTGCGGCACCACGACCGTTGCCGACATAGGCCTCGCCGTCGGTGACGACGATGGCGAAGCCTGCGCACTGTTCACCGACGGTGACGTCGAGGCGCTGCCGGCGGGCACCGGTGCCACCCACAAGTGGCATGCGGCCGCGCTGGTCGTGGCCGGCTCGCCCGGCATGGGTGGTGCCGCGTCCCTGGCCTGCTCCGCGGCGCTGCGCAGCGGCGCTCGCATGGTTCATCTCAACTCGCCGGCCGCGGCCGGGACGGCTTGGCCGGTCGAGGTGGTGCGTTTCGAGCCGCCGCTGACGGTGGATGCCGACCGTTTCATGGTGTGCGCGGCCGGGCCGGGGCTGGGCACCGGTCAGGAGGCTGCGGCCCGGCTCGCCGAAGCGCTCGCTCTGGGGTTGCCGACGGTGGTGGACGCCGACGGCCTGCGTCTTCTGTGCCATCCTGCGGTTGCCGCGGTCATGGACCAGCGCGGCGGCTCGTCACCTGCGGTCCTCACGCCGCACGACGGCGAGTTCGAAGCGCTGATGTCGGCCCGGCCCGGCCCGGACCGCATTGCCGGGGCCAGGGCAGCCGCGGCGCAACTGGATGCAGTAGTGCTGCTCAAAGGTGGCCCCACCGTGGTGGCCGACGCCGCGGGACGGGTCAGGATCGTCTCCAGCGGTGATGCCCGTCTGGCCACCGCGGGCACCGGTGACGTCCTCACGGGAGTGATCACAGGCCGCATGGCCGCCTTCGGTCCCGAGCGTCTGATTGACCGTGTGGCCGAGGCCGCCCACCTTCACGGACGGGCCGCGGCCGCGGTCGGAGGCTCCCGTCTGGTGGCCAGCGACCTCCTGGGCGCGCTCAGAGCGGTCACGCCGTGAACGGATGGGCGCCGTCCCGTGAATTGGCAGTTGTGGATGCCGGTTCGGGCGCTGAGTGCTGCCAGTTCGGTGCGGGGTCGGCGCTTGTCCGGTGAATTGGCAGTTGTGGATGCCGGTTCGGGCGCTGAGTGCTGCCAGTTCGGTGGCCAGTCCGTCGGTTGGCGGCCTACGGTGAGCGTGGTCGCGGCGTGAGTGCCGCCAGCCTGTCGGCGCGCATAGCCAGGGTTCGACCAGCCGCTATCGAGGCCAACGTTCGGCGCCTTGCCGACCGGGCCGGCGATGCGTCCCTGTGCGCGGTGGTCAAGGCCGACGGCTACGGCCACGGTGCCGTCACCGTGGCCCGTGCCGCCCTGGCGGGGGGCGCGTCCTGGTTGGCCGTGGCCACGATTACCGAGGCCTTGGCGGTGGCCGGGGCGGCTGAGAGCGTTGGCAGCGATGCGCCGGTACTTATCCTGGCAGAGGCCGCGCCCGGGCTCGCGGCCCGCGCCCCGAACGAGTGCCCGAGCCGGGTCCGGTTCACGGTGGCGTCGGCGGCGGGGGCCCGGACACTGGCGGCCGCGCCGGGGCCCGCCCACGCCGTCCATCTCAAGGTGGACACCGGCATGCACCGGATGGGTACGTTGCCCGCCGAGCTCGACTCAGTCGCCGAAGCCCTGCGAGCAGCCGGCGACCGGCTGCGCCTCGAGGGTGTGTGGACTCACCTGGCGGTAGCCGACGCGCCCGACGACCCCTTTACGGCGAAGCAGATGGACCGCTTCGACGAGGCCCTGGCCCGGTTGCGTCGAAGCGGCCTGCCCACCGGTGTCGTGCATGCCGCCAACTCGGCGGGCCTGCTGGCCCATCCCAACGCCCGCCGCGATCTCGTCCGGGTCGGCATCTCCATCTACGGCGTCCCTCCCTCACCGGCGCTGGCCGGTGTCATCGACCTCGAGCCGGCGC
Source organism: Acidimicrobiia bacterium (assembly GCA_021296315.1). Lineage (GTDB taxonomy): Bacteria > Actinomycetota > Acidimicrobiia > Acidimicrobiales > Aldehydirespiratoraceae > Aldehydirespirator. The sequence continues at coordinate 15,086 of JAGWAO010000028.1, read as the reverse complement.
TCGAACTGGTGTCGCGGGTCACGGCGGTGCGGACGGTGGCGCCCGGCGAGAGCGTGTCCTACGGCCGGCACTGGTGGGCCTACGAGCCCACCCGGGTGGCCACCGTCGCCATCGGCTACGCCGACGGCATCAGGCGCGACAGCGGCTCGGCCGGCGTGGAGGTGCTGGTGCGCGGCCACCGGTGCCCCATCGTGGGCGCGGTGACGATGGACCAGCTCATGGTCGCACTCCATCCGGCCATTGCCGGCGAGGTCACGACCGGCGACGAAGTCGTGCTGATCGGCCGCCAGGGCTCAGACGAGATCACCGCGGCAGAGGTCGCCCAACGGCTCGGCACCATCGCGTACGAGGTCCTCACGGCGATCTCTGCCCGTGTGCCCCGAGTCCAGGTCTAGCCCGCCCTGGTGCCCCCGGCTGTTGTGCTGCCGCCCAGATTGACGTAGTCATGCCTCCATATGGGGAACAACTACGTCAATCTCGTATAGGTTCGCACGTGTCGGTCGAACTGCAGATTCCGGGTGTCGAGATCGGTCATTGGACCGATCCGGTGGCCCGCACCGGCTGCACCGTGATCGTTCTGCCGCCCGGCACCGCCGCTTCCGGCGAGGTGCGCGGTGGCGCCCCGGCCACCCGCGACTTCGCGCTGCTGGCACCGGAGCGGCTGGTCGACTGCGTGGATGCAGTCGTACTCACCGGCGGCTCCGCCTTCGGGTTGGCCTCGGCCGACGGGGTGATGGAGGTTCTCGAGGCTGAGGGGCGGGGGTTCGACACGCCGCACGGTCCGGTGCCCATCGTCGTGGCCATGGCCCTGTACGACCTCGGCGTCGGGGACGCGGCCGTCCGCCCCGATGCCGCCGCCGGCCGGCACGCGGCCACGAACCGGACCGCTGCGTCCGAGACGGGCGCGGTCGGAGCCGGCACCGGCGCCACCGTGTCCAAGTGGCTCGGAGCGGAGAACGCGAGGCCCGGCGGGTTGGGCATCGCCTCCGTGCGCCGGAACGGGTTGGTCGTCAGCGTGGTGGTGGCCCTCAACGCGGCGGGCAGCCCCCCGCCCGACTCGCAGCAGATACTCGACCAGGTCGCAGCCGGAACGTTCGAGCAGTGGGAGGGCCGGGTCAGCCCGTTCGCCAACACGACCCTGTGCGCCGTCGTCACCAACGCGGCGCTGACCAAGCTCGAGTGCTTCTGGGTGGCTCAGGGAGGCCACGACGGCTTGGCCCGGGCCCTGGTACCGGCCCACTCGCGGTCCGACGGCGACGCGGTGGTGGCCGCCGCCACCGGCGCCGTGCCCGCGGACCCCGACGATGTGCGGCTCCTGGCGGTGGCCGCAGTGGCCAAGGCTGTAGGTAGCGCCGTCGGTACGATTGAGGGGTGAGATCACCGCGTCGGCCGACCTCCTTTCAGCGACCGCAAGCAATTGAGGGTCCGTCGCGGTGCAACGGTGTCACTCCCGCTCTCGTTCGCTGCGCTCACGGGCCGCTCGGGCCACGGCCTCGCCGGTACGAGCCGTATTGGCTCGCCTATTCGCTCGGCCTCTCAAGGCCCGGATGATCGCGTGCAGCACGGCCACCGTCGACGAGACGAGAGCCCTCGGCGGGGCCGTCGCGGCAGTGGTGGACACCGGAGACGTGCTGGTGCTCGTCGGCGACCTCGGGGCGGGCAAGACGGCCTTCGTGCAGGGTTTCGCGGCGACCCTGGGAGTGACCGCTCCGGTCACCAGCCCCACCTTCACTCTGGCCAACCGGTATGAGGGCCGCTTGGTGGTCAACCATCTCGACGTCTATCGCTTCGACGGTCCAGAGGAGGTGAGCGATCTGGCCCTGCCCGAGCTGCTCGACGAGGGGGTGACCCTAGTCGAGTGGGGTGACACCATTTCGTCAGCTCTGCCCGCCGAGCATCTGTCGGTGACGATCCGCTTTGGTTCCGGGGACAACGACCGCAGCTTCGAGCTGCGCAGCCACGGCGAGTCCTGGCAGCGCCGAGCCGATCGGTTGACTGCCGCTGTCGAGCGCTGGGCTCCGCCATGCTGATACTCGGGATCGAGTCGGCAACCGGCCGTGTCGGCTGCGCCGTAGGAGGCCACGAGGGCGTGCGAGCATCGGTCCAGGCCACGCGCGAGCGTCGCCACGCCGAGCTGCTCGCCCCCCAGATACAGGCGGCGTGCGCCCACGCCGACATCTCGCTGCGTGACTTGGGCGGGGTCGCGGTCGATATCGGCCCAGGGCTCTACACCGGCCTTCGGGTGGGTGTGACCACCGCGATCACGATGGCGCACGCCCTGCGGGTGCCGATGGTCGCGGTCGCCAGCCTCGACCTGGTCGCTTTCCCGCTGCGCCACACAGGCCGCACCATCGCGGTGATGATCGACGCCCGCCGCGGCGAGGTGTTCCATGCCCGGTACGGCTGCCTGCCCGGGGGCGTGCAGCGCCTGACCGAGCCCGAAGTCGGCGTCCCCGACCATGTCGTGTCGCAGATGCTGGCCAGTGAAGACGAGACACTGGTCGTGGGGGACGGAGCGGTGCGCTACGCCTCGTTGTTCGAGGGGTTGCGGGGCGTGGAGTTGGCCGATCCAGGCTTCGCCCATCCCTCGGCTGAGTCGCTGGTGCTGCTGGCTCACGCCCTGGCCATGCGAGAGGAGTTCGTGCGACCCGACGAGATCGAGCCCCTCTACCTGCGCCGCCCCGACGCTAGAGCCAAGTGGACGGGGGACGGATCGTGAACCTGCCAGGCGCGATCGGGGGCGCGACGATGCCGGTGCTCGCATCGGACGCCGCCATCCTCGGCATCGAGACCTCCTGTGACGAGACGGCCGCGGCGGTCGTGGCCGGCGGGCAGCAGGTTCTCTCGTCGGTGGTGTCCAGCCAGGTCGACCTGCATGCCCGCTACGGCGGCGTCGTCCCCGAGGTCGCGGGGCGGGCCCACACCGAGCGGCTCGTGCCGGTGATGTCTCAGGCGCTGGTGGAGTCGGCTCTGGAGGACTCGGACATCGCCGCGGTGGCGGCCACGGCCGGTCCGGGCCTGGTGGGGGCGCTGCTGGTCGGAGTGTCGGCGGCCAAGGCGCTGGCCCTGGTGTGGGACGTGCCCTTCGTGGCCGTCAATCACCTGGAGGCCCATCTCCACGCGGCCTTCCTCGATGAGCCGAGCCTGGAGCTGCCCGTGGTGGTGATACTCGTGTCCGGCGGCCACACCATGCTGGTGCTGATGGAGGATCGTCTGCGCTATCGGGTGCTGGGGGCAACCCTCGACGACGCCGCCGGCGAGGCCTTCGACAAGGTGGCCCGCTACATGGGCCTCGGCTATCCGGGCGGTCCCGTGATCGACCGGCTGAGCGGGCAGGGTGACCCCGACGCGATCGCCTTCCCCCGGGCGATGCTGCACGACGGCTGGAACTTCTCATTCGCCGGCCTGAAGACCGCGGTGATCAACCATCTCAGGCGCCATCCAGACGCCACTACCGAGGATGTGGCCGCCTCGTTCCAGGAGGCTGTGGCGGACGTGCTGGTGGCCAAGGCCCGCCGGGCCGCGGCCAGCCACAACGCCCGGGGCCTGTGCCTGGCCGGCGGGGTCGCGGCCAACAGCCGGCTGCGGGAGATGACGCTCGATGCCTGCACGGCCGACGGGCTGGCCGGGTACCTGCCGAGCCGGGCCATGTGCACCGACAACGCGGCCATGGTGGCCGCGGCGGCCTGGTGGCGTTTGCAGGCCGACGGACCCTCCCCGCTCACCGTGGGCGCCGACCCGTCGCTGGGCCTCCCCGAGACCTGAAACGCCGCCTCCGCGCGTTGTGGGACCCGATGTCGGGCCGTATCGTTGGCACTCGTCACGGGAGAGTGCCAACGCCCGTGTTCAGTCCAAGAACATCAAGAACAGGAGTCCGGGAGGACACATGAATCTGCAGCCACTTGATGACCGCATCGTTGTGCGGCCCGGCGACGCCGAGGAGACGACGGCCAGTGGTCTCGTCATCCCCGACACCGCCAAGGAGAAGCCCCAGCAGGGCGAGGTACTGGCGGTCGGCCCCGGTCGCCGGTCCGATGACAGCGGTGAGCTCATCCCCATGGATGTCGGGGTGGGCGACACCGTCGTCTATTCCAAGTACGGCGGCACCGAGATCACCGTCGACGGCGAAGATCTGCTCATCCTCAACGCCCGCGACGTGCTGGCCAAGGTCGTCTGAGGTCGCCGATGCCCAAGATCCTCAAGTTTGACGAAGAGGCTCGCCGGGGCCTCGAAACGGGTGTGAACAAGCTCGCCGACGCGGTGAAGGTCACCCTTGGCCCCAAGGGCCGCAACGTCGTGCTGGACAAGAAGTTCGGCGCGCCGACCATCACCAACGACGGCGTGTCGATCGCTCGCGAGGTGGAGCTCGACGACCAGTTCGAGAACATGGGCGCCCAGCTTGTGAAGGAAGTCGCCACCAAGACCAACGACATTGCCGGTGACGGCACCACCACCGCCACTGTGCTGGCTCAGGCTCTGATACGCGAGGGGCTGCGCAACGTAGCCGCCGGCGCCAACCCGATGGGCCTCAAGCGGGGCATGGAGGCGGCCGTGGCCGCCGCGGTGGACTCGCTGGCCGACCAGGCGGTGCCGGTGTCGACCGACAAGGAGAAGGTGCAGTCGGTGGCGTCGATCTCCGCCGCCGACAGCGCTGGCCGAGGCCTTCGACAAGGTCGGCAAGGACGGCGTGATCACCGTCGAGGAGAGCAACACGTTCGGCATGGACCTCGACTTCGTTGAGGGCATGCAGTTCGACAAGGGCTACCTGTCGCCGTACTTCGTGACCGACCCCGAGCGTCAGGAAGCGGTGCTCGAGGAGCCCTACGTGCTGCTCAACCAGGGCAAGATCAGCGCAGTGTCGGACCTGCTGCCAGTGCTCGAGAAGGTCATGCAGACGGGCAAGCCGCTGCTGATCATCGCCGAGGACGTCGAGGGCGAGGCGCTGGCCACGCTGGTGGTCAACAAGATCCGCGGCACGTTCAACTCCGCGGCCGTGAAGGCTCCCGGCTTCGGCGAGCGCCGCAAGGCAATGCTGCAGGACATGGCCATCCTCACCGGCGGCCAGGTGGTGGCCGAGGAGGTCGGCCTCAAGCTCGACTCGGTGGACCTGTCACTGATGGGCTCAGCCCGCAAGGTGGTGATCACCAAGGACGACACCACCATCGTGGAAGGCGCCGGCGACTCCGCCGACGTGGAGGGCCGGGTCAGCCAGATCAAGGCCGAGATCGAGAACACCGACTCGGACTGGGACCGCGAGAAGCTGCAGGAGCGGCTGGCCAAGCTGGCCGGCGGCGTGGCCGTGGTCCAGGTCGGAGCGGCCACCGAGGTGGAGCTCAAGGAGACCAAGCACCGCATCGAGGACGCCATATCGGCTACCCGGGCCGCCATCGACGAGGGCATCGTTGCCGGCGGCGGCACCGCGCTGCTGCGCAGCCGGGCTGCGGTCGCCGCAGTTGCGGCCGAACTCGACGGCGACGAAGCCACCGGGGCCCGCATTATCGGCGAGGCGCTGTCGGCGCCGACCCGGCTGATCGCGGAGAACGCCGGCCATGAGGGCGCCATCGTGGTGCGCGAGGTCGAGGCGGCCTCCGGCCCCGATGGTTTCGACGCGGTAGCGGGCGAGGTCCTAGACCTGATCGGAGCCGGTGTGATCGACCCGGTGAAGGTGACCCGGGCTGCTCTGCAGAACGCGGCGTCGATCGCCGGGCTGATGCTCACAACCGAGGTGCTCGTGGCCGACAAGCCCGAGGAGAAGCCCCCGCCCGGTCCCCCCGGCGGCGGCATGGACGGCATGGGAGGCATGGGCGGCATGATGTAGCCGTTCGCCCCCAGCGAACATCACAGGAGCCCGGGCCCAGTCCCGGGCTCCTGCGCGTCCGGGGTGCCACACGGATGCGAGATCTCGACTCAGAGAGGCGCCGGTAGCCTCTCGGGATGGATCGGCCGGCCCCGGACGCGCGCAAGCTGCTGGATCACTGGGAGGAGTGGGAGCGGGGCGAGACACCGCCGGGACGGGTAATGAGCGACCTCAAGACCGGTGGGCTGCGGGAGCTTCTCAAGGACTTGGCCGCGGCCGGCGACGGGGAAGGGTCCTGACCGACTCGACCGCATCAACCGCGGCGGTTTTCGATCCGCCGCCGGCCCCTTCCGGCAGGGGCGGATCCCAGCACATCCCCCGCCCGGCCAACGCCCGACCGGGCGGATCGGCGCCATGGGCTGAACTCCCGGAGCAGCGACAACGGCCCAGCCTGGAACAGGCGCTGCAGGCCGTGGTCGACACCTCGCCCAGGTTCCTAACCTCGCCGGCAACGGTCCCGCCGGGATCGGCGCCGTCCGCGGTGTTGGTGCTGCTCTATGAGCATCAGGGCGAGCCGTGGGTGGTGCTCACCCGACGCGCCTGGCACCTGCGCCACCACGCCGGTGAAGTCTCGTTCCCCGGCGGCAGGCGAGAGCCGGGCGACGCCGACTTGTGGGCCACCGCATTGCGGGAGGCAACCGAGGAGATCGGTTTGGACCCCGGCAGCGTGTCGCGGATCGGCCGGCTCGACAGCTTCGTCACGGTCGGATCGCGCTCGCTGGTGTGCCCGTTCGTGGCCACCGTCGACCAGCGCCCTGATCTGGTGCCCGACCCGGTCGAGGTGGACCGGGTGTTGCACGTCCCGCTGGCCGAGCTGACCGACCCCGAATCCTGGCGGGAGGAGGTCTGGTCGCTGGATGCTGCTTTCGGAGGTGAGCGCACCATGACCTTCTTCGAGCTCCACGGCGACACCGTTTGGGGGGCGACCGCGGCGGTGCTGCGGCGGCTCCTGACGATGACGATCATGGGCGCGGCCGCGAGATAGGCTCGTCCGGTGACCGGCTTAGAGGCCGAGCGGGTAGGTGCGCGAGTCCAACTCATACGGGCGAGGCCGTGGCCCGAGCGGCCCGTGAGCGCAGCGAACGAGAGACGGAATGACACCGTTGCGACGCGACCGGCTATTACCCATTTGAGCTGGCTCTCGGTGCCTAGCCCATGAGCGCACTCGTACGAAGGTCGCAGCGCGGGGGGAGCTTCGATGGCTGAAGTCGAGATCGGGCTGGGGAAGTCCGGACGCCGCGCCTACCGGCTCGACGAGATCGCCATCATCCCCAGCCGGCGCACCCGCGACCTCGAAGACGTGGACATCTCCTGGCAGATCGACGCCTACCGCTTCGACGTCCCGGTGCTGGCCGCCTCAACCGACAGCGTGACCAGCCCGGCCACCGCTGTGCGGATGGGTGAGCTCGGCGGCGTAGGTGTGCTCGACCTGGAGGGCATCTGGACCCGCTGCACCGATCCGGCTGCCGATCTGGCCGAACTGGCCGCCGCTCGGTTGGATGCGGCCCTGGCCCGCCTGCGCGAGCTGTACTCCCGGCCCGTGCAGCCCGAGCTGGTGGCCGAGCGCATCGCCGAGGTGGCGGCGGCCGGCGTGCGCACCGCCGGTCGGGTCAGGCCCCAGCGGGCCGAGGAACTCGCCCCTCACGCCATCGCCGCCGACATCAACCTGCTGGTCATCTCGGGCACCATCGTCTCGGCCGAGCATGTCTCATCGGCGGGCGACCCGCTCAACCTCAAGACGTTCATCCGGCGCATGCAGACACCGGTGATCGTCGGAGGCTGCGTGAGCTACCAGGCCGCCCTGCACCTGATGCGCACCGGCGCGGCCGGAGTGCTGGTAGGCGCAGGCTCGGGGCATGTGGGCACCACCCGCCATGTGCTGGGTCTCGACGCTCCCCAGGCCACGGCCATCGCCGACGCCCGGGCGGCCCGCATGCGCCACCTCGACGAGACCGGCGTGTACTGCCATGTGATCGCCGACGGGACGATGAGCACCGCGGGCGACATCGCCAAGGCGATCGTGTGCGGCGCCGACGCGGCCATGGTCGGCCTTCCGCTGGCCTCTGCCTCCGACTCGCCGTGCCCGGGCCGGCACTGGGACCTCTCGGCGGGCCATCCGACGCTGCCTCGGGGGCGCATCATGGATGTGGAGCCGAGGGGCACGCTGGCGGAGATCCTCCATGGCCCCGCTCTCGGCCCCGACGGCACGACCAACATGATGGGCGGGCTGCGCACCTCCATGGCCAAGTGCGGTTACACCGATGTCAAGGACTTCCAGCGGGCCGCCGTCGCCATAGTCTCGCCGTGATCGATGCCTCCCCGGGCCCGGGCGGAGCCTTCGACACTGTCCTGGTCGTTGACTTTGGAGCCCAGTACGCACAGCTGATCGCCCGACGGGTGCGTGAGTGCGAGGTGTACAGCGAGATCGTGCCCGCGGCGATCACTGCAGCCGAGATCGCCGCCCGCCGGCCCGCCGGGGTGATCCTCAGCGGCGGGCCGGCATCGGTGCACGTCGAGGGCGCTCCCAGCCTCGACCCCGCCATCTACGGCCTCGGTGTGCCCATACTCGGCATCTGCTACGGGGCCCAGCTCATCGCCGAGCAACTGGGCGGCTCGGTCGGTCCCAACCAGCGGGGGGAGTACGGCCGGGCTGAGATGGCTGTGGCCGGTGACGGCGGCGTCCTGCTGGCCGGCCTGCCTTCGCCCCAGCCGGTGTGGATGAGCCACTTCGACGCCATTGCCGAGCCGCCGCCGGGTGCGGCGGTCACCGCGGCCACGGAGGCTTCGCCGGTGGCCGCCTTCGAGGACCCCGACCGGGGTCTGTACGGGGTGCAGTTCCATCCCGAGGTTGAGCACACCGCGCATGGCCACCAGGTGATGGAGCGCTTCCTGCGCCGGGGATGCGGCGTCGATCCGAGCTGGTCGATGCATTCGATCATCGACGCCGCGGTGATCTCTGTGCGGGACCAGGTTGGCGATGGCCGGGCCATCTGCGGCCTGTCGGGGGGCGTCGACTCCGCGGTGGCCGCCGCTCTGGTGCACAGGGCCATCGGCGACCGGCTCACGTGCGTGCTGGTCGACACCGGTCTGTTGCGCGCGGGCGAGGCCGACCAGGTGGAGGAGACCTTCGGCCGCCACTTCGGAGTGGATCTCGTTCGCCTCGACGCGGCCGGGGAGTTCTTCTCCGCACTGGAAGGCGTCACCGAGCCCGAGGCCAAGCGCAAGGTGGTCGGCGAGCAGTTCATCCGGGCCTTCGAGCGAGCCCGCAACCACGTTCCCGACGCCGCATTCCTGGTGCAGGGGACGCTGTACCCCGACGTGATCGAGTCGGGCGCCACCACCCACTCGTCCACCATCAAGAGCCATCACAATGTGGGCGGCCTGCCCGACGACCTGGACTTCGAGCTGGTGGAGCCGCTGCGGTCGCTGTTCAAGGACGAGGTGCGGGCGGTGGGAGCGGAGCTCGGCCTACCTGCCGAGATCGTTCACCGCCAGCCCTTCCCCGGCCCGGGCCTGGCGGTCCGCATCATCGGGGAGGTGACCCCGGAGGCAGCCGGCACGCTGCGTCACGCGGACGCCATCGTTCGCTCCGAGCTGCGCAAGGCGGGCCTCGAGCGTGAGATCTGGCAGTCGTTCGCGGTGCTGCCCGACATCCGCACAGTGGGTGTGATGGGCGACGAGCGCACCTACGGGCGCCCGGTGGTGATTCGGGCCGTCACCAGCTCCGATGCCATGACCGCCGACTGGGCCCGGCTGCCCCACAATGTGCTCGAGGCCATGAGCAGCCGGGTCATCGCCGAGGTGCCCGGCGTCAACCGGGTCGTCTACGACATCACCTCCAAGCCCCCCGCCACCATCGAATGGGAATAGCGCAGAGCCTCTGATTCCCGCTCCTGTTCGCTGCGCTCACGGGCCGCTCGGGCCACAGCGCCCGCTCATGTTCGCTGCGCTCACGGGCCGCTCGG
>JAGWAO010000028.1:0-5127 GCA_021296315.1 Acidimicrobiia bacterium | reverse complement strand
TCGCTGCGCTCACGGGCCGCTCGGGCCACAGCGCCCGCTCATGTTCGCTGCGCTCACGGGCCGCTCGGGCCACAGCGCCTCGCTCCGCGCCCTTGCGACTCCTTGATGGTTGCCCGCTCCGCTCGGCCTCTCAGCTGAGGGCCTGGTCGAGATCGGTGAGGAGGTCGTCGATGGTCTCGATGCCGACGGACAGACGGATCAGACCGGGGTCCACCGCCAGGGGGGAGTCGGCCACCGATAGATGGGTCATGGTGGCGGGCTGCTCGATCAGGGACTCGACCGCGCCCAGCGACTCAGCCAGCAGGAAGACCCGGGTGGAGCTGACTGCGGCCACGGCCGCGGCCTCGCTGCCGTTGAGGATGCATGACACCATCCCACCGAAGCCGCTCATCTGGCGGGCTGCGACATCGTGGCCCGGATGGTCGGGCAAGCCGGGATAGAGCACTCGGGCCACCGCCGGGTGGCTGTCCAAGTGCTCGGCCACCGCCAGCGCGTTCTCGCAGTGCCGGTCCATGCGAACGCCCAGAGTCTTGATGCCCCGCAGCAGGAGGTAGCAGTCGAACGGGCTGGGAACCGCCCCGGCCGCGTTCTGCACGTAGGCCAGCCGCTCGGCCAGCTCGTCGTCGTTCACCGCGATGACACCGCCGAGCACATCGGAGTGCCCGCCCAGGTACTTGGTGCTGGAATGAACCACGACATCGGCCCCCAGGGTCAGAGGGTTCTGCAGGTAGGGGGTTGCGAAGGTGTTGTCGACGATGACGGCCGCGCCCGACGTGCGGGCCGTCTCAGCCACCGCGGCGATGTCGACCACGGCCAGCATGGGGTTGGTCGGTGTCTCGACCCACACCTGCCGGGTCTCGGGACGAAGGGCCTCGGCCAGCGCGCCGGGCTCGCTCAGGTCCACCGCCGACCATCCGATCCCCCGCTCGCCGTAGATGTCGGCGATCAACCGGAACGTGCCCCCGTAGGCGTCGAGGCCCATCACCACGTGGTCGCCGGGGCGCAACAGGCCTACCAGCGCGTTCTCGGCGGCCATGCCGCTGGCGAACGCGAACGCGTGCGTTGCCCCCTCCAGCCCGGCCACGCTGCGTTCCAGCGCGGTCCGGGTGGGATTGGCGGTGCGGGAGTACTCGTAGCCCCGGTGCTGACCCGGGGCGGACTGCACGAAAGTGGTGGCCAGGTGGACGGGCACCGTTATGGCCCCGGTGGTCTCGTCGGGCTCCTGTCCGACATGGACGGCCCGGGTCTCGAAGCCCCAGNNNCCCGTCGCTCATCCGCTCGGCCTCTAGGGCGTCGCCGGAGACCGACGACAGGTAGCCGAGCACGTCGGTGCTGGAGACCACCGCCCGGGGCCGGCCGCCGTCGAGCACCAGCAGCGCGGGGGATCGCTCCAGCTTGGCCACGGCCAGGGCCACCGGCTCGCCGATGCCTATCTGCTCCAGGGGTCTGCTCATGATGCTCTCCACCGGCCGGCCCAACAGGTTGCCGTTGAAAGCCAGGGCCATGAGCTGGAGTTCGTGGACCGACCAGCGGCATCTCGCCCTTGGCCACCGGAAGCTGGCTCAGCCCGTTGTCGCGCATGCGGGTCACGGCCAGGCTCACCGGATCGTCGGGATTGACGTACACGAGCGGCGGCAGCACGTCCTCCTTGGCGTCGAGCACATCCTTGACGCACGGATGCTCGCAGATCAGGAAGCCGTGCGAGGCCATCCAGTCGTCGTCGAACACCTTCGACAGGTAGCCGCGTCCGGAGTCGGGCAGCAGCATCACCACCACGTCGTCCGGTCCGCAGTCCCGGGCCACCTCCTCGGCCGCGCACACCGCGGTCCCTCCCGAGCCCCCGATGAGCAGACCCTCGCGGTGGGAGACCAGCCGGGCCATGTCGAAGGAGGCCTGATCGGACACGGCGATCACGCGGTCCACCACATCGGGGTGATAGGTCTCGGGCCAGAAGTCCTCGCCGATGCCCTCCACCAGGTAGGGCCGGCCCGATCCTCCGCTGAACACCGAGCCCTCGGGGTCGGCGGCGATGATCTGAACGCCGGGGTTCCGGCCCTTGAGGTACCGGCCCACCCCGCTGGTCGTGCCGCCGGTTCCTGCGCCCGCCACGAAGTGGGTGATGCGCCCGGCGGTCTGGCGCCAGAGCTCCGGTCCGGTGGTCTGCTCGTGGGCCCGGGGGTTCACCTGGTTGAAGTACTGGTTGGGCCGGTAGGCGCCGGGCGTGGAGGACATGAGCCGCTCGGCGGTGGAGTAGTAGGAGTCGGGATCGTCGGGGGCCACCGCCACCGGGCACACCACCACCTCGGCGCCGTAGGCCCGCAGCAGCTGCACCTTCTCGCCGCTCACCTTGTCGGTCATCACGAAGATGCACCGGTAGCCACGCTGGGCCGCCACCATGGCCAGGCCGACGCCGGTGTTGCCCGAGGTGGGCTCGATGATCGTCCCGCCCGGCCTGAGCAGCCCGTCGCGCTCGGCCGCGTCGATCATCGCGACGGCGATGCGGTCCTTGACGCTGCCGCCGGGGTTGAGCATCTCCAGCTTGGCCAGAACCTCGCAGCGGGCCTCGGGAATCGCCCGGCGCACTCTCACCAGCGGCGTGTTCCCTACGAGGTCGAGGACGGAGTCGGCGACCTCCACGGATCGCAGGCTACCGGCCGAACCGCTGCTATAGGCCGGCGAGGCGCTCGACGACGGGGGCCATCGCCTCGGCAGAACTGCCCATGAAGGAGACGTAGGAGATGCCCCAGCGCTCCCGCCAGCCCTCGATCCTGGCCGCGCACTGGTCGACGGTGCCCACGAGGGCATGCGGTGAGGCCAGGGCCTGCTCGGCGGTGATACCGAAGGCCGGTGCCGCAGCCGAGGCCAGACCGTGGGCGTCGTCGGTGATCACAGCCAGATGCACCCGGGTCTGGAACTCCAAGTCGCCGAGGCGGTCGCCGGCAGCGTCCCGCACGACGGCGAGTTTCGCATCCGTGGCCCCCGCGGTGGCTGTCGGCCCGGCGTGCTCGTCGATCGCCCCCGAATGGAGGCTGGGGTTGATCCCCACGATGTCGGCCCGGCGAGCGGCCAGCGCCAGCATCCGGCGGCCCCCTCCGGCCATGAGCAGCGGCGGTCGGGGCGTCTGGACGGGTTTGGGCTGCGAGTCGAGGTCCTTGATCGTGTAGTGGTCGCCCGCGAAGTCGAACGGACCCTCGCCCAAGCAGCCCTCCAGTACGGTCACCGCCTCGTCGAGTCGCTCGATGCGCACCCCCGGACGGTCGAACCCCAGGCCGGCCTGCTCGTAGTCGGAGGCCATCCAGCCCGCCCCTATGCCGATCTCGAGGCGCCCGCCCGAGACCACATCGAGCGAGGCCAGTTCCTTGGCCAGCACCGCCGGGTGCCGGTAGTCGTTGGCCAGCACGAGCGTGCCCACCCGCAGCGTCGTGGTGGCCAGCGCGACAGCCGTCATGGCCACCAGCGGCCCGTGCCGGTCGTCGAAATGGTCGGTCATGACGACTGAGGAGTACCCCATGTCCTCGGCTCGCCGTGCTCGCATGGCGATTTCTTCGGGCCCGTCAAGGCCGTCGAGGCTGAAACCGAAACGGAACGGACGGCTCACGACTGCTCCGATCGGGGGCTGGCAGGCATCCGCCGAACGCTACCGGCGCGATGGGTCAGCCATGGCACAGTGTTATTCTAGCCAAAGCGCTGTTGATGGAATAAGCGTGAGCATGTGTGAGGCTTATTCCAGCAGCCTGGAATAGCGAACAGGGCAGTTCCTCTTGGGCTACTATTCTAGCAATAGCTGTTACAGTAGAATAACAGAGCATACAAACGCTTCAATTCGTAGCAGACTGGAATAAGGAACAGCAATAAGGAACAGCATGGCGAGCGAGCGAGCTGGACGGTTTCGGCGGCAGGTGACCGGGTACGAGGCGTTCATGCCTAGACCGCTGCCGCCTGACCCCCCGCTGAAGTGGGACACGGGTCTGTTAGGGCAGTTGTCGGAAGCCACCACGGCCTTGGGCCGACTGGACGGATTGGCGGACAGCTTGCCGGATCCCGATCTGTTCGTGGCGTCGTATGTTCGGCGCGAGGCGGTGCTCAGCTCCCAGATCGAGGGCACTCAATCCAGCCTCGACGACGTGTTTGCCCATGAGGTGGAGGCGCGAGTGTCCGGCCCGCCTGCTGACATCGCCGAGACGGTCAACCACGTTCGGGCGATGCATCTAGGTCTCAGTCTTCTCGATGAACTGCCGCTGTCGGGTCGGCTGATGCGCCGCGTGCATGAGGAGTTGATGGCAGGGGTTCGGGGACAGGAACGCAGCCCTGGGGAGTTTCGCAAGACCCAGAACTGGGTCGGCCCCGAGGGCTGCACGCTGGAGACGGCGGTGTTTGTACCGCCGTCCCCCGACGACCTCCCCGCCGCAATCCGCGATCTTGAAGTCTTCCTCAACGACAGCGACGATCCGCCGCTCGTTCTGGCTGGCCTTGCCCACGCTCAGTTCGAGACGATTCACCCGTTTCTGGACGGCAACGGCCGTGTGGGGCGCCTCCTCATCACGTTGCTGTTGGTGCAGCGGCGGGTGTTGGCTCGTCCGCTGCTGTACCTGAGCCTCTTCCTCAAGCGGAACCGTCTCGAGTACTACGACCGGCTCAACGCCATCCGCGCTCAGGGGGACTGGGAGGGTTGGCTGAAGTTCTTCTTGAGCGGCGTGGCTATCACGGCCAGCGATGCCGTACGGGTGGCGGGCAAGCTGTCGGTACTGACCGAAGAGCATCGACGTGTCGCGGTCGCCCAGCACTTCGGAAAGTATGGATGGCCGCTGCTGGAGCTGCTGGCAGAGTGGCCGATCATGACCATCAAGCGTGCATCGAACAGCTTGGGTGCAACTCCCTCGACCATTGGCCGACTCCTGGATCAGATGGTCTCGGCGGGGATCGTCACTGAAATCACCGGCCAGAGACGCAATCGCGTCTACCGATACTCGCCGTTCCTGGACGTGCTCGTCGACGACGCTGAGCCTTCCCGCTAGCCGTCGCCCCGAAGGCGCCAAGTACCGTCAGCGGGCGGCAGTAGGGTGGCCGCGATGGCGGAATCGGCGATCCTGGAGGGCCTGAACCCGGCCCAGTACGAGGCGGTCACCC
>JAGWAO010000075.1 GCA_021296315.1 Acidimicrobiia bacterium | reverse complement strand
CCAGGGTGCCCGGGCCTGCCCCCCAGTCGATCACCGTGAACGGGTCGGGCTCTCCCAGCTCGGTCCACCAGGAGTCCAGTGCCCGGGCCAGCACTGCGCCGAACAGCGGGCCGACCTCCGGTGCGGTCAGGAAGTGCCCGGACCGGCCTCCGGACCGCCCCCCAGCGGGACGCATGTAGAAGCCGCCGTCGGGGTCGTACAGGCAGGCCTCCACATATTCCGACACCGGGATCGGCCCCCGCTCCTGGATCCGGCGAGCGATCCGCTCCCCGAGCCGGCCGTCGCCTCGCCCTACGGGCTCGCCGGGCGAGGATCGGGAAGCCAGATCAGCCACGCCCCCACGCTAGGGGCGGTCGCCTACGGGTTGGAATGCAGCCTCGCGGGAGCGACGCTGCGGTGGGCGTGACGCTCAAGCGACTCCATAGGAGAATGTGAGCATGGGTGTGCCGCAGATCGAGCCGATGCCGCCGGTTGCGGACTGCCTGATGCCTTGGGACGGACCGGTCGCCGACACCGTGGCAGCCATCGGCGCCGCCCGGTCGACCTGCGGCGACACATTCGTGATCGACAGCGGCGGAGACCGCTACCTGTTCCTGTTCTCGGCGCAGGGCCTTGCAGGAGTTCTATGCCGTGCCCGAGCGGGTCGCCAGCAAGGGCCTCGCCGACTGGAAGATGCTGGTGCGCAAGCTGCCGCAGGAGCTCTTCGAGGGCCGCCGCACTCTGCCCCACGAGCTGTTCGGTCGCTCCGACGTGCGCAGCTACCTCGACGCGCTGGAGGAGGCCATCTCGCGCCGGCTCGCCGGTCTGAGCCCCGGCGACGAGATCGAACTGTTCGACTTCACCCGCCGCCTGGGCCACAGCATGGGCCTGGCCAGCTGGGCCGGAATGGAGATCCTGGACTCGCCGCGCTTCGACGAGCTGATCGACGCACTGGACGCGCTCGACGGCGCGGAGGCGTTCGTGGTGCCGACCCGGATGCAGGAGGTGGCGCGGTCGCACAAGGCCGCGGAGTACGAGGCGATGGCCGCAGCCGAGGAGATCATCGCCGAGTCGATCGCTACGCGCAGCCCGGTCGGAGACGATCTGCTGGGCACCATCATCGAGAGGTGGGCCGACACCGCCGGGCAGCCACGGCTGAGCGGCATCGCCCGGGACGTGATCCTGGTGCATCTGGCCTCGATGTCGAACATGTTCGCGGCGCTCGGGTGGTCGCTGGTGCATCTGGTGCGGCATCCCGCCGTGCTGGCCCGGGTGCGGACCGCGAGCGGCGCCGACCGGGACCTTGCATCGCGCTGCGTGCTCGAGTCCACCCGCATCGGCCAGCGGTCCATCATGCTGCGTGCCGTTCTGGCGCCGGTGACCGTGCACGACGGCTCGGTCCCTACGACGTGTCCCCGGGGGCGACGCTCGCCACGTTCCTGCCGCTCACGAACCTGGCCGGAGCCTCCGGGCTCGACCGGTACGACCCCGACAGGTGGCAGGGACGCTCTCTGGTATCGCCCGCGGGGCTCCCAGCAGAGGCGGTCACCACCTTCGGCCACGGCGTGCACGCCTGCCCGGCCCGCCCGTTCTCGGTGACGGCGATGGTGCGGGTGATCGAGCGCCTGTTCGCCGCGTTCAATCTGGAACCGAGGTTCAGCCACGCCTCGCCCAGGCCGGGCCAGATCGGAGGCGTAGCCCGAGCCGCCCAGCCCTGCACAGTGCAGCTGCAATCCCGCTAACCGGCCCGGCGAGTCTCTGTTACCGGCCCGCCGCGCAGCCCGCCTCGCGGCCCGGACGATGCCTGAGTGGTAGCCCGAAGCGAGATCTACTGGGCCGACCTCGGTCCGCCGGCCCGACGGCGGCCGGTGTGCGTGCTGACCCGGGACGCGGCTCTCGGCGTGCGCGACGACACCCGTTCCAGGAGCTGTCCAAGGGAATTCACCGCCGAGCGCTGCCAGCGCATCGACGCCACGAAGCGCGAACTGCTCGCGGAGATGCCGCTACATGAACTGCGCCTTATCGTCCATGCGATGCCGCAAGGGCCTGAAGCGGCGCCGACGATCCCGTCGCCGCAGCGCCAACGACTCCAAGGTCGCGGATGCCGCAGGCCGCATGGACACCGCCCATAGGGTCCCAGCCGATTGATTGCGATTCTTTCGAATTCGAGTATCATCTGACCGGAACGAAGGGACAGCACGCATGACCGCTTCGATGCTTGAACGCACGGTTCTCCCGCCCGAGGAGCCCCTCGACGAACTGGTGGCAGCGCTAGGCCGTCTCGATGCTGGGCCGAGCACTATCCTGTCCGGTCCTGACGGCGAGCGACTGGTGCTCCCAGCCGAAGTCTTCAGAGTGCTCCGTGGCGTGGTCGCCGCCATGGCTGACGGCCAGGCCGTCACAATCGCATCCGTCCATCAGCGTCTCACCACCCAGGAGGCGGCCGACCTTCTGGGTGTCAGCCGCCCGACCTTCGTCAAACTGCTGGAGTCCGGCGAGATTCCCTTCGAACAGCCGGGCCGACACCGCCGGGTCCGCCTGACCGATGTGCTGTCCTACCGGCAGCGGCGGTCCATCCAACGGCGCAAGTCGCTCGACCGCATGGTCGAGATCGCAGACGACAGCGGCATGTACGAACAAGCCGCCACCCCACAGAGCACACGCTGAGACGACCAGGTGCCATTCGAGGTCGTCCTCGACACGTGCGCGCTCTACCCCGCGCACCTGCGCGACACCCTCCTGCGCCTCGCCGAGCGTGGCCTCTACCGCAATCTCTGGTCGGGTGAGATCATTGAGGAGCTCGATCGCAGCCTGATCAGGGCGGGGATCTCGCCAGACTCCGTCGAGCGACTCATCGCAGAGATGCGCGGTGCGTTCCCCGATGCCGAAGTCACGGGATACCTGCCGCTTGTCGACTCGATGACCTGTGATCACAAGGACCGCCACGTGCTGGCGGCGGCCGTGCGCTCCAATGCTGCCGCCGTCGTGACGTTCAATGTGGGCGACTTTCCCAGCGCGAGCACAGATCCGTTCGACGTGGACATCATCCATCCGGACGCATTCCTACTCGATCTACTAGACCTAGCACCCCCGATCGTCATCGCCGAGATCCGAGATCAAGCCGCAGCGAATCGTCGGGAGCCCCAGACCCTCGAGTCATTGCTCGATGCCCTTGGCACAGCCGGGGTACCCAACTTCGCGGGCGAGGCCCTCAAACGTGCTCTCTGATCAGCAACCGCAAAGCAACCGATCGCTACGATCGACGCCGGTTACGCGACCGTACGAGGTACCCAGATGGCACCTGTTACGTCCCCGTAGGCATCTGCCTCCCCGCGCCAGTAGCAAAGTGCAGACCACGCGCACACTATGCTGTCGATTGCGTCCTCGTAGCGCTTGAGTGCTTCGAACGTTGGAACCTGAGCGGCTACCGGAAGCTCAATCTCGATGCCGTGCAGATGCTGCCCGAGGCACTCCAGGATGAAGGTGAACTCAGCGAGCAGCAGCCTGATGCGTTCATCAGAGTCGATGTCGGGCCAGTATGTCCAACGCTTCTCGACCTTGTAGGGGAGACGATAGTTCGCTCCGGAGGCGTGCGGATAGACCTCTATCAGGGCCGGACTCGTACGCCCGGTCGGCTGCGATCTCGCGGGGAATGTCTTCGTGGCGAGCGGGTAGTTGTGGGCAGCGAAATCGGCTCGGAGCGAATCAGATAGGGATCCCGGCCTTTCGGCAGAGGGAGTGTACGCGGGGGCGCCCCGGGCACTGAAGGCACGCGAGACGGCCCTGTCCGCTGGCCGCCGCCCGGTAATCGGCAAGAGGGACAGTGGCAAGTCGATCGCGACGACTTCCACCGAGTCCGCCCCGAGTGCCCGAGCGGCAGACAGCAACTTTCTGACTTCGACAGACCCTCCTGTGGGACGACTCTCCCAGTCAACGGGCGTGCCTGCTGCGAGATCAAGGAATGCGCTATAGCTTGGGGCGAGCGCAGCGCAACGCCACTCACCCCCCTCGTCGCGAGTAAGCAGCGAGACCCCGCTCGGCTTCTCGTACGTCCACGCTGCGTCGATGCCGAGAAGGGCGGTCAATTGCTAGCTGACCTCGAACCAACGACACGGCGAGACATAGTGTGCGGATCGATCCGTCGGGGCCAGCAGCCTTGCGTCCTCTTACGCAACCTAACCCCCGTCATACCGCACCACCCAACGCACTGCTCGGTGGCGATCACGTGCATCGTCAGCCCGCGAGAGCTACCAGGGTTACGTCGGTGAAGTGGCCTATCCATTGGGGGAGGATTCCGAAGGCGAGGGTGGCTGCGCCGGTCAGGATCAGGGCAGCTGAGACTGAGGTGGGGGGCTTGATGGGGGTGGTGGTGTCGAAGTCGGCGGACTCGGGCGGGGCATCCACCCACATGTAGGACGCGATGCGGGCGTAGTAGTAGAGGGCTATCACCGAGTTGACGGCCACAATCACGCCCAGGGCCACTCCCCAGGCCGTGCCCGGCGAGAGCAGGGCCAGCACGATCTCGAACTTGGCGAACCAGCCGCCCAGCGGCGGGATCCCGGCCAGGGCCATGAGGAAGATCGTCATGGCGACGGCCATACCCGGCGAGTAGCGGAACAGGCCCTTGTAGGTGCCGATCTCAGCCGAGGCGGTTCGCCGGGCGACCGCGATGATCACCGCGAACGCCCCCAGGTTCATGGCGGCGTAGATGGCGAGGTAGGTCACCACCGCAGCCAGGGCGTCGTCGGCCGTGGCCAGGGACTCCCCCGCCA
>JAGWAO010000074.1 GCA_021296315.1 Acidimicrobiia bacterium | reverse complement strand
ACATGGCGGCGCTGGGTCACCACCAGGCAGAAGTCGAGGGCCGGTCCCGCGACCGTGTTGTCTCCGGCTGCGCCGGCGTCGCCCCAGGTCCACGTCTCGCCCGCAGGGGCGCTGAGCTCCACCCGTACATCCCCCTCGGGAGCCGGCTCGCCCCGGTTGATGTAGGTCCAGGCCCGGGTGATGTAGCCGAGTTGGGCCACATGGCGAAGCCTCTGGGTGGGTTCGCGTTGCGCGCCCACGGTGTCACAGACATCGGTGCCGTGGGCCCAGGCCTCCATCAGGCGCGCGGTGACGAACGACTTGGCCCCCATAGAGGGCCCGTACCATTTCACCCGGTCCCGCTCGCCGAGCGTGCCAGCCGCCTCAGCCAGTTCGGCCCGCCCCTGCCGCCAGCCTTCCAGGCGTTCCACCGGGGCCAGTCGGCGAAACTCGCCGAGGGTGAAGTCGTCACCTGAGGTCTCGCTCACCAGCGACGCCTCCGTCAGCTTGCGTGCCTCCATCGAGAATGCCTCTGGGTCGCGGATCGCGAGCGCGGCTGCCTGGTCGAAGTAACGCAAGTGGCCGATCTGGTCGCTCACCGACCAGCGGGGGCTGGGGGTGGGAAGGTTCCAGTCCCGGTCGTCGAGAGGCGCCACGATCTCGTCGAGGCTCTCCTGCTCGTCGAGCAGGTCCTCCAGCAGGTCGGCGAGGTTCACAGCTGGCGAGTCCCTTCCCAGGAAGATAGCTTCCTAGGAAGATACCTCACTGTGGGCGTGGGCGCGCCGAACCCGGCCGCCGACTCGCGGGCGCCCGGTGCGCTCAGCCTCCGAGCAAGCCCTCGGGAACATCCACAACCCGAGCCCGCAGCCATTCGCCCAGGCTCTTGGCCTGCGGGTCCTGACGGTCCGAGGCAGCCACGCCGTCGCCGAGCAGACCGTGAATGACGAAGTTGAGCGACCAGATGTTGGGGAGCCGATGCCGGTCGACCCGCAGCGGGGCGGCTTCGGGGAGCAGGGCACGGAGCCGCTCGGTGCTCAGGAACCCGTCGAGCCAGTCGAACGCGTCCGCGGAGCGGGTGAACACTCCGAGGTTGGCGTTGCCGCCCTTGTCCCCGGAGCGGGCGCCCGCGACCCGGCCCAGCGGCGAAGGCACGGTAGGACCCCAGTTGCGGCCGTCAGCGGGCGCAGCGGGGGAGAGGATCGGCGTCACGGGCTCGGCCGCTGCCGGCACCGGATCGACGACGGTTCGCTCGCCGTCGAGGAACGTGACGTACTGGGGAACCGCCGATGAGGGCACCGTGGCGGGCCGGTAGATGCCGAAGGCCCGGGGCCGGGCCACCGACCCGGGCGAGAACATGCCCGGGATGGTGGCCAGGGCCAGCTCGTTCATGGCGTCCGACAGGGTTCGGCCGAGGCGATCCTCGTCGTGGTCGAACACCCTCAGGCGCCACACCGCGGTGGCCTCCTCGTTGGTGGCCGGGTCGATCTTGTCGGTTCGCACGAGCTGTTCGGTGACCTTGGCGTAGTCGCCCCGGTCATGCGGGCAGGCCCGCCAGAACGCCTCGTGCACCAGGGCGGCCTTGGCCTCGATGTCGAGCCCGGTGAGCCCGACATTGATCTCGCTGCGGTAGCCGCCCATCTCGTTGGTGGCCACCTTGAGGGTGGGCGGGGGCGGCTCACCGCGCACCGAGTCCATGAGCACCCGGTCTTCACCGGACTGGGTGAGCCGGATGGTGTCGAAACGGGTGGTCACGTCGGGCCCGAGGTAGCCGGGGGCGTCGATCTCGTAGAGCAGCTGGGCAGTGACCGTGCCTACCGTGACCGCGCCCCCGGTGCCGGCGTGCTTGCCGATCACCGAGGAGCCGTCGGCCGCGATCTCGGCCCACGGGAAGCCGGTGCGGGCCATGCCCTCGACCTCCGTGAAGAACGAGTAGTTCCCGCCGGTGGCCTGGGTTCCGCACTCGATCACGTGCCCGGCCGCGACCGCGCCGGCCAGCGCGTCCCAGTCGTCGATTGCCCAGTCGTGGTGCCAGGCCGCCGGGCCGCAGGCCACCGCGGCGTCGGTGACCCGGCCGGTCACCACGATGTCGGCGCCGCGGCGCAGTGCCTCGGCGATGCCCCAGCCGCCCAGGTAGGCGTTGGCGGTGATCAACCCGGTCGTGTCCGTCATCGGCTCACCGGTGGCGAAGGACCGCAGCGTCACTGCGTCGGCTGCGCCGGGATCCAGCCGCGACATGAGATCGTCCCCGTCCACGAAGGCGATCCTCGGCGTCAGGCCCAGGCGGTCGGCGACCTCGGCGACCGCCCCGGCACAGCCGCGGGGGTCGAGACCGCCGGCGTTGGACACCACCTTGATGCCGGCGTCGAGGCAGGCGCCCATCACCTGCTCCATCTGCTTGACGAAGCTGCGTGCGTAACCGCCCCCCGGTCGCTTCTGGCGGGTGCGGGCCAGGATCAGCATGGTCAGCTCGGCCAGCCAGTCACCGGTCAGGACGTCGATAGGCCCGTCGTTCACCATCTCAGCCGCAGCCGAGAGGCGATCCCCGTAGAAGCCGGAGCAGTTGGCGATCCGGATCGGTTCAGCCATCGGGCGTCTCGGCCGCCTCGAACACCAGCAGCGGGGTGCCGTTGTCGACCTGGTCTCCCGGAGCGACCAGCACCTCGGTCACGGTGCCGTCGCAGGGAGCGCTCACGTGGTGCTCCATCTTCATTCCCTCCATCACCACCAGCGTGCGGCCCGCGGCCACCTGCTCGCCGGGCTCAACCCGCACCTCGACGATCACCCCCGGCATGGGCGCTGCGAAGCCCCCGGTCGCCTGGCCGCCCTCGGGAGCACCGAAGCGGGGCAGCACCGCCACCGTCACGGTCTCAGAGTCGCCGGTCAGGTGAACCCTGTCGCCGTCGGCGGTGACCGCGTACCCGACCCGGCGGCCGTCCCACTCGACGTCGAGTGCCTCGGCCGACCAGGCCCCGATCATTGCCGGAGCCTCGGTCGCGTCGTCTGAGCACTCGGCCCGGACCACGAAGGAGCCGTCCCGCTGGGGCCGGTACGAGACGATCACCTCAACCGGACCCGCGACCGACTGGACAGCCAGTTCCACCCGCTCGGCCGGGATACGGCCGTGACGCCATCCGCTGGGCATCCATCCCAGGGTCCAGGCCTGGAGCCGCTCGGCGGCCTGGAGCCACATGGCGGCGCCAACCGCAGCCCGCTTGCAGTCAGCGACCGGCAGGGTGGCCCCCCGGCTCGGGTCGGCTCGCTCTATGAAGTCCGTGGTGGTGTCGCCGGCCAGGAACGCCTCCGACCGCAGGACGGAGGCCAGGAAGTGGCGGTTGGTGGTCACCCCGCCGATGTGAAGGCGGTCAAGCGCCAACGCCAGGCGCCCGGCTGCCTCGGCTCGGGTGGGGGCGTGGGCTATGACCTTGGCGAGCATCGGATCGAAGTCGAGCCCCACAGTGCTGCCGGCCTCGACGCCGCTGTCCCACCGCACAGGCGGCTCGGACGCCGGAGCGAAGGCGGCCAGGGTGCCCACCGCGGGCAGGAACCCGGCCGCGGCGTCCTCGGCGTACAGCCGGGCCTCGACGGCATGGCCCGCGAAGGAGACGTCGGACTGGGTGTAGCCCAGAGGCTCGCCCGCGGCCACCCGCAGCTGCTCACGCACCAGGTCGATACCGGTGACCTCTTCGGTGACCGGGTGCTCCACCTGGAGGCGGGTGTTGACCTCCAGGAAGAAGAACTCGCCGGTGTCATCGTCGAGCAGCAACTCCACCGTGCCCGCCGAGCTGTAG
>JAGWAO010000073.1 GCA_021296315.1 Acidimicrobiia bacterium | reverse complement strand
TGCCCGACGCCTCCTGCCGTGAGGCCCGCGACCGGGTCCGGGCCGCCATCGTGTCCAGCCGACTCAAGTGGCCGTCGAAGCGCATCACGGTCAATCTGGCCCCGAGTGACGTGCCCAAGACGGGTGCCGGTCTCGATCTGGCCGTGGCCGTGGGCGTGCTCGTCGCCGATGGCCAGCTCGAAGCGGCGTCGATCGCCGAACTCGGGGTGCTCGGGCAGCTGGGCCTCGACGGATCGGTGCGGCCCGTGCCGGGGGCGCTGCCCCTGGTCGACGCCATGGACAACTTGTCGATCGTGGTGGCCGCCCGCGACAGCGCGGTGGCCGAACTGGTGGCTCCCGAACGGGTCCGGCCCGTCAACCACCTGAAGGAGGTGTTCGAGGCTCTGGCCGGCACGGAGCCCTGGCCCGTTCCGCCGGTCGCTCGGAGCGCGCCCTGCGCGGAGCCCCAGCCCGACCTCTCCGACATCGCGGGCCAGCCGCTGGCCCGATGGGCGCTGGAGGTGGCCGCCGCCGGCGGGCACCACCTGCTGCTGGTCGGGCCCCCCGGCGCGGGCAAGACCATGCTGGCACGCCGCCTCGTCGGGGTGCTGCCCGACCTGTCGCCCGAGGAGTCCCTCGAAGTCACCCGGGTCCACTCGGCGGCCGGGCTGGCCCTTCCCGGCGGCCTGATCACCCGGCCCCCGTTCCGGGCGCCCCACCACTCGTCATCGATGGCCGCGCTGGTGGGCGGGGGCTCGGCCAGGGCCAGGCCGGGCGAGGTGAGCGCGGCTACGGGCGGCGTCCTCTTCCTCGACGAGCTCGGGGAGTTCGCGCCGTCGGTGCTCGACGCGCTACGCCAGCCACTGGAGGAGGGCATGATCCGGGTGGCCCGCTCCCAGGGCATGGTCGAGCACCCGGCCCGCTTCCTGTTGGTTGCCGCCATGAACCCGTGCCCGTGCGGCGCGGGCGGCACGGTCGGGTGCCGGTGCGCTCCCGGAGCGCTGGCCCGCTACCAGCGCCGGCTGTCGGGACCCTTCGTCGACCGCCTCGATCTGGTGGTCCGGGTGGATCGCCCCGATCCGGCCGACCTGCTCGACACCGGACCTAGCACCCCCAGCGTCGACGTTGCCGAAAGAGTGGCAGCAGTGCGCCGGCGGGCCCGCGAACGAGGCGCAATCAGCAACAGCGAGTTGGCAGGCGAGGGCCTCGAGTTGCACGCCCCGCTCGACCGCGCCGCCACCGAGGTCTTGAGGGCCGCGCTGTCCGAGGGCCGTCTCAGCGCTCGCGGCCTGCGCCGGGTCCGGACTGTGGCCCGCACCATCCGAGACCTTGACGACGGCGGCGAGGAGCTGCGAGCCGAGGACGTGCTGGCCGCGCTGTCGCTGAGGATGCGGCTCGACGGCGCGGGAGGCCTGGTCCATGGATGACTCAACCGCACCGACGACCGACCGGAGAGCCAACGCCGAGCGGGGTGATCAGCCCGAGCGGGATGTTCGCCCGGACAGGAGTGTTCGCACCGAGCGGGGAGTCCATGCCGCCGCGTTGGCCTCTCTGCCGCGGGCGACGCCGTGGCGGCTTGAGCGGCTGCTGGGCAAGCAGGATCCGGCCAAGGTCTGGAAGAAGGTGGAGACGGGCGGTATGCCCAAGTGGGTGGCCGGCGAGGATCTTCATGACATCTGGAGGGACGATGCCCGCGGCGCCGACCTCGCCGCGGTCGCCGAGCAGCTTGAGTCACTCGACGCCTGGGTGACGACGAAGGCGAGCAGCCAGCATCCGCGTGCCATCAGGGACGACCTCGACCCGGCGCCGATCCTGTTCCGCCGGGGCCGTGTGCCCGACCCGACCGCGCCGGCCGTGGCCATCGTCGGCACCCGCCGGTGCACGCCCACTGGACGCTCAGTGGCGATGGAGCTGGGTTCGGGCCTGGCTTCGGCCGGTGTCACCGTGGTGTCGGGCCTCGCCCTGGGGATCGACGGAGCCGCCCACCGGGGGGCGCTGGCCGCGGACGGCGCGCCGGTGGTGGCGGTGGTGGGCAGCGGCCTTGATGTGGTGTACCCGAGGGGCAACCGCGACCTGTGGGAAGCGGTGAGCGCGGCCGGAACCCTGCTCTCAGAGGCGCCTCTGGGCGCTGAGCCGGAGGGCTGGCGCTTTCCGGCCCGCAACCGCCTGCTGACCGCGCTGGCCGACGTGGTGGTCGTGGTCGAGTCCAAGCGGGCGGGAGGCTCGATGCACACCGTCGAGGAGGCGATTCGGCGCGAGGTCACGGTCATGGCCGTGCCAGGCTCGGTGCGGAACCCGGCCGCGGAGGGCACCAACCTGCTGCTCAGCGAGGGGTGCGCTCCGGCCTGCTGCACCGACGACGTGCTGGTCGCGTTGGGCCTCGCCACCGCGGGGGCAACCGGCAGTATCCGACCGTCCCTTGACCTCTCCGGCCGTGTCCAGTCTGAGAACGCGATCGGCCGGATCGAGCTCGATCCGCTCCAGAAGAAGCTGCTCGAACTGCTCGACGACGGCCCGGTCAGCCTCGACACGCTGGTGCTGCGAGCCGGCGCGCCCGTGCCGGAACTGCTGGTCGCCGCTGAGGCCCTTGAGCGCCTCGGTCTGCTCGCCCGCGACGGCGCCCGCGTCCTGCGGGCCTGACACCAGCCGCTCCGCCGGTGGCGGCTCATGGCCCGTCTCGACAAGCTCCACAGGAAGGCGGAGCGGAACCCCGACAATCTCAACTGGAGCGATTTCCGCGCTCTGTGCGAGGGTTACTTCGGATCGCCCCGGGACCAGAGCAGCAGTCACATCACATACCGGGTTCCGTGGGCTCCAGAGCTCCTGGTGAACATCCAGCGCGGCGGCAAGATGGCCAAGGGATACCAGGTGCGGCAGGTGCTAAGATTCCTACGCGAGATGCCTGATGAGTGACATTGAGCAATACCACTACCGTTTGGTCTGGTCGCAGTCGGATGCGGAATGGGTCGGGCTGTGCGACGCGTTCCCTGGGTTGAGTTGGCTCGAGAAGGACAGGCAGGCCGCGCTCGACGGCATACGTGGCATGGTGCGCAGGGCCCTCGACATCTTCGACGAGGACGGGATGGAACCGCCGGAGCCCACCCCAACAGGTGCTGATGCTGCGAGTCACCCGGTCCCGAGCCCTCAACCGGGACACCCCAGTCCGATCAACCCGAGCCCCCCGTTATAGGAGCAGAGTCCTGGGTTGTCGCAGCGGGCAACACAAGTTCTGCGCGAGCGCTGTGGGAAAATTACACTCAAGGTGTGGACAACTGGGGCTTGAGCGCGTGGCTGGACTCGCTCAGCGGCGTGGCCGACTCCACCCGGGCCGTGTATGCCCGGGACGCGGCCGCAGCCGTGGAGTGGCTGGAGACGGCCGGGTCGTCCGGTCCCGCCGCGGTGGACCGACGCGCCCTGAGGCGCTACCTGGCCGACCTGGGCGCCAACCGCTACGCAGCCCGCACCATCACCCGCAAGGTCTCCGTGCTGCGCCGCTACTTCGACTGGGCCCGCCGCACGGGCCGGATAGAGATCGACCCGACGCTCGGGCTGACCGCGCCGGGGGGGCCGTCGAGGCTGCCGCAGGTGCTCAAGGACGACCACATCCGCACCCTCATCGACAAGCCGGCCCGAGCCGGTGACGACGACGCCCGCGACGCCCGTGATCTAGCCATCGTCGAGCTGCTGTACGGAAGCGGCCTGCGGGTGAGCGAGCTGTGCGGCCTGCGCCACGAGGACTTGGACCTGGCCCGAGCCGAGGTTCGAGTGTGGGGCAAGGGCTCCAAGCAGCGCCTGGTCCCGCTCAGTGATCCGGCCGTGGCCGCCCTAAGGGCCTGGCTGCAGGATCATCGCTCCTCGTTCATCACCGTCGACACCCC
>JAGWAO010000072.1:3882-7767 GCA_021296315.1 Acidimicrobiia bacterium | reverse complement strand
CTGACCAGCCCCGCCGACGGTCCCGGGGACCGGGTGAGGGTCGAGGCCACCGTCAAGGTCGGCAACCACATCCGCCATCCCGGCGAGGACGTCGCCGCTGGGGAGCAGGTGCTCACCGCGGGCACCGTGGTGACGCCGGGCCGGGTCGGCCTGCTGGCCGCGGTCGGCGCTTACGAGGTGGCTGCGCACGGCCGGCCCCGGGTGGGGGTGCTGTCAACCGGCGACGAGCTCGCGGACACACCCGGCCCGCTGCGAAGGGGCCAGATCCGCGACACCAACCGCCGCACGCTGCTCTCGCTGGTGTCGGAAGCCGGATTCGAGGGCGTGGACCTCGGGATCGCACCCGACCGACCCGACGACATCTCCAGGGCGTTTGAGGCCGGCGTCGCGGACTGCGACGCGGTCCTGTCGTCGGGGGGCGTGTCGATGGGGGACTTCGACTACGTGAAGGTGGTGCTGGACCGGATCGGCGAGATGCGCTGGATGCAGATCGCCATCAAGCCGGCCAAGCCGTTCGCCTTCGGTCTGGTCGACGGCACCCCGGTGTTCGGACTGCCGGGCAACCCGGTGTCGTCGATGGTGAGCTTCGAGCTGCTGGCCAAGCCCGGACTGAGGGCCATGGCGGGCCACAGTGCCGACGATCTCGGCCCGGCACTGGTGCGGGCGGTCAGCGCCGACGAGCTCGGCCACCGCAGCGACGGCAAGACCCACTTCGTGAGGGTGTCGGCCAGCCGCGACGAGCGGGGCGTGCTACGGGTGGCCCGCTCCGGTGGCCAGGGCTCCCACCAGCTCGCGGCCATGACCCGCGCCGATGCCCTGGCGGTGGTGCCCGATGGCGCCCGGCCCGGGATGGGCGACCCGGTCGACGTGATAGTCCTCTGAGTGGGGCGCTAGCCTTCGAAGAGATGGCGGCACAACTTGTCGACGACTTCGGGCGGGTCC
Source organism: Acidimicrobiia bacterium (assembly GCA_021296315.1). Taxonomy (GTDB): domain Bacteria; phylum Actinomycetota; class Acidimicrobiia; order Acidimicrobiales; family Aldehydirespiratoraceae; genus Aldehydirespirator. The sequence goes on along the minus strand of JAGWAO010000072.1, from coordinate 6,825 downwards.
ATCGGGACCTGAGAATCTCGGTCACGGACCGGTGCAACTTCCGCTGCACCTACTGCATGCCCGCCGAGGGTCTCGAGTGGCTGCCCCGCGACGACATCCTCACGTTCGAGGAGATCACCAGGCTGGCCCGGATCATGGTGGAGCGCTACGGCGTCAACGGCATCCGCCTGACCGGCGGCGAGCCCACGGTGCGGGCCAACCTGCCCACGCTGGTCGAGATGCTGGCCGCACTCGGCACGGACCTCGCCATGACCACCAACGGCGTGTCGCTTCCGCTACTGGCCGCCGATCTGCGGGCCGCGGGCCTTCGACGGGTGAACGTCTCATGCGACTCGCTGCGCGCCGAGCGGTTCGCCGAGCTCGCCCGGCGCGACGCCCTGGCCCGGGTGCTCGACGGCATTGGCGCCGCCCGCGACGCCGGCTTCGATCCGGTCAAGGTCAACTGCGTGGTGATGCGCGGGGTCAACGACGACGAGATCGCCGACTTCGTGGAGTTCGGGCGGACTAAGGGGGTCGAGGTCCGGTTCATCGAGTTCATGCCCCTCGACGCCGACGGCATCTGGACCAACGACCTCGTGGTCCCGGTGAACGAGATCCTGGCCCTTGTCAACCAAGCCAGCCCGGTGGAGCCGGTCGAGCGCACCTCGGCGCCCGCCAGCCGGTATCGCTTCGCCGACGGATCGGGCCATGTCGGCATCGTCGCTTCCGTCAGCGACTCGTTCTGCTCAACCTGCGACCGGGTGCGTCTCACCGCCGACGGGCAGTTCCGCAACTGCCTGTTCGCGGTGAGCGAGACCGATGTGCGGGCCCTGTTGCGGGCCGGCGCCGACGATGACGAGCTCGCGGCCGCGCTGGAGGCGTCGGTCGCGTCGAAGTGGGCCGGCCACCAGATCAACAGAGTGAACTTCATCAAGCCCCGCCGCTCCATGTCCCAGATCGGCGGCTGAGGGGTTCCGGGCCCGTCAGCTAGATCGGAAGCTGAGCGTTGGGCTTCACCCACCTCGATCCCCAGGGACGTGCCCGGATGGTGGACGTGTCGTCGAAGGAGCCCAGCCACCGCCGGGCCGTCGCCAGGGGCAGGGTGCGGATGGCGGCCGAGGTGGCCCGGGCCCTGAGCCGGGGCGAGATAGGCAAGGGCGACGTGCTGGCGGTAGCCCGGGTGGCTGGGATCCAGGCCGCCAAGCGGACCTCTGAACTGGTGCCGCTCTGCCATGGCCTCGCGATCAGCTCGGTGGCGGTCGACTTCGAGGTTCTTGACGACTCGGTCGGGATCGAGGCCAGGGTGGAGACGGTGGACCGCACCGGCGTGGAGATGGAGGCGCTGACCGCGTGCAGCGTGGCCGCGCTGACCATCTACGACATGTGCAAGTCGATGGACCGGTCCATGACGATCTCAGACGTCGCACTGTGGGAGAAGACCGGCGGCCGCTCGGGCACCTATCGCCGCGAGGAGATGTGATCGTCGGTCGACCGTCTCCGCACGGATCGCGGTGAGGAACCGTGAGCATGGCCCGATAGACATCGATCACCCCAGGCATCCACCACTTGGATGTTGCTGCCTGCCATTCTTGAGGAGCCGTCGTCTGCATGTACGGGTTGTTGAAGCGGCGCGCGGTGCGCCTGGTGCGCGTCCGCAGGGACGTTGGCGTTTCGATCCGATCGAACCAGGAGGAAACCAGTCTGTGACTCTCATCGTGTTAGCGGTGTTGGCGACAGCTTGGCTGGGGTATTTCGCACTGTGGTTCCGGGAGAGGCGGGCTTCTCGACCGATTCGAACCGACGGAGCGGTGAGCTTCAACCGTCCCTTCAAATCCCCGGACCGCGGGCGGGCGTTCGCCGGAGACTCCGGCAGGGGGCCCAGGCCCGGTGGCGAGTTGTTCGACGCACCTCGGTCTGCGGATCAGGCGCTCTCGCGCCGCCGCCAGGTGGTCGCAGTTCTCGGGGCGGTGGCCGTAGCCACCCTGCTGGCTATTCCCGCTCTGGGCGTGGCCGCCCTGGCTGTTCACGTGGTGGCCGACGTGGCCCTTCTTCTGTTCAGCTTCGGCGCCGCCCGCCGCCAGCAGGTCGCGGCTCCGGGCATGGCAGAGGTGAGGGTGCTCTATCCGCAGCGGCCCTCGTCCGGCGAGGTTGTGGTAACGCCCTTGAGGCGAGTCGTCAACGGCTGAAGCACCGGCACAGCGAGCAGCCTAAGTTCGCGGGCGAGGCCGTCCGGTGCGGGGGGACCCGCCGCTAGACTCGCCCCTCCCGCGGGGGTGTAGCTCAGCCTGGCTAGAGCGCCTCGGTCGCATCGAGGAGGCCAGGGGTTCGAATCCCCTCACCTCCACTCCGCCGGGCCTGAGCGACGCTGGCGAGATCGCCTCGCTGACGCGACAATCCTGCGGCCCAGCCCTTACAAGGCCGGACGCTCCAAGGTGTGGATCGCCCCCGAGGTCATCGACGCTGTCGACGTGATCAAAGCCACGGCCCCCCGACGCCCGCTACCCGAAGCCGCATCAACCGCCCCGCAAGCCTGACCCTCCAGCACGCGGCCAGATCGCCCAGCAGACGCGGTTCAACGCTCGGCGGATCGGACTTGGTTCAGACGGAGGCGGGGATGGGGTCGGAGATCAGGACTCTGGCTCGCAGCGCGGTCTCCGAGGGCAGCTCGCCGAACAGGTCGTGGTAGTCGCCCGAGAAGCGGCCCAGATGGTGAAGGCCGCTGCTGGAGGCCGCCCGGCTCACCGAGTGCCGGCCGCTCTCGATCAGGCGGCGGGCGTTGTTGAGCCGCAGCAGCTTGTGGAACCGGGCCGGGCTCACCGAGACGCAGGTATCGAAGGCCTGCTCCAGCGTGCGGCGCGACGCCCCCACTCGGGAGGCGACCTCCGGCATCGACAGCGGCTCCGCCAGAGCATCCAGCATCACGTCACGGGCCGCCCGGTACAGCTGGATCGAGGCGTGTGACGA
>JAGWAO010000072.1:0-3750 GCA_021296315.1 Acidimicrobiia bacterium | reverse complement strand
ACCCGGCGAACACGTCCGGCCTGCTGGTTCGACAGGCGGCGCAGCGTCAGGGCGGCCGATGACTCCAGCGACACGCTGAACACGGCCGGCTCCACCCCCGCGTCGACCACGGCCTCATAGGCGCCGCCGGGTCCCACCAGCAGCACGTCGTCCATCGTGAACGGCGATCCGTTCGAGACGGTCTGGCCCGGCTCACTGAGCAGCACGACGGCGCTGATCACGCCGTGCGGCCCCGCACCCTGCTGGCCGAGCCGGCGGTTGGTGCGCTCGACGAAGAACCCCGCGTCGTCGCTGTCGCAGGCCAGGAACGCGCCGTCGTAGGAGCCGCAGTCCAGCTGCTGGTAGGCCTGATCGAAGCCGGTCAGCTGCTCCGCCTGGTGGTCGATGTTCGTGTACCGCTGGAAGGTTGCCGCGGCCCGCATGCAAGGACATTACGGCCCCAGCTGCAGGCCTGTCCAGGGTCGATTGCGCAAAACGGATAGAGAGAGTCCCGAATCGGACAGGAGCCGGCGCTCGGCGGATAGCTCCGACTATTCCGAAGAGTTGTGCTGGCTCGCGGACAAGCCCCAACCGCGCGGCTCGGGCCGGATCGCAGCCCGCCGCCGCCGGCCCGGGACTGACCCACGACCTCGAGGAGTCCAGCCATGACGACACTGACCACCAACGACGGCGTCGAACTGCACTACGACGTGGCCGGAACCGGCCCGCCGCTGGTGATGGTCCACGGCTGGAACCAGACCGCCGCCCTGTTCGAGCGGCAGGTGGCCGGCCTGAGCGACCGCTTCCGGGTGATCACCTTCGACCTGCGGGGCCACGGCGAGTCCGAGCGCCCCGACCACGGCTACCGCATCGCCCGCTACGCCATGGACCTCCGCACCGTCATCGACAAGGTTGCGATACAGCCCGCCCACGTGCTCGGCCACTCGATGGGGTGCTGCGTGCTGTGGTCGTACTTCGACCTGTTCGCCGGCGACGGCATCGACAAGGCCGTCTTCGTCGACATGATGACCCACCCCATCGCCAACCCCGCCTTCACAGAGCAGCAAGTCGCCGACTACGGGTCGATCCTCAGCCCCGACGCGTTCTTCGGGGTCTTCAACGGCCTGACCGCGGGCGCGGCCGCCCAGGTCGTGCGGTCACCGAGAACATCTCCACCGAGGACAAGGCCTGGCTGCTGGCCGAGAACGCCCGCATGCCGGGGCCGCTGTCGGCCAGGGAGTTCTTCACCGACATCCTGGCCGACTGGCGAGACGTGCCGCCCCGGATCAACCGGCCCGCCCTATACATCGCCGGCGAGGGGTCGTTCGTACCGGCCTCGGCCACCCGCTGGGCCGCCGAGCAGACCCCGGGCGCCTCCTTCGAGTCCATCCCGGCCGACGAGGGCGGCAACCACTTCATGTTCATCGAGAACCCTGACCGGTTCAACCGGCTCGTGGCCGACTTCCTGTCCAACGACAGCCCATGAATCCCACAAGGGGGAAGCAATGACAACCAAGAGAACCTTCCGAGTTCTCGCCGCCCTGCTAGCGCTGGCGCTGCTGGCCGCGGCGTGTGGGGACGAGGACAGCGACGTTGAACCGACCGCCACCACCGCGGCGGCCCCGGCGACAGCAGCGCCTGAGGCCCCGGCCGAGCCGGAGCCTGCGGAGCCCGAGGCTGCGGAGCCGGAGCCCGAGCCGGCCGAGCCTGAGCCGGCCGAGCCTGAGCCGGCCGAGCCCGAGCCGGCCGAGCCCGAGCCCGCCGCGCCCATGGACCTCGACGTCGACGCCATCCTGGCCACCGACCTGGCCGACTGCGCCCCGGCACCGCAGGGAGAGACGCTGCGGATCGGCTACGCCGCAGACTTCTCCGAGCTGGGCGGCTTCGTCGACATCCCGGCCGCGGCCGCCGCCGAGTACTTCGTCGAGCTCGTCAACTGCCGGGGCGGCGTGGCCGGCCACCCAGTCGAGATGGTGATCCGCGACATCGAAGGCGACCCCGAGACCGCCGGCCGGGTTGCGCAGGAGCTGCTCGACGAGAACGTCACCGCCATCCTCGGCCCGGCCTTCTTCGACGTCAACCAGGCCATCCTGCAGGTCACCGCCGCCCGGGTGCCGACGATCTCGGTGTCCTCCACCGAGCCGCTGCTGGCCGACCCCGAGCAGTTGTCGCTGCTGGCCTCGTTCACCGACACCGCCCAGGCCGAGGCGGCCGCGCAGTTTGCCATCGAGAAGGGCTGGAACACCGCGGTCACCTTCAGCGTCCCGGGCCCCTACTTCGGCTACGTCGTGGAGGTATTCACCGAGGAGTTCGAGTCGCTCGGCGGAGAGGTGTCCGGCGACTACCCGTTCGTGCCCGCGCAGACGACCGACTTCTCCGCCCAGGTCAACGCAGCCCGACGTCGTGTACTCGGCGCTGCTGGCCTTCCAGGCCGCCATCCTGGGGGCCCAGCTCAGCGAGGCCGAGGTCGAGTCCAAGATGCTCATAGCCGACGCCTTCACCGCCACCGGCGGCTACTTCGTAGACGGCGTGGAGGGGTTCTTCCACACCTCGCACACGTTCCCCGAGCCCGACGGCCGGATGCTGCGCTTCCTGGCCAGCTACGAGGCGGCCAAGGGCGCTGTCCTCGAGAGCGAGTCGTACTCGGCGCTGGCCGCCGACGCCATCCTCGTGATCGCCGACGCGGTGATCCGCTCCGGATCGCTCGACCCGGTCACCGTCGGCGAGGCCATCATCGCCGGCACCGGCGTCGACGGCCTCACCGGGGTGCTGGCCTACAACGGGGGAGCGACGCCCAACACGCCCGTGTACGTGCACGAGGTCGTGAACGGCGGGCCGACGCTCGCCGCGGTGTACGGCTGAGCGGGGCGATCAGTCGGATTGCTCGGACGCTGTGCTGACCCTCGAGCGGGTCGAGGTCGCCTACGGCAGCGTCCGGGCGGTCCACGGCGCCTCGATCTCGGTCCCCGAGGGCGAGATGGTGGCCCTCATCGGTCCCAACGGAGCCGGCAAGAGCAGCCTCCTCAACGCCGTGGTCGGGCTTCACGCCCCCAGCGGCGGCGCCATCCGCTGGCGGGGGACCGACGTCACCGGCTGGTCCCCGCAGCGGATGCTCAGGGCCGGCGTCGCCCTAGTCCCCGAGCACCGCCGCATCCTGACCGGCCTCACCACCGAGGAGAACCTGCTCGTCGCCGGGATCCTCACCGGCGGGCGCACCCGCCGCCGGCTGGCGGCCGAGCTGATGGAGCGCTTCGAGGTGCTCGGCCGCAAGCGGTCCACGCCCGCAGGACTGCTGTCGGGCGGCGAGGCCCAGCAGCTCGCCATCGCCCGGGCGCTCATGAGCCGCCCCGATGTGCTGCTGATGGACGAGCCCGCCCTCGGGCTGGCGCCGGTCCTGCGAAACCAAGTGTTCGACCTGCTCGGCGAGCTGGCCGCGGCGGGCACCACCCTGCTCGTCGTCGAGCAGGACGCCCACCGCCTCCTCGCGATGGCCGACACCGCCCACATCATGCGCAGCGGCGACATCGTCGCCAGCGGCACGGGCGGCGAGCTGTCGGCGCGCGAGGACCTCTTCGAGGCATTCCTCGGCAACGGCACGTGACGGGCGGGACGTGATGGTCGAACTCATCCAGCAGCTGATCGACGGTCTCGGCCTCGGCAGCGAGTACGCCCTGCTGGCCCTCGGGATCGGCCTGACCTTCGGGGTCATGCGCATGATCAACTTCGCCCACGGCGAGCTCATCACCGTCAGCGCCTACGTGGCCTACGGGC
>JAGWAO010000027.1:74910-75978 GCA_021296315.1 Acidimicrobiia bacterium | reverse complement strand
CGGTGAGCGTGCGCTGGGTGCCGTCGGTGGGTATGGGGAAGGCGTTGAGGCCCTGGTAGCCGCCGTCCTTGACCTTCTCAGCCCCGAGGGCCATGGCGGTGTCGTAGGCCCCCGAGGCCACCGCGTAGCAGGCCTGGCGCAGGGCCTCGGAGCCGGTGGCGCAGTAGTTCTCCACCCGGGTGACGGGCTTGCCCTGAATCTTGAGGGGTCCGGCCATGCCCAGCCCGGAGGCGGCCGACTGCGACGTGCCGAACCAGAAGGCGTCGATGTCGTCCTGAGCGATGCCGGCTGAGCGGTAGGCGGCCTGGGCCGCATCGATGATCAGGTCGTCGAGGGAGGCATCCCAATGCTCGGCAAAGCGGGTGCAGCCCATCCCGACGACGGCGACCCGGTCACAGATGCCGTGCGAGCTCACAGGCTGTCTCCGGGCGGTACGCCGCCCGAGGCGCCGTCCCTCAGCGGTCGGGCCTTCCAGAAGTAGTTGTGGATGTCGTCTGCGGTGTAGAGACGCCGGAATGTGGGCACGACCCGCATGCCGACGTGAACCTCGTCTGCGTCGACATCGGTGAGCTCCAGGGGTACCCTGCCGCCGCCGTCGAAATCAACGACTGCGAACACGGTGGGCGGACTGGGCGAGTAGGCGAGCCGGTCCACGGTGTAGCTGGCGACGGTGCCGGTGGTGTGGGCCATGGGCGCCGGGTCCATGTCGTCGGCCGCTCCCCCCTTCTCCGATACTCGGGCTGGGGGAAGGTGCACCATCTCGCTTGACCGGTCGCGGGAGCCGGTGAACCCGTACTTCCAGTCGCGGCGGCGGCTGGCGGCTGACGACGACGGGCGAGCTGGAGCGGGCCGGTTCGGGGGCTCCACCTCCACCATTCTGCGCCATGCCAGGAAGCGGGCGTAGGAGAGGGACCCGCCGGCCGCGATCTGGGCTGAGATCGACGACACCGGGTGGTGGTCGGCGACGGCCTCGGTGGCCCGCAGGACGATTGCCTCCACGCCGTCGGCCAGCGTTACTACCGCGATGGTCTCGCCGGGCCGGGCGTGCTCCAGCGCGGAGCACAGCAG
>JAGWAO010000027.1:21750-74727 GCA_021296315.1 Acidimicrobiia bacterium | reverse complement strand
CCCAGGACATGGGCGCCGAAGCGTTCCTCCCAAGAGCGTGAGCGGGTCCCGCCGGGTATCCGCCACCGCTCGGTGACCTCGAGCGTGCGGCAGGCACCGCCGAGGTATTCGGCCAGCAGTGGTCCGGCGGAGTCGTCGCCCACCAGCATTGCGGCCGCGGCGTCGCCGGCGGCTGCCTCGTCGGCACCGGTGGGCATGCCGTCTCGGTAGTCGGCGGTCACTACCAGAGTGGTGCCACCGCCGGCCAGTGCGGTGCGCAGCGCGCCGATGCCGGATCGGACCGCGCCTCCGAAGTCGAGCGCGTCAACAGCGGGATCCAACCGCAGGGCGGCGTGGATGGCGGTCGCGTTGGTCTTCTCCAGGTAGGCCGGGGCCGAGGTCGCGAACCACAGCGCATCGGGGTCGACCTGGGTCGCCTGCAGGGCCAGGTCAGCGGCGGCTTGACCCATGGTCGTGGTGTCCTCGTCGTGGGACGCCACCGCCCGGGTGCCTGTGCCTCCGCCGGTGCCGAAGAAGTCGGCGATCTCGGACCGGTCGAGCCTGCGGTACGGCACGTAACCCGCTGCCGAGATCACGCCGCGCATCGCTGAAACCCTACCGGCGCCCAACCCGCCACTCCCCGAGCCGGGCTCTCAGTCCCAGTCGGGCGAACCGATGGCGTCGACCTCGATCTCGACCACGAGGTCGGGGTGCACCAGCGCGGAGACCTCCACCAGCGTGGCCACCGGACGGATGTCGCCGAACACCTCGCCGTGGGCCCTGCCGTAGTCCCCAGCCTTGGAGATGTCGGTGAGGAAGGCCCGCGTCCGCACCACATCGCTGAGGGATGCACCCGCTTGGCGCAACGCATCCTGAATGATGCGCAGAACTGCCTGAGTCTGTAGGTAGCAGTCACCGGGATGGTCCACGCCGCCGGGGTGCAGGGTGGTCGTGCCCGCCACAGCCACATGGTCACCTACCCGAACCGCCCGGGAATACCCGACGGTTGCCTCCATCGGGCCGCCACTGTTGACGTTCACTCGTGGCCCCCCGGCAGGGCTGCGTGACCGGCCAGCCATGGGATCATCCTCGATCCGTTCCGGCTTGCGGCCCACCGCTGACGCGGACGCCTCACCCTCAGCCTCCAGCAGCGCGAGGACCTGGTGGCGCACCCCAGGCAGATCCGCGCCTAGCTTGACCAGCACCTGCGCAGCAACGCCCTCGCCCTCTCGGATCAGGCCCAGCAGGATGTGCTCGGTGCCGATGTAGTTGTGCCTGAGCTTCAGCGCCTCGCGCAGGCTCAATTCGAGAACCCTCTTGGCCCTGGGCGTGAAGGGAATGTGGCCTGCGGGCTCTTGGCCGCCCGGGCCGATGATCTCCTCCACCTGGCCGCGCACCGACTCGAGGCTGATGTCGAGCGACTCCAGCGCCTTGGCCGCCACTCCCTCTTCATCATGAATGAGGCCGAGCAGGATGTGCTCAGTGCCGATGTAGGTGTGCTTGAGCAAGCGCGCTTCTTCCTGGGCCAGAACGACGGCCCGCCGGGCCCTGTCGGTGAACCGCTCGAACACCGCTCACACCTCCCGCCTTGCCATGGCTCCGACGCTGGCCAGGGTAATCCGGCGCATGCCGGCCCGGGACAGCTACACCCAGATGTTCATAAGGCAACAGGTTGCGTCGAACTCTCCCCCGCCCAGGCAGATCGCATCACCCGCCGTCCACTCCAGCTACTTGCCCCATGATCAGCCGTTCACAGGACTTCGACTCGGCAGCGGATTCCTGGCGCGCTGGCAAGCCTCCGGTCAGCGGTGACCAGGGGCGCGTCCAGCAACTCGGCGAGCGCTACGTAGACCCCGTCACAGACGGTTGCGTTGCCTCGCAGTTCCCAGGCGCGATCCATCAGGAGACGATGCGAGACGCGCTTGGCAGGGAGTACGCGTAGGTCGGCGCGAGCCAGCGTTGCCCGCTTCGGATCGAGACGCCCCTCAGCCTCGTGCCTTCGCCAAGCCGACACCACCTCCACGTCGAGCAGTTCGGGCGCGACGATGCGTTCACCGTCGAGACGCTGGCGGGCGGCATCACCCTCCGATCCGTCATCGCCCAGGGCCAGCACCACCATGCTGGCGTCGGCAACAATCACCGTGAGTCGCGGTCGGCCCGAACAGCCGCGACGGCCGCCTCCCGTCCGATGTTGCCACCGGCCCGGCCGCCGGCTCGTTCCAGCACTTCCGCCAGCGTCGGAGTGCGGGCCTCATCGCAGAGGAGTTGCAACAGATACTCCTGCAACGACTGGCCCGAACCGACGGCGCGTTGCCGGAGCGTCTGGTGGACGTCGTTCGGGACGTTCTTCACTTGGATGCTCGTCATGACCGGAGTCTAGCGCCAATTCAGCGGTTAGACATGCAAAACAGCGCCAAACGGTTAGAGGCCGGCGGCTGCTCCTATTGCGGCTCTGGGGTCGGCCGCGCCGGCCAGGATGCCGTGGTCGGTGACCTCGATCAGGTGGGCGTGGCCGAAGGAGTGGGGAGACTCATCGCGCAGGGCGGTGGTGTGGCCCCGGGCGGCCAGGGACTCGTGCCAGCCGGTGGCGGCGTCCTCAATAAGCACCCGGCGGCCCTGACCGGGGCGCCAGGTGGCGAAGCCGGCATCTCGGTCGTCGGGGCCGAGCACCCAACGGGGCGCCCGTATGGCCGCGCCCGCCGACTGGCCGAGGCCCAGAGTGCGAGCCAGCAGCTGAAGCAGGATCTGGGGCTGGGAGTCGCCTCCCATAGTGCCCAGCACCTGGCGCAGCGAGCCGTCGATGTTGGTGACCAGCGCCGGCGACAGGGTGTGGGGGGGCCGGCGGCCCGGCCCGTACTCGGCCGGGTGGCCGGGTGCCAGGTTGAAGCCGAGGCCCCGGTCGTGCAGGAAAATGCCTGTGCTGCCGGCCACCAGCAGCGAGCCGAAGCCGTTGGCGTTGGAGTTGATCAGCGACACACCCATGCCGTCGCCGTCCACCGCGCACAGGTAGGTGGTGTCGCCCATGGTCGCCAGGGCGGGCACGTTGCTGGCCCGTTCGGGGTCGATAGCGTCACGCCGGGGTCCGAGCCGGGCCGGATCGACCAGCGCCTGGCCGTCAGCGCCGTCATACAGCACCCGGACCCGGTCGTGAGCGGCCTGCGAGGCCGCTTCTATCAGCAGGTGGGCCCAGCGCCCGTCGTCGGAATCACCGAGATCGAGCCCGTCGGCGATCCATGCTCCGGCCAGCGTCAGATAGCCCTGCGATGTGGGCGGCACCGTCCACATCACATGGCCGAGCGCCTCAACCCGCAACGGCTCCACCCATCGGGCGATCGGTCGGGACAGGTCGTCCTCGCTGTACTCCCCCGCGCCCGACGCCATCAGGCCCTCGCCGAACTCGCCGCCGTAGTAGCCGTCACGGCCCCGCTCGATGATGGCTTGGAACGCCCGGGCAGTTCCCGGCCGCCGCAAGACGGCGCCCGGCCGCAGGCCGGCGGGGATGTCGGTGTTGCCGTCCACGCCGGCCACTTCGCCAGACCGCTCGGCCAGCAGCGACGAGGCCGCGAACCCGTCGCCGGCTATCCGGATGGCCTCGACCAACACATCGGCCAGAGGCAGCCGCCCGTAGCGGGCGTGCAGGGCCAGCCAGCCGTCGACCGCTCCGGGCACGGTGACCGAGGCCACATCGCCGTGCAGCGGCATCTCATCGTGACCCTGCGCCCGCAGCCGGTCGGGATCGGCCCCCGACCCGGCGAACCCGGCTGCGTCGAGCGCCTCCGGCGGGCCGCTGCCCCCGTCGTGCACCAGCGCCCACACGTCGCCACCCGGTCCGCACATGTGCGGAGAGGTCACCGCCAGCACCGCATTGGCCCCCACGGCCGCGTCCGCGGCCGACCCGCCCCGCCGCAGCAGGTCCACTCCGACCCCGGTGGCCAGGTGATCGACGGTCGACACCATCCCCGACACCGAGGTACGAGTCACGGCCGAAGGAAGTCGAGACATGCCGCCAGTGTTGCCCGCGTCCCCTCCTATGGCACTATCGCGTCGCCGCAGGCCCGAGAATCGCTACTGATGCCTACACTAGCAACTCAGCATAATATTAAACATAATTACATGATGTATATGCAACATCGCTAGCATCGTTCGGTGTCGCCGGAGTCCGGGTGGTCGACGTGCGCGACAGCATGGACGCTCTGCCCGGCAACCGGACCCAGCGCTCTCTCACATAGGCACGCCGACAAGCCGGCCGGGGTTGACTCGGCCCGACGGGCGTCAGTCCAGTTGGCGCTTACGCGACTCCGGCGGCGTTCAGGGCCCGCTCGGTGAGCACCCTGGCCAGGTGGCTGCGGTAGTCGGCGTCGGCGTTGAGGTCGTCGGGGGGCTCCAGCCCGTCGGCGGCCACCGCGGCCGCCTCCGCGGCCGATGCCCCGGCGGCCACCGCGGCCTCCACGCCGGAGGCCCGGATGGGTGTCGAGCCCATGTTGACCAGGCTCACGCCCGCGCCTCCACCGGCCACGGCCACACCGACGATGGCCCAGTCCTGGGCCCGGCGGTTGAACTTCTGGTAGTTCCAGCCGCCGCTGCCCGCAGGCACCCGCACCTCGGTGATCATCTCGTCGTCGGCCAGCACCGACTCGAAGTACCCGGTGAAGAAGTCCGCAGCCGCGATCTCACGCGAACCGCCCGAACCCTGGGCCACGATCGTGCCGCCCAGCGCCAGCACCGCCGCAGGCAGATCCGACGCCGGATCGGCGTGGGCGATGGTGCCGCCCAGCGTGCCCCGGTGGCGCACGGCGGGATCGCCCACCAGAGCGGCCACCGACGCCAGCATCGGGCAGGCTGCGGCCAGTTCGGCCGAGTGCTCGAGTTCGCTGTGGCGGGTAAGCGCCCCGATGGACACCGTGCCGTTGCCGGACCGGATGTACCGCAGGTCGTCGAGACGGCCCACGTCCACCAGGACGCTCGGCGTGGCCAGCCGGTACCGCATCATCGGGATGAGGCTGTGGCCTCCGGCCAGCAGCTTGGCGTCGTCGCCGTGCTCGGCCAGCAGCGAGATCGCGTGGTCGGCGGACTCGGCGACTTCGTAGTCGAAAGCGGCGGGAATCACGACGCACCTCCTTGGGCATCGGCGATGGCTCTCCAAACGGTCTGGGGCGACGCGGGCATGTCCACATCGGTCACGCCCAGGTCACGCAGCGCGTCCACCACGGCGTTGATCACCGCGGGGGCGGCCGCGATGGTACCGGCCTCGCCGACGCCCTTGACCCCCATCGGGTTGGTGGGGCTGGGGGTGGTGTGGCTGTCGAGCCGGAAGCGGGGCGCCTCCGCGGCCGACGGCACCAGGTAGTCGGCCAGATTGGCCGACACCAGCTGGCCGTCGGAGTTGTAGACGGCGTCCTCGAACAGCGCCTGGGCCGCACCTTGCAGGATGCCCCCGTGCACTTGGCCCTCGACTATCAGCGGGTTGATCTGCACGCCGCAGTCGTCCACCGCCACATAGTCCACCAAGTCCACGTTCCCGGTGTCGGTGTCGACCTCCACCACGGCGATGTGGGTGCCGTTGGGGAACGTGAAGTTTGGCGGGTCGTAGGTGACGTGGGCCTCCAGATTGGGCTCCATCCCGTCGGGCAGGTCGTGAGCGGTGAACGCCGCGAAGGCGATCCCGGCCAGCGGCACCTCGGCCTCGGGCGTGCCCCGAACCCGGAACACGCCGCCGGAGAACTCCAAGTCGTCCTCGCTGGCCTCCAACTGGTGGGCTGCGATGGCCCGGGCCTTGTCGATCACCTTCTCGGTGGCCATGTAGACCGCCGTGCCGCCTACCGCCAGCGACCGGGACCCGTAGGTGTCCAGGCCGGTGGGGCTGACCGCGGTGTCGGAGTGCAGGACCTCGACGTCGTCGGGATCGACGCCGAGCTTGTCGGCCACGATCATCGACCAGCACGTCTCATGTCCCTGCCCGTGGGGCGTGGAGCCGGTCACCACCTGCACCTTGCAGGTGGGCGAGATCCGCACCCGCGCCGTAGTCGAGCGACGCCAGCACCCGGCTGGGGGCCAGGCCGCACATCTCCACGTAGCTGGAGAAGCCGATGCCGATGCGCTTCGACGAGCCCTCGGCCCGGCGTTGGGCCTGATCGGCCCGACGCGCGTCCAACCCGGCCAGCGCGACCGCCTTGTCGAGCACAGCCTGGTAGTCGCCGCTGTCGAAGATGAGCCCGGCGGACGACGTGTACGGGAAGGCGTCGGCACCAATGAAGTTGCGGGCCCTGATCTCCTCGGGCGACACCCCCACCGACACGGCCAGCGAGTCCATGGCCCGCTCCACCGCGTAGGTGGCCTCGGGACGGCCCGCGCCCCGGTAGGCGTCGGTCGGGGTCCGGTTGGTGAACACCGACGTGCACTCGAACATGTAGTTCGGGATGTCGTAGCAGCCGTGGTACAGGAACCCGCCCAGCAGCGGCACGCCCGGCGTGACCAGCTGAAGGTAGGCCCCCATGTCGGCCAGCAGCTTCACCCGCACGGCCTGCACCTTGCCGTCGGCGTCGGCGGCCAGTTCGATGTGCTGCACCTGGCCGCGGCCCTGGATGGTGGACACTGCGCCCTCGGTGCGACCCTCGGTCCACCGCACGGGAGCACCCCTTTGCACCGCCAGGGCGCTGCACAGGATCTCCTCGGCATAGACGTTGAGCTTGCAGCCGAAGCCGCCGCCCACCGACGGAGCCACCACCCGCAGCTTGTTCTCGGGGATGCCGAGCACTACCGCGGTCATCACCTTGAGGATGTGCGGTATCTGGGTGGCCGAGTACAGCGTGAGTTCCCCGCCGGCCGGTGACGGCACCGCCGCGCAGCCTCGGGGCTCCATCGGCGCCGGGATGAGGCGCTGCTGGAGGTAGCGCTCGCTCACAACGTGGGCGGCCTCCGCGAAGGCGGCGTCCACCGCGGCGGCGTTGTCTCCCCAGAGACCCCACGTGTAGCACTCGTTGCTGTCGAGGTCGGCATGGACCAGCGGCGCGCCGTCGGCCACCGCATCCTCAATCTCGACCACCGCGGGCAGCGGCTCGTAGTCGACGACCACTGCGGCCGCGCCGTCGGCGGCCGCGTAGCGGGAGTCGGCCAGGACCACCGCCACCGCGTCGCCCACGTACTTGGCCGTGCCGCGGGCCACCGGCAGGTGGGCCGGGTTCTTCATGTCGGGGGTGACCGGCCAGGCGCACGGCAGGGCGCCCTCGCCCCACAGCGGGGCCAGGTCGTCGCCGGACAGCACCTCGTTCACGCCGTCGATCTCGAGCGCGGCCGATCCGTCGATGCCGACGATGTTGGCGTGGGCCTCGGTGGAACGGACCACGCCCACCCAGATCGCGCCGGGCAGGGCGAGGTCGTCGATGAACTTGGCCTCCCCGGTAAGCAGGGCCGGGTCCTCCTTGCGGAGCCGGCGGGAGCCGACGTGGCCCGCAGGGGCGTCTTCGGTGATGGTCATGTCAGTCACCTCCCGAGCCCGCCGCGGCGAGCACTGCGTCGACGATGTTCTGGTAGCCGGTGCAGCGGCAGAGGTTGCCCTCGAGGCCGTGGCGCACGCCGTTCTCGTCGAGGCCGGGATACTCCTCCACCAGCGAGATGGCGGCCATCACCATGCCCGGCGTGCAGTAGCCGCACTGCAGGGCGTGGTTCTCATGGAACGCCTGCTGCATGGGGTGCAGCGTCCCGTCGGCGTCGGCGACACCCTCGATGGTGGTGATGTCGGCACCGTCGGCCTGCACCGCGAACATGGTGCAGGACTTGGCGGATTGACCGTCCACCAGCACCGTGCACGCACCGCAGCTGCTGGAGTCGCAGCCGACGTTCGTGCCCGTGAGCCCTAGGTCGTCGCGAAGCGCATGCACCAGCAGGGTGCGCGGCTCCACTTCGAGGCTCCGTTCGGTGCCGTTGACGGTCAGGGTCACAGCTGTCATGCGCTTCTCCCTGTGTTGACCGGTTGGGGCGCCCATCCTGTCGCGGAATTCAGCTTCTGTCGAGTGGATCGGAAGCGTCCGTCAGGTGTGACAGCCGTCAAGCGAGCGCGAAGCCAACAAGCCGGTGATCTCGGGTGAGTTCTGTGGCTATACGACACAAGACAGACCCGAGATTCATTCGGCCGCTGGATCCAGGCTCAGCCGGCATCCCCCAGGTCGGCAGCCGGACGCCCTGCCAGCGCGGCACGGGCCGCCTCCAAGTCGTCGGGGTTGGTCACACCTATCCACGGCTCGGCGGTCGACACGACCTTGACGTGCAGCCCCGCTTCGGCCATGCGCTCAGCCACAACCGCTGGCAGCAGGCACTCGACGTCCGTGTCACCGCCGTAGTCGGCGAGGAAGCGCTCGAAGCTGTCGCCGATCCAGTCGAACGCCGCACGCGGGAAGGCCCACAGGTTCATGGAGACGATGGTCTCCTCGCTGAGTTCGGCGGTGGGTTCAGTTGCCGTGATCGTGCCATCGGCCTGCCGGGTGACCCCATGGTGCTCGACGATGCTGTCGAGGCGGTCACCGCACACCCGGCACACGCCCCGGCTGACTGTGCCCGTCGCCGACAGGGTGGCCCCGAGGCGGTAGCCACAGAGGCAGGCCTCGCCATCGTTGAGATCGGCCGCGGCGGACGCCAGTGCAGCCATCGCCGAGGGGCCGTAGTAGTCGTCGGCATTGCACACGAGGAAGGGACCGGGAATCTCTGGTGCAGCCGTGAGCACGGCATGGGCGGTGCCCCACGGCTTGACTCGCGGCTTGACCCCGGGCGGGATGTGTTCGTCCTGGCGGACGTAGGCGAACTCGATGCCGGCGCGCCGCAGACCGCGGTGGCGGGCATCCACATGGTCGCGCAGGGCGGGCTCGATCTCCGAGCGCACCACAAGCACCACCTTCGAGGCGCCCGCGGTGGCCGCCGCCGAGATCGCGTAGTCGAGGAACGCCTCGCCGTCGGGTCCGACCTCGACGAGCTGCTTGTCGCCGCCGAAGCGCCGACCGATGCCGGCGGCCATCACCACTAGCGAGAACATGCCGCTCAGCCGTCCAATGCAGCGATCGCGGGACTGCTCACAGCCAGTGTGGAGCGGCTCGTAGCACCTCAGCGCTCCAGCAGATCGCGCACGTGGTGGGTCTCGTTCACTGAGCGCACTGTGCGCACGCCGGTGCTCGACGCCGCCACCCGGGTGATGCCGCAGTAGTCGACCAGCAGCGACAGCGGGTCGTCGATGCCGAGCAGGATCTGCAGATAGACGCCGGTCACCATGCCGTGGCAGAACACGGCCACCGTGCGGGATCGGTTGGTGCGGATCACATGCTCGAAGCCCCGCTCCACCCGGGTCCGGAACTCCTCGTACCCGTCCAAGAAGATCGTCTCGTTGATGTCGGCGTCGGGGTCGAAGTAGTGGGCGACCGACGGGTCGTTGCGCTCCATCTCCTCCGAGGGCACGTAGATCCGGGACCGGTGGTCGGACTCCCGCAGGTCGTCGAGGATCTCGACGGCGAGGCCGAGCCGCTCGGCCAGGGGCTCGGCCGTGCGCACAGCTCGCTTCATCGACGACGCCACGATGTGGTCGATCCCCTCGTCCGTGAGGTAGTCGGCGGTGGCCTCGGCCTGGAGACGGCCCAAGTCGGCCAGATCGGGATCGGCCGAGCCGCCTTCGGGGGCCTCGTCGCGCACGGGACGGGCGTGGCGGATGACGAGCAACTCCACGGGTCGGAGGCTACAGGGGCCCCTTGGCGGTCCTAAGGACCGATTCCGGGCGGCTCTCGGCACCCGATCAAGTTGGCAGGTACCCGCCACAGGTGGGCAGACACCTGCCACTTGGAGGAGGTACCCAATGGGTGAACAACCACCGATCTAAGCTGGGGCCGAACGGTCGAGAGAGGTCTGCGGGGCGACTAAGAACGTGCGCGGGTAGCGTCGGGGCGGGGTGTCTCCCGCTCTTGTTCGCTGCGCTCACGGGCCGCTCGGGCCACGGCCTCGCCCGTACGGGCCGAATTCGCTCGCCTAGTCGCTCGGCCTCTAAGGGGCTACAGCCCGAGGTTCATCGAACCCGAGACCGGGCCTGTCGACCAGGAGAATGGCCCCGGAGACGACCGGCGGGGGCGCGGCCACATCAGTCGCCAAGATGCTTGACGTGGCTAGGCCGTGGGCCCGGCTGTTGGAGGCGGTGGCGTCCACGGCTGCGGCGACGTGCAGTGCGTGGGTCACGCCCACTGCGGAATCCAGGAACGACGTGACCACCACCGACGCGCCGGCCTCTCGCGCCCGGGCCGCGACAGCCAGGGCCGTGTCGGGGCCGCCGAGGGCCTGCGGCTTGACGATGAGGGTGCCCACGCCGAGATCCAGGGCCTGTACGGCGTCGGCCTCGCTGCGGACCGACTCGTCCACAGCTATCGGGACGGGGCTGCGCCTGCCCACCTCGGCGATCGCCTCCACGCCCGCCACCGGCTCCTCGCAGTAGGCGATGTCGTAGTCGTACACCCGATCCAGCACATCGAGGGCAGTCTTTGGGTTCCAGGCTCCGTTGGCGTCGAGCCGCAACTCGGCTCCGGGGCCGAGTCCGGCGCGGGCGGCCCGTACACGCTCCATGTCGACCGCCGGATCGGCCTCGCCGACCTTGAGCTTGGCCGCGCCGAACCCGGCCTGCGACGCCTGGTCCGCAGCCTGCTCTACATCCGACGGGTCAGCGGCGGCTACCAGCGCGTTGACCGACACTGAGGCGGGCGGAAGGTGGCCGGTATCCGCGATCAGTTGCTCGGCGAGCGTCCGCCCGGCTCGCTGGGCTTGAAGGTCGGCCCAGGCCCCGGCGACGCCCGCTCTGGCGTGCGGCGTGTCCTGCATGGCTGAGAGGAGGGTGCCCAGCACGACCTCGCCGCGAACGAGACCGTCGCAGACGCTCCGCAGCGCGGTCTCGGTGTCGAGCAGGCTGGTGCGCGACCATCCCGGCAGCGGGCTGGCCTCGCCCCAGCCGGTGATGCCGTCCGCGCTCAGCGCCACCAGGAAACCGGCCCGGAACCGGACTGTGACTCCGCCCGTTACGAGCGGAGCCCGCAAGGCCAGCCGGAAGGGATGGAGCTCGGCTCGCAGCCCGGTCACACTTGGTCTCCTTCTCCGACCGGGTGCGCTTCCACCTCGATGAGCGCCGGTCGCGCCACTGCGGCGGGCATCGAGGCCAAGCTGCCGGCCGGAAGGGCCTCGGTCCCGGCAATGAACTCGGCGATCGCGGCCGCGGTGGCCTCGGGCTGCTCGACGTGGGCGGCATGTCCTGCACCGTCAATATGGGCGAGAGCGGCTCTCGGCAACGCCGCCGCGAGTTGGTCGGCTACGGCGCAGAACTTCGAGTCGCGGGCCCCGACGACCAGAAGCGTCGGCGCGTCGCAGTCGACCAGCCGTTCGTGCAGCGGCTCCATCGCTCCGGTTCCCCCGGCCATGAGGCTGCAGGCCAGACCCTGGGGGTTCGACGCCAACCGCTCGGCTCGGGCAGCTCGCAGGTGGGCCTCGCCCAGCGCGGCCTGCCCCGCGAACAGGGGGCCGGCCATCCACTCGTCCACGAAACCGGGGAAGTCGGCGGCGATACGTTCGGCCCGGGACCTGTCGGCTTCGGCTCTGCGGCTCCGCTCCGCGGGATCTGAGATGCCGGCAGACGCCCCGATGAGGGTGAGTGACCGCAGCCGCTGCGGCGCCGTGCATCCGAGCGTGAGCGCCACCCGGCCGCCCATCGAGTAGCCGACGAGGTGGAACGTGTCACAGTCGAGAGCATCGGCGACGGCGAGCACCTGCGCGGCCATGGCCTCGACCCGGTAGAGATCCAGGTCGTCGGGCGAGTCGGAGTCACCGTGGCCGACCAGGTCCGGGGCGATGACTCGCAGCGCCGGGCGGGGCAGGTTGCCGGCGGCCAGGCGCTCCGTGAGCGGGGCCATCGCCTGCGCACATCCGGTGAAACCGTGCAGCACCAGGACAGGCACGCCGTCAGCCTGACCGGTCCATCGCACGGCCAGTTCCACGCCCCCGGCCTCGGCCCGCGTTCTGTTCGAAGTTCTTGGCCCTATCGACGGATAACCGCACACAGAATGCTCACGGGCCATCGGCACCCCGCTCGGCCGCTAGGGCTCGATGGGCGGCATGTTGGGCCGCGACGGTCAGGGCACGGCGCTGGGCCACGTCGCCATCGCGGTCGATGTCAACGACCAGCAGGTCGACGCCCGGATGGCGGCTCTGGGCCGCGGCGCGCACGGCCTTCTCCAGCCTGGCCGCAGTCGTCACACCGCGGGCGCGGATGCCGGCGAACCCGTCGAGGCCGCACAGGTCGACGCCGTGGGGGGTGCGGAACAGGTGTTCGAAGTCCTGGGCCGGTATGCGATCGGCCACGGGCAGCAGCGAGAAGATCTCGCCGCCGTCGTTGTCCACGCACACTGCAACCAGATGCAGACCGAGGCGGGCCGCGGCGACGAGGCCACTCAGATCATGGAGCAGCGCGAGGTCGCCGGTGTAGAGGGTCACGGTCCTGGACGGATCGGCGGCCGCGATGCCCAGGGCGGTGGACGCAGTGCCGTCGATGCCGGCTGCGCCCCGGTTTGCGCTGCAGACGATCGATCCGGTGTCGAACACGAAGGCGTCGAGGTCCCTCACCGGCATCGAATTGGTCGCAACCAGCACGGCGCCATCGGGCAGCGCACCGGTGAGTACCCGAGCGGTGCGGGCCGACAGCAACGGACCGTCGTCGACGGCGGCTCCAACCGCCTCACGGGCAGCCGCGTCGAGCCTCGACCAGGTGTCGAGCCATCCGCCGGGAGCATCGCGACCAGGCGGGGCAGCACTGGCGACGATCGAACTCAGCGTCTCCACGGTGGCCGGGACATGGCCGGTGAGCCGGCATACGGCCCGCTCCCATCGGTCCTCGGGGTCGATCAGCACGACTTGGCGGGGGCGGGTCCGCTCCAGCCAGAGCCGGACCGGCTTGGTGGTGGCCGTGCGTCCCGCCAGCACAGCCACATCAGGTCGTAGAGCCTCCGCGAGGGTCTCGCCGGCCAACAGGTGGTCGGCGGTGGCGACCACGCACCCTGGCCCTGCTGCACTGCTGGCCGCGCGAGAGCCGCCCCGGATGTGGGAGATGGGCTCGCCGATCAGGGGCCAGCCGGCCCAGGACGCGAACCGCTTCGCTTGCGCGGCCCACTGCAGTTCCCGGTTCAACCCCCCGCCCGGCCATGGCCCTACCACGACCACTCCCCGCTCGTATTCCGCGGCGATCTCGGCCAGGTCGGACAACTCCTTGGACGCGTCCGGATCTTCGTCGCTGGCCATGCGCCCCGCATCGACGGCCGCAGCGGCCTCCCGTGGCACCGGCACCGTAGACGCCGGTTCCAGCGGCTCCCGCAGGGGCCAGTTGAGATGGACCGGTCCGGGGTCGCGGCCCGACGCCGACCGAATAGCCGTTTCTGCCCATCCGATCGCGGCGCCGGGACCGGCCTCGTCGGGCACCGGCAGGTCGATGCTCCAGCGCACTGCGGTACCGTACAGATCCACCTGATCGATGGTCTGGGGCGAGCCCCAGCCCCGCAGCTCCGGGGGGCGGTCGGCAGTGCACACGATCATGGGAATGCCAGAGTGGGAGGCCTCCACCACCGCGGGGAGGTAGTTGGCGGCCGCGGTGCCGGAAGTGCACACCAGCACCGCGGGCCGGCCCGACGCCCGGCCCAGACCTAGGGCGAAGAACCCGGCCGAGCGCTCGTCGAGTTGGATCCAGGTGCGGATCCCGGTCTGGGCGTCGAAGCACAGAGTCAGCGGAGTCGAGCGGGATCCCGGGCTGACCACCGCGTCGGTGACCCCCAGGGCCGCCAGCCGGCCCGCGAAGGCCGCGACGGTGTCGTAGACGGGGCCGGTCACGATCCGCGTGCACGGGCGCGGGTCACCGCACCTGCGCTGGACACGCCACCGGCGTCAGCCATCGCGCCGGCGCCGGTCATGGCTGGACCGCTGGTAGGGCGACGGCGCGCACGCGTCAGCGCTCGTCGATGGCGTCCAGAAGGGCGCGGAGCTTGTACGCCGTCTCCTTGAGCTCCTCCGCCGGCACGGAGTCGGCCACGACCCCGGCCCCGGCGAAGAGGCAAGCTCCTTCCGGGCCGGTCAGCGCGCAACGCAGCGCGACACCCATCTCGCCGTTGCCTTCGAGGTCGCACCATCCCACCGGGGCCGCGTACCAGCCCCGGTCGAAGCCCTCATGGCGGGCAATGAACTCGAGGGCGGCGCCGGTGGGAGCTCCCCCGACGGCTGCAGTGGGATGCAGCACGCCGGCGGCCCGCAGCACATCCATGTCGCTCGCTCCGGTCCGTCGGCGCTGCACCTCCGCGGCGATGGGCGTGTGCAGGTGCTGGACACGGTTGAGGCGCATCAGTCCCGGCTCGGCCGGCGCCGGGTCGACCAGACCCAGGCCGGTGAGAGCCTCGGTGATGCCGTCCACCACGAAGCGGTGCTCGGACCGGTTCTTGGCCGAGGCCAGCAGCCCGGCGGCGAGGCGCTGATCCGCTGCGGGGGTGTCGCCCCGGGGGGCGGTCCCGGCCAGAGCAGTGGTGTGGAGCCGTGAGCCGTCGAGCGCGACCAGTTCCTCGGGCGTGGCCCCCAGGAAGGTGGTACCTCCGACCGAGAACGCGAAGGTGGCGCAAGCCGGGTTGCGGCACCGGAGCCGGTCGAGGACCGCGACGGCGTCGAGGCCCCTATCGAGTGTGAGCGTTCGGGCCAGCACCACCTTGTGGAAGGCGTCCCTGTCGATGGCGGAGACGGCTTCGGAGACGAGAGCCTCGTAGTAGTCGTCACGGTCGCAGTCCACCGAAGCCGCAACCCAGTCGGCCGGGTCGGAAGTGGCTGGCAGCGGCTCTGCCTCGAAGGCTGCCAGTTGCCGCTCCAGCGCGGCTTCGGCGGCTGCTTCGTCGCCGTCGGGGCCGACCCGGGTTGCGACCAGCACCCAGGTGCCGTCCTCACGATCAATCACGGTCAGCTCGGGCAGCACCATCCGGCAGTCTCCGAACCCTCGCCAGGACGGGCCCCGATGCGGACTCCCGCCGTCGTTCTCGCTGGGCGGCTGCGAATTGTTGCCGGCGGCACCGGCGGCTGTGAACGAGAACCCGCCTACCAGCACCGGGGCCGGCCCCTCAGGCGGCACGTCGCGCCGGATCCGGGCCGCCAGCACGGCTCGAGCCGCCGAAGCGGCCGAGAACCGGTCGTTGCCCGTCGGCTCGATGGCCTCCACTACGCCGATGGCCGCCAAGCCCACCCCTTGGTTGGGTCGCAGCCACACGGTGCGCAGGCGGTCGGCGCCGGCCGAGGCGTAGACCGCGAGCGGGTCGACGCGCCGGTCGAGGTGTCTTGCCTTGACGACTATGGCGCCGGCCGCGATGGCAGGGTCGTCAGCTACACGGGCCATGGCCCTGGCCCAAAGCGTCCTCTCGAAGTGGCCGACCACGAGCTTGGTGGCCACCGGGACGAGCCGGTTCACGCTGGCGACCAGTGCAGCCCGGTTCGGGCTGTCCCGCTTGATGTGGCGCTTGAGCAGGTCGATGGCGTCGTCGATCAGGTTCTCGACGTTGGTGACGTGGCGCATGGCCAGAGCAGCCAGCTCCTCGATGGCGACGCCCTCACCGACCAGGGTGCGGGCCGCGGCCAGTACGTCGACGTCATCGGAGCCGAAGAGTTCGCCTTCAGAGCCGTTGTCCAGAGGCGCCAGCAGACCGGCGTCTATCACCAGGTCGACGACGAAGGCGGGAACGTCGGCCCGTGCGGCGAGCTCCGCCCGGTCGAGCAATCGACCGGCTTGATCGGCATCGGCCGCGGCGGCGCTGTCGGGCACGCCCACCATGCTAGGAGTCGAAGCCCAGTGCCGATCATGGCGCTTCGAGAAGGGGATCACGGCCCGCCGCGCCGGGGTGTCGCCGCTAGAGTCGGCCCATGATCATTGCTGCGGGCACCACCGCCTACAACATCGTCGAGCTGCTCCATGTCCTCACGGTCCTGGTGGCTCTGGCCCCCGTCTTCGTCCACCCGCTGCTGCGCAGGCAGATGCGGGCGGCGGGCGGCGCCGGGCATCAGCAACTGGTCGTGGCCATGGCGGCCAACGCACGCCGTCTGTACGGGCCGGCGTTGATCGTGGCGGGCCTGCTCGGCATCGCCATGGTCGAGATGTCCGAGGACGCGATCTCGCTGACCGAGGGCTGGGTGATCGCCGCCATCGTGGTCTGGGTGGTGATGAACGGCATCCTGCACGGCATGATCAGGCCCGCCCTCAAGGCGCAGAGCGCCGAGGATGCGTCGCCGGGAACCGACAAGCGCCTGGAGGCAGGATCGGCCCTGCTGTCCATCGGGTTCACGGTTCAGTTAATCCTCATGATCTGGCAGCCCGGAGGCTGAGCTACCCGGGGGCGAGCCGGTGATCTCGGGTCGGTTCTGTGGCTCTACGGCCCAATACGAACCCGAGATTCTGATTGGGTCGGCGGCTCCAGGCTTATCGCACACCCCAGCCCGGCTCCGGAGTCGACGGGGATTGCTTCACCATTGGGGATCGTCCTGATCGGGAGCGAAGTCCTCCCATCGTGGCGCCGGCGCCGGATCGGCTGAGTCGGCCGCGGCCCGGCCCTCCAGTCGAGTCCCTTCGGCGGGACGGGCCGTTCCGGGCGTCCCAGCCCCGGCGTTCACCACGGCGGCCAGCACGGTCGTGACCGGGACGGCGGCGACCAGGCCCAGCGAGCCGCACAGCGTCCGGACGATCTCCACTGCGATCAGCTCGGAGTTGGCCACCATGGCCAGCGACTGGTCCGACACCGCGAACAGCAGCACCAGCGGGAGGCCCGCACCTGCGTAGGCGAGCAGCAGCGTGTTGACGGTGGCGGCGATGTGCTCCCGCCCGACCCTGATGCCCGACGTGATGAGTTCGCGCCTTGGAAGGTGGGGGCTGCGGTAGCGCAATTCCGCCACGGTGGCCACCTGCGTGACCGTCACGTCGTCGAGCGCGCCCAGCGCGCCGATTATGGCCCCGCCCAACAGCAGCGAGGCCAGCTCTATGTCGCCGGCGATAAGGGGCAGGGTCAGGCCCTCCTCCGTGGCCAGACCGGTGAACTCGGACAGCCCGAAGAAGACCCACGACAGCCCGAGGGTGAGCCCCAGAGACGCGAGGGTGCCGGCAAGGGCCACGGTGGTGTGCGCATTGAGGCCGTGGGTGAGGTACAGGCTCACGAACGCGATCACCGCGGCGGCTACCACCGCCACCAGCACGGGATCGTTGCCGTCGAGCACGGAGGGGGCGACGAAGGCGAGCAGCACCGCCAGCGTGGCGGCCATCCCGACGAGAGCCAGAGCCCCGCGCAGGCGCCCGAGCGCCACCACCACCAGGGCGAACAGCCCGGCGAGCCACACCAGCGGCGTGCGCCGGTCGCGGTCGACGAAGAAGTAGTAGTCGTTGGAGGCCTCGTAGCCGACGATCACCTTGTCCCCCGGTGAGATCCGTATGGAGACCCGGTCGTAGGTGAGGTTGAACTCCGGCAGGGCAACCTGGGTTCCCGCATTGGAGCCTTCGTCGACGCGGGTGGTGATGGTCCTGCACGCTTGCGGGTCGTCGGGAGCCGAGTAGCTGCACACCCGGTCGGTGACCTCGATGACGGTGGCGGCCAGGCGCTGGTAGGTGAGGCCGATCTCGTCGGCGCTCTCCCGGGCGGCGTCGCGGCCCTCGCCGGTCGGCCACAGCATGACGAGTCCGACGGCCGCAGCCACACCGGCGAGAACGACCAGCACCAGCACCGCGCCGAGCGCCCGGTCGCTCCGCCATGCCTGCGGGCCGCTCCGAAGGCCCGGTCCCGGCCGTCGGATATGCGAGCCGCCCCCCATGGCACGATTATTGCCGCTGCCCGTGCTGGGCCTGGGGAGTGGTTCGCTGCGACCTACTTGGGGTGTGCGATCCGGGTCAGGCGAACGGGGTGGCCAGCTAGCATCGGCCGAGCGCAATACGCGGGAGGCGCGGCAGCGATGAAGGAATGCCCTGAACTCGGCTTCTATGCGCTGGCGGGCGCAGCCGACAGCTCACGGAACTTGATCAACGAGGTCAAGGCGGGCGAAGCAATGGGGCTCGGGACGGTGTTCATTTCCGAGCGCTACAACAAGAAGGAGGTCGCCGCGCAGTGCGGGGCGGCGGCCGCGGTGTCCGAGACGATCACCATCTCGACCGGCGTGACAAACAGCAACACCCGCCATCCGATGGTCACCGCGGGGTTCGCCCGCACGATGCAAAGCCTCACCGGCGGACGCTTCGTGCTGGGCATCGGCCGGGGCGTTCCACTGCTGCAGACCGTGATGGGTATCAACCACATCACGACGGCCGAGATGGAGGACTTTGCCGGGCTGATGCGCCGGCTGTTCCGGGGCGAGGCCGTGGTGAACCACGACGGCCCGGCCGGGCGCTTTCCGTACCTCCGCCTCGATCCGTCGCTTGACGAGCACCTGCCCATGAGCCTGGCCGCCTTCGGTGAGAACACCCTCAAGCTGGCGGGCCGCTGCTTCGACGAGGTGATCCTGCACACCTATTTCACCGACGAGACGGTGATCCGCTGCGTGGAGACGACACGGGCCGCCGCCGAGCAGGCGGGACGGGATCCTTCGGACGTGCGGGTGTGGTCGTGCCTGGCCACCGTCGGTGACCACTTGGCGTACGAGGCGCGGATGATGAAGACGGTGGGGCGGCTGTCCACGTACCTGCAGGGCTACGGGGAGCTGCTGGTGAACACCAACCGGTGGGACCTGGCTGCACTCCAGCGATTCCGGGAGCACCCGGTGGTGACGGGCGGCCGAGGAGCGATCGACGCCGGGGCCACAACCGAGGAGTTGGAGCAGTTGGCCGAGGTCATCCCGACCGAGTGGTTCGCCCCGAGCGCCACCGGCACCCCCGAGCAGTGCGCCCGCGCCGTACAGCACCAGCTCGACCTCGGCTGCGACGCCGTCATCATGCACGGCGCCACCCCGGCGGAGCTGGAGCCCGTGGTAGCCGCCTACCGCACCACCAAGTCACGCAACTGACGCTGTCATCGATATTAGTTGCCGGGTAGGTTGATATCCTCAGATGCGTGAGTAAGACATCTGTTGAGATCGATAGGGATATTGCGGCGCAGGCCGCCGACATCCTGGGCACGGCGACTCTGCGCGACACCATCGATGCCGCGCTGCGAGAGATCGTCAACGCCCGACGCCGCCTCGAACTGATGGCTCTGCTCTCAGAGCCGGGCCGGTTCGACTTCGACGTCATCGAGGGCGCCTGGGGAGGAGACGACTGACATTGGCCCGCGCTGTGTATCTGGCCGACACCAGCGCGTTCAGCCGGCTCGACCGTCCTCATGTTGCGGCCGCGTTCGCGCCGCTGGCCGCGAAGAGCCAGGTGGCGCTGTGCGCGCCCGTAGCCTTCGAACTCGGCTTCACGGCCCGCAGTGCAGGCGATCACGATGCGATCATGAGCCGCGTCGACGCTTTCGAGTCGGCGCCCGCGACCGAGGGCGACCATCAGAGGGCGTTGGAACTCCAGCGGCTCCTAGCTGGCCGGGGTCTCCACCGGGCCCTCTCCCTGGTCGATGCTCTCGTTGCCGCGATAGCCGAGAGCCGCGGCCTCACCGTCTTGCACTACGACGCCGACTTCGAGATGGTGTCGGCGGCAACCGGCCAACCCAACCAGTGGATCGTGCCACGCGGCACCGCCGACTGAGCCTCCCTGCTTGAAGAACGTGCCGCGGAGCCGACTAGACCGCTTCCGCTTCGAGTGTCGTTCGAATCTTCGCGACCGGCCGAGCGGGGCCGTGGCCCGAGCGGCCCGTGAGCGAAGCGAACAAGAGCGGGATTGACACCGCCGCGACGCGACGGGCTCTCACCCTTGTGCTCAGCCCCTTATCCGGCCGGGGCGGGCTTCGACTATCTGACTGTCGTCGTCGTAGACCCGCCACTGGCCGCTTCGGGCGTGCCAGAACAGGCGGCCGGTGAGCCGTTCGAGGGCGAGGCCGTAGCAGTGGAAGTTGGTCGCCGCGCCCTCGATGTGGATCGAGTGCACGTCATCGCGGAGCATCGCCACGCCCGTGCCCCGCTCGACCATCACCTCGCGCTGCACCTGCGGCTCGACTCCGCCCGCGCAGGGGCCGTAAAGGCGGTTCAGCTCCTGACCGCGCATTCCCACGATCACCGCCCAGGTCCTGTGCTCATGCGGCGGCGCCGATGTTCCGGCGCCCACGCACTGGACGTACAGGGCCAGCTCGTCCTCGTCGTTCTGCGCGATGCGGTAGCTGAACGACGTGTCGGGAGTGCCCGGAGGGGGGAAGTCCTCGTCACTGAAGAGGTCCTCACGCTCGGCCAGTTGCAGCAGCCGCTCCTTGATGCGCTCCAGGCCGGCCCGGTCGATGCCCCCGTGCTCGCGGCCGTGGGCGTCGATCTTGGCGATGTCTTCCATGGCGTCGGCCACCCTGGCGGCTCTGTCGGCTGCCCGGTCCTGATCGCTCATGGCTCCCTCTCGGCTGGACCCCTCATGTGCAGCGTATTGTCCAGAAGACTCGTCTACGGAATCGCAGCACGCAATGGCAAGCAAGAGGAGCGCCGGGCTGATACTTCACCGGCGGAACGCCGACGGTGAGACCGAGGTGCTACTGGTACATCCCGGAGGGCCGTTCTGGGCCAACAAGGACGCCCACGCCTGGTCGATCCCCAAGGGCGAGTACGTCGAGGGCGAGGACGCCGAGACCGTGGCCCTGCGGGAGTTCGAGGAGGAGTTGGGATCTCCGCCGCCGCACGGGTCGAGGCTCTTCCTCGGCGAGTTCGGCCCGGCCGGCCGCAAACGGATCAGCGCATGGGCGCTCGAGGCGGACTTCGACGCCACGCACGTAGCCAGCAACACCTTCGAACTCGAATGGCCTCCCGGCTCGGGCCGGGTCCGCGAGTACCCGGAGGTGGACAAGGCGGCCTGGTGGGCGATCCATGCGGCTCGAACGAAGCTGCACAAGGGCCAGTTGCCGCTACTCAATGCCCTGCTAGCCGTCCTCAACGACCGCGGCGAAGCCAGGGGGTGACGGGCGTGGCATCCGATGCGCCGCAGAGTGTGCGCGAGATCTGCCGGGCTCGGGGGCTGCTCTCCTCGGGTGCGCGGACACTCACAGGAGATCGAGTCATTGGTAGCCTCGCATCTGTGAGCGCCCTGCGCCCCACGATCATGGCCGGGGGCCGGTGTCGACTGGCAGCGGCTCTGTCCGTTGTGGCGGCGGTGGCCCTGGCAGCCGGAGCATGCAGCGGCAGCCGCGACGGGGCTGGCGACGACGGCGGGGCCGGCGACGCTCTGGGCGACGGGTCACTCGGCGTCGTGGAGGTCGGCCGGGGGGAGGCCATCCAGATCCGGTCGGTCCTGGCGCTGAGCGGCGACGCCGGTTCCGGTCCGACGAACGAGAAGGTCGTGCGGCTCGCCGTCGGCCACTACGGGACGATTCACGGTTTCGACGTGGATCTCGGCACGCCAGTCGACGACGGCTGCTCGCCCGAGGGCGGTGAACGGGCCGGAGGTGAGATCGCCGCCGATGCCGACGTGATCGGCGTGATCGGCACGACGTGCTCTGCGGCCGCGGTCACCGCCGCTCCGCTGGTGACCGGCGCNNNCGTCGAACACCTCCCCCCGACTCACTTCCGACCTGGCCGGCAACCCGAGCTCCGACCACCACGAGGGCTACTACCGCACTGCGGACAACGATCTGTACCAGGCAAGGACGATGGCGCAGTTCCTCCGCGAGGAGAAGGGCGTCGACGCGGTCGCAGCGATCCACAACGGCGACGCCTACACCCAGAGTCTCGCCGAGGCGTTCGCCGCATCCTTCGAAGAGTTCGGCGGCTCGGTCACCGGCGTCGGCGTGGTCGCCCGCGACGAGACCGACCTGGTGCCGACGCTCACCGACCTGGTAGCCGGCTCGCCAGAGGCGCTGTTCCTCCCCGTCTCGCGGACGGTGGGCGCCGCCATCGTGCAGCAACTGCCGGACGTGCCGGGCCTCGACGGCGTGCTTCGGCTCTCTGGCGACGGGCTGCTGTCGGACGCGTTCCTGGGATTGCAGGAGTCCGAGGGGATGTTCCTGTCCGGGCCGAACCTCAGCTTCGGCATGAACGCCAACGAGAGCACCGGCAGGCACGGTGCCGACCTGCTGGCCGAGTACGAGGACGCCTACGGCACGGCGCCGGAGGCGGCTTTCTGGGCGCACGCCTACGACGCGACCACCCTGCTGCTCGAGGCGATAGAGGCGGCCTCGCGGCCCGAGGGCGAGTCGCTCGTGATCGACTTGGCGGGAGTGCGCGAGTACCTCGACGGCGTGTCCGGATACGGCGGGATCATCGGGTCGATCAGCTGCGACGACTTCGGCGACTGCGGCGTGCGGCGGATGGCCATCGTCGAACATCTCGATTCCGACGACCCGGCTGCCACCCGGTCCAACACCGTCTACGAGTACGTCCCCTAGGCGAGTTCCGAGCAGCAGGCCAGGAACATGGCGCTTCAGTAGCTTCGATCCCGTGAGCTGCCGGGACGAGCCGACTGGCGAGCCGCCCCTCACGGGCCGGGCACGGCGGGCACGGCTGGCGATCCGGGCCGGGGAGCACGCCGGACCCACCGCTCATCTTGCCCCGGGATGCGTGCAGGCCAACCTGGTGGCGCTGCCCCGGGCCGTGGCCTCGGATTTCGTGGCGTTCGCGGCCCGCAATCCCAAGCCGTGCCCGATCGTGGAGGTCGTGGAGCGGGGCACCGAGGCCGTGCGCTCCGCGCCCGGCAGCGACCTCCGCACCGACGTGCCCCGGTACCGGCTGTTCATCCACGGCGACCACGCCGACTCGGCCACTGACGCGACCGCCTGGTGGCGTGACGACCTGGTGGCCGTGCTGCTGGGATGCAGCTTCAGCTTCGAGACCGCCCTCGTCCGGGCCGGCCTGCCGGTCCGCCATGTCGAGCAGGACTGCAACGTGCCCATGTACATCACGAACCGCCTGTGCGAGTCAGCCGGGGACTTCGCCGGACTCTTGGTCGTGTCAATGCGGCCGATGCCCGCCGAGTCAGTTGATCGGGCCCGGCGGATCACCGACGCTTACCCCCAAGCCCACGGCGGACCGGTCCATACCGGCGACCCTGCCGCCCTCGGCATCGCCGACCTGCACACGCCGGACTTCGGCGATCCCGTGGACATCCACGACGGCGAGGTGCCCATGTTCTGGGCCTGCGGCGTGACGCCACAGCTGGCGATCGCCAAAGCCCGTCCCGAACTCGCCATCACCCACGAGCCCGGACACATGTTCATCACCGACCTGCCCGCCGAAGCGAAATTCCGGTAGAAGTGGGGAGTAGTTCCCTATAGCCGCCGGAAGTTCCATGAGCGGAGGACAGCCATGCAGGAGATGACCACCGAGGAGGCCTTGGAGTTCCTCGCCACCGGCACCCGCACGGCAAAGGCGGCCTGGGTCGCCTCCGACGGACGGCCCCACGTTGCCCCCATCTGGTTCATCGTCGAAGACGGCGACCTACTGTTCAACACCAGCGCCGAAGCCGGCAAGTCCCGAGCTATGCGGCGCGAGCCCCGCATCTCGCTGGTGGTCGACGTCGAGGAGCCGCCCTACTCGTTCGTGAAGGTTGACGGAACCGTAGAGATAACCGAGGATCCGGACGAGTTGCTGCGGGTCGCCACCCTCGTCGGCGGCCGTTACATGGGCGCCGACCAGGCCCAGGCCTACGGCGCCCGCAACGGTGTGCCCGGCGAGTGCCTGGTACGGCTTCGGCCCTCCAGCATCGCGGGCTTCGACGGCATCGCGGACTGGGACTGACGCCCGCGCCGCCGGATCGCGTGTGCCCGGGCAGGCGACCAGCCTGGAAGTTGATCGGGTCGCTCAGTAGGTGGTCTTCTCGATCATCAGGCGAATCCACTCACCCGAGGTGACCGGCTCGTGGTGGGGCGGGTCGTCGGGGGACGTGCAGGTGGGGATGCACTCGATGAGGGCGTCGTAGGCGGGTTGGTGGAAGAAGGCGACCGAGATGCGCTCGCCAGTGACGCCCTCGGGCGCGATCACCCGGTGCAGCGTCGACACCCAGCGGTCGTTGGTCCACGCCGCCATCAGGTCGCCGAGGTTCACCACGAACGAACCGGCCACACTAGGCACGTCCTCCCATTGGCCCTCGGGTGACAGGATCTGCAGCCCCGGCTGGCCGTCGTGGTACAGGATCGTCAGGCTGCCCCAGTCCGTGTGGGGCCCCCGCCGGTACTGGCCCGGCAGCGGCGGCTGCTCCAGGGCCGGATAGTGAAGGACGGCGAGGCCGGTGATGTGCTCGACGATCTTGTCGTCGAACCAGTGCTCGTCCAGGTCCAGCGCCAGCGCCATCAACCGCATCAGCTTGGCGGCCAGGTCCTCCAGCACCGCGTAGCAGGCAACGAGAGCCTCCCGGAAGTCGGGGACCCTCTCAGGGTCGGGCCACACGTTGGGTGCGAAGAACGCCGACCTCCCCTCGTCCTGACCCTCGCGCCAGCCGGCCCGACCAGCGGCCTCGAGGTCGTCGAAGCGGCTGATGCTGTACAGCTCGGCCAGGTCCGGGGGCGTCACCTCGTCGTGGGCCAGCGCCAGGGCCGAACTCCTCAACGGCACGTAGCCCCGCAGGTTGTCGTCCTGGCGAGCCCAGAGCATCTTCTCGTCGAAGGGCAGTGCGAACAGCCGGCGCGAGGCCGCATCGACCCTCCGGACTACCTCGTCCGTAACGCCGTGGCCGGTGATCACTAGGAAGCCCACGTCCTCGCAGGCCCGCCTTATGTCGTCCACGGCGGCGTCGCGTCGCGGCCCCGGCTCGAACGCGCCCGACAGGTCAACCAGAGGCACCCGGGACACGACTCCGGTCGAAACCGTCACGGCCAACTCACCCCCTGCCGTCGCCTGGCGCCAGACTAGTCGGGTTCGTTCTTGCGTCAGCCCGCGCTCGACGGCAGGCTCGACCACGCCTCGGGGCCGGTCGCCATCCAGTCGTTGAACATGTCGGCACAGGCTTGATCATGCAGGCGCGTGGTCGAGACACCAGCTGTCGCGAGCCAGTCCAGCGCCTCGTCGGACCAGCTCTCGCTGTCGCCCACCACCACCGCACCGATCCCGAGGAACCGCACCAGCCCAGAGCAGTACCAGCAGGGGGTCATAGTCGTGACGAGGGTCGTGCCGGAGTAGTCGCTCAGTGCGCCCGCATCCCGGATGGCGACGGTCTCAGCATGGAGCAGGAAGTCCCCGTGTTGGACGTTGCCGTTGCAGCCCGCGCCGAGCACTGCTCCGTCGGGATCGACTAGAGCGGCACCGATGGGCACTCCACCCTCGGCCAGGCCCCTTCGAGCCTGATCGTACGCGAGCTTCAGGAGCTCTCCTGGGTCAGTCCGCCCCGCCACCGACGAATCCGATCAGTAGATCGTCTTCTGCAGCATCGAAAGGATCCATCCTCCCGACGTGGTGGGCTCGTGCCGGGGCGGGTCGTCTGGCGACGTGCAAGTAGGAATGCACTCGATGTGGGCGTCGTAGGTCGGCTGATGGAAGAACGCTATGGAGATCCGGTCGCCGAGGTCCCCCTCCGGAACGACCACTCGGTGCAGCGTCGAGACCCAGCGGTCGTTGGTCCACGCCGCCATTAGATCGCCCAGATTCACCACGAACGAGTCGGCCACAACCTGCACGTCTTCCCAGTCACCTTCAGGTGACATGATCTGCAGACCGGGCTCGCCGTCGTGATACAGGATCGTCAGGCTGCCCCAGTCGGAGTGGGCACCCCGCCGGAATTGCCCCGGTAGAGCGGGCTGTTCAAGAGCGGGATAGTGGTTGACGGTCAGGTTGGTGATGTGGTCCGCGATCTTGCCGTCGAACCAGTCCTCGTCGAGACCCAGCGCCAGCGCCATGAGCCCCATCAGCTTGGCGGCCAGATCCTCCATGACTGCGTAGTAAGTCTCGAAGGCCTCCCTGAAGCCCGGCACCTGCTCAGGGTTGGGCCAGATGTTCGGAGCAAAGAACCCCTCCCGCCCCTCGCACAATCCCGCGCGCAGCGCGACCTCGGGATCGTCGAACCGGTTGACCGTGTAGAGCTCGCACAGATCGGGCAGCGACTCGTCCTCGCGTGACAGCGCCAGTGCCGAAGCCTGCGACGGCGTGAAGCCGCGGTAGACGCCCGACGGTCCGACGTAGGCCCGCTTCTCCTCTTCGGAGAGGGCGAAAAAGGCCCGGGACGTGGCGTCGATGCCGTGCACCGCCTCGTCGGCGACGCCGTGGCCTGTGATCACCAGGAAGCCCACGTCCTCGCAGGCCTGGCGGATCGCATCGACCACCTCGTCACGCCGTGGTCCTGGTTCGAACGCGCCGGACAAGTCCACGAGCGGGACCCGCGACGCGACCTTCACGGCAGTCGTCATGGGTGTCCTCCTTGCGAGGTCTGTACTCCTGTCCGGTCGGGTCTCGGCTCGCTCAGAATCCTATGGATGGATCGATGAACTCGTTGGTGTAGATGTCGGAGGCCTCTATGTCCTGGGGCACGCCCTCAAGAACATCCTTCAGCAGTTGGACGATTCCTTCCATGCGGGCATCGTCCATATTGCCGACGATGCCGTCGGGGCCGTTGCCAACGTTGCCGAGCTCCAGGGCGGTCGCCGACGAGTACTCCATCTGGCCCGGGTACAGCACCCAGAAGGAGGCCAGATCCTCGACGATCTGCAGGATCACCGCGTCGGTCGGGCCGGGATCGGCGTAGTGGTCGATCACCGACTGCTGGAAGATCGGAACTACCAGTTCAAGGCACGGACGGAGATCTTCGAGAACGGCTGCTCGCACGACGAGGGGCTGGGCATAGATCTCGAAGCCCGAGTCGTGGATGAGCAGGAAGTCCACCGGCTTGCCCCACTCCTCCAGCGCGTTCTCATACAGCCAGGGCTCGCTGGTGGCGAATCCCTGCTGGACCACCGCACCGCCCTCCGCCACGAAGCGAGCAGGTGATCCGTCGTAAGAGGGATCCACCTGGTCGGCGCGCAGGATTCCGGCATCCACCATGTAGTCGATGAAGACCCCTCCAGCGAAGTAGACGACGGCCGCGTCGGATTGACCGATGTCCTCGAAACTGGAGAATGAGTACTCCTCGGGACTCCACATGAGGATCTGGGGATTCGTGTCGAAGGGGGCGGCCACCGCCACGGTGGGAACGACATCCCAAGCGGCGATCTGCTCATCTGTGTTGACGTAGCCGAAGTGGATCCCCTCGTCCAACTGCATGGTCGCAGTGGTCGGCGCGAAGCCCAGATAGGGACCGCCGGCACGGATTTCGAGGTCGATGCCGGTAGCCAGCAACGGCCCCCGGTAGACACCGTTCTCGGTATCGAGTTCGCCTGCGTCGCCGATCAACCGGTAGGCGTAGCCGTGCTCCGGAGAGGGGAACCAGTCGGTCTGCAGTACCAGCGGATCGGGACAAACACCGGAAAGGTCCACCGACATCGGGCTGGTCTCCTCCTCCGTCGCAGCATCCGCGGGCTCGTCGTCGGCCGGCTCCTCGGTCGCAGCTGCATCATCTACGTCTTCCTCGCCCGGGGCGGGCGCCTCCTCAACGGCCTCTTCCGGTTCATCGCTGGCCGCGGGCGCCTCCTCAACGGCCTCTTCCGGTTCATCGCTGGCCGCGGGCGCCTCCTCAACGGCCGGCGCGGGTTCGGCGGTCGGTTGGGATTCGTCGTCCGCGTCGTCGCCGCAGGCCGCCGCAATCAGTGCTGCCGAAGCAACGACAAGAACCAGTCGCCTCATGTTGTTCCCTCCTGGACTAGTTCGATAGTACGAACTTTTGGCTATCAACTTTCACTATAATCAAACTCGCAAGAGCGAGCAAGGCCGCGTTCTGGGAGGTGGCAGGCCACGCGGTTCCGCGACTAGGACGTGTGCGGCTTGCAAGTTCAGCTGCCGCGATTGTCGTCCCGGGCAGTAATCAAGTAGGCAATCGCCTCCTCCTCGCCGACCCTGCGAGATCGATGAGGCACACGGCCGTCGTAACAGATGCAATCCCCGGCACGCAGCTCGATGACTTCGCCGTCTATGTCCTTCTCGATCACTCCCTGAACTACCAGCAACAGTTCTTCGCCGGGATGCTCGTAGTACCTCCCGAAGCTCTTGGGCACTCCCCGGAATTCAAGCGCCGTCAGCGACCTGGCGTCGCGCACTAGCGATCGCGCCGTACCGGCGGCTTTGTCGATGTCATGGTCAACGTCGCGGGGATCGTTGCGGCGGACCAACGAGTAGGGCTTCGTCTCCTCGGTCGACAGCAGCGCCTGAGCGGTCGTACCCAACGTGCGAGCGACCCGGTGGAGTGAGGTGATCCGGGGTCGGGCCAACCCCCGCTCCAACTGGCTCAGGAACGACGGGGAGAGTTCCGCCTTGGCCGCCAGTTCCTTGAGAGACAACCCTGCCCTCGTCCGCCGGTCGCGGACCTGCCGGCCCAAGGCAACGTCAAGGTCTCGCAATTCGCTCATTGGAAGGAGCCGGTCGGGATTTCATGGACGTAGGGCCAGAACGTCATCGGCCCGAAACCATACAAGCCGCTGGACCGCAGCCGCTCATCATCACCCCGGCTGTCCCGTGCCCGACTGCATGCATGCAACGCGTGACACGGTCTGCTGCTGCGCGACCGTGGACAGTTGGCGGGCTCCGACGGTCCGCCCACCATCATCAACCCGGCTGCAAGGCCCAGAGGTTCACCGCTCGACGGCAGCGAGTCGCGACCAACCGCCCGTGTGCTGTCGTATCCCTGTCGTATCGTGCGGCTCTATGACGTTGCGATGCGTGACCACGGCCTACGGCTCGCCCGCCCATGGGGCGCTCGCCGAGGCCGTGGCGCAGGCGAAGGGGGGCGACGCCCTCGCGCCGGTCACCGTGGTGGTGCCCAGCCACTATGTGGGGCTGGCGGCTCGCCGGGCACTAGGCCGCCGCTTGCACAACGGCACCAGAGGAATCGCGGCGGTTGCCTTCCACACGCCCTACAGCCTCGCCGAGCACCTCGGGGGGGCTGAGATGGCCGCCCAGGGGCGCCGGGGCGTGACGAACGCGGTCATCGCGGCCGCGGTCCGCGCCGCGTTGCGCCGTGAACCGGGTCATTTCGGCGGGGTCGAGACGCATCCGGCCACCGAGCACGCCCTGACCCGAGCACACCGGGAGCTGTCGGAGCTCGAGGACCGCCAGCTCGACGCACTGAGGCACCAGTCGCCCAGGGCCCGCGACGTGGTGCGGATCCACCGGGAGGTCGCCGCGGCCCTCCGGGAGAAGTTCAGCAACGAGCAGCAACTGGCCCGGGCGGCCGCGGCCGCGGTGCGCGCCCGCCCGTCGGAGGCGAGGGACCGGCTCGGCCGGGTGATCGTGTTCCTTCCCCAGAACGTCACCGCCAGCCAGGCGCACTTGCTGCAGGCCGTGTCCGAGGTGACCGACACCACGATTGTCGCCGCGGTCACCGGAGCCGACGATGCCGACGCCACCGTCCGGGCTTCCCTCCAAAGGCTCGGCGCCGACCTCGACGCATCCACATCGTCCACCAGCAGCGAGCCGAATCCTCCGGCGGACGGGGTGACAGCCTTGGGCGTCTCCGACGCGGATGATGAGGTGCGCCACGCGCTGCGGGCCGTGGTGGGCGCAGCCCGGGCAGGCACGCCGTTGGGTCGATGCGCCGTCCTGTACGGACTCGAGACCCCCTATGTCCGCCTCATCGGCGATGCGCTCGACGCGGCTGGGATCGAGCGCTGCGGCGCCACCGCCCGGACAGTGGAGACGTCGCTGCTGGGCCGGTCGCTGCTCGACATGCTCGCCCTGCGCGACAGCGGGTTCTCCCGGCGAGCGGTGATGGCCTGGCTGGCCGCGGCTCCCGTGAGCGTTAAGCGGCCCGACGATTCGGGCGAGAACGCAGACTCCCACCGGTGGCGGGGTGTTCCCAGCGCGGCCTGGGAGCGCGCTGCCCGCGCCGCCCGGGTCGAGTCGGGGCTCGACAGTTGGACACGGCGACTCGACCGGTACGCGGCCGACTGCACCGCTGAGGCCGACCGGCTCAGCCACGATGAGGATCAGCTCCGAAGGGCCGACCGGATCCGTGTCGACGCTGAGCGAGCGCTGGAGTTGCGCGCCTTCGTGGAGGGACTGCACCTCGACCTGAATCCCCAGCCTGCGCCCCGCAGCTGGGCCGATCTGGCCGCATGGTGCCAGCGCCTCGTTCAGAAGTACCTCGGGGGCCGGGTGCGCCGGCGCTGGCCCGACGACGAGCGGGGCCTCGCCGAGCGGGTGGACAGCGCCATCAGCCGGCTCGGCGACCTCGACGGCACCGACGACAACCCCTCACCGGCCGCCTTCCGCAGAGCGCTGCAGCTCGAACTGGAGACCTCCCCCAGCCGGCACGGCCGTCTCGGTGCCGGCGTGCTCGTCGGATCGGTGGATCTGGCCCTTGGCGTAGAACTCGACTTGGCCGTGGTGTGCGGCATGGCCGAGGGGACCTTCCCGGCGCGTCGCGATGACGACGCCCTGCTGCCCGACCGCGAGCGGCGCGTCGCCGGCGGTGACCTGCCCGCGCGAGGCGACCGGTCAGGCGAAGACCATCGGGCGCTGCTCGCCGTGGTCGCGGCGGCGAAGCAGACGCTGCTGCTGTATCCCAGAGGCGATCTGCGCCGGTCCGCGGACCGCTCGCCGAGCCGGTGGCTCACCGAGCAAGCCACCAGCCCCGACGAGGTGCCGTCGTTCGTGGCGGGGCTCCGCCGGGCTTCGTTCCCAGCCCACGAACACGAGTACGACACGAGGTGCCTGCTCGACTGGCACGACAGCCGCGGCCGTGACGACGACACCAGCCAGGCCGATCTCATCAGGCTTCCCAGCGTTCGCCGGCGTGTCGAACTGCAGAGGGGCATCGAGTTGCGCCGGTCCCGCCTCTCGCGACGACTCACCCGGTTCGACGGCAACCTCGCCGCCGGTGACCTGAGAGATGCGGCTCTCCCCCACCCGACCGGCAGCGATCAGGTGACGTCGGCGTCGAGTCTGGAGGCCTGGGCCACCTGCCCCCACAGTTACTTCATGCGCTACCTGCTGCGAGTGGAAGCCGTCGACGACCGCGACGACGATCATCGCATCAGCCCGCTGGAGCGGGGCAGCCTCGTTCACCGGATCCTGGAGCGTTGGCTGACCGAGGCCATCAACGACAACGCCGTGCCCGCTCCGGACGAGCCCTGGCCCGAGCGGTGGCTGGCCCGCTTGGCCGCCGTCGGGGAGCAGGAGTGCGACCGCCTGGAGGCCCGGGGCCTCGTCGGCCGCCGGCTCTACTGGGCGTACGACCGCCACCAGGTCCTCGCCGACCTCGACCGGTTCCTGGAGTTCGACAACGAGCAGAGGGCCGGCCACCGATCGCGTCCCGTGGCCGCCGAGCTCGGCTTCGGAATGCCTCACAGCGCGAGCGGCCCCGTCAGCGTCGAGATCGGCAACGGGCGGTCCGTGAGCGTTCGGGGGTCGATCGACCGCGTCGACGCAACCCCGCACGGCGGCCTATTGGTGGTCGACTACAAGACGGGCTCCGCCCGCGCCTACCAGAAGCTCGGCCCCGACGACCCGACACTGGGAGGCCATCGTCTCCAACTCGTCCTCTACGACCTCGCGGCCCGCAGTCTGCTCGGCATCGCAGACACCGCCGACGGGCACGGCGCCTACTGGTTCGTGTCGACCAAGGGACAGTTCAGCGATATCGGCTACGCCACCAACACCGCTCGCCGGCAGGTTCTCAAGGCGGTGAACACCATCATCGTGTTCCCGCTGCACCCCGACGAGCCGGTGTGGAGGCCGTGGGTCCCGTGCGGCTACTGCGACCCCGACGGCATGGGCACTCGCGACCAGTGGCGCGACTTCCAGCGCAAGCGTGACGATCCGGCCCTGGCCCGCTACCTCGACCTTGTGGATCCCGACCGCGATCGCTCCGACGCCCCTCAGCGCACCGAGGCAGCGACGTGATGACCGCCGCGACACCGCCCCTCGCCGATCAGGCGGCGCGCGACCGGATCGCTTCCGACCTCGACAGCACGCTGTTCGTGGAGGCCGGCGCGGGCTCGGGCAAGACCCGGGCGCTCGTCGAGCGGGTGGTGGCGCTGATTGGAGAACATCGCCGCCATCACCTTCACCGAGAAGGCCGGCGCCGAGCTGCGGGACCGGATCCGGGACCGGCTGCACAGTCCCGACACTCGAGGCGCTCTCGGGACGGCCGCGGCGGAGTCCGCTCTCCGGCAACTCGACGGCGCCGCGGTGGGAACGCTGCACTCCTTCGCGCAGAGGCTGCTGAGCGAGCATCCCGTGGAAGCGGGGCTGCCTCCAAGCGTCGAGGTGCTCGACGACATCGGCTCCCAGATCGAGTTCGACCTCCGCTGGCGCGACTTTCTCGACGTGCTGCTCGACGAGCCCGCTATAGGTCCAACACTGCTGGGACTCGAAGTGCAGGGCGTGCGACTCAACCAGATCCGGGCACTGGCCGTGCAGCTGAACGAGAACTGGGACCGCCTCGAGATCTGGGACTTCCACCACGAGCCCGACCTTCCACCCATCGATGTCACCGAAGCGCTCACGGCACTCGACCCGCTGGTCGGCATCCGCGCCTTCTGCACGGACCCCGGTGACAAACTCCTGGCCCGCATCGACACGATCGCCAAGCACCGCAGCCGGCTGCTGGCCGTGACCGGCGAGGCTGCCCCCACCGACGTGGTCGCGGCCGACCGCACCGACCGGATCGAGGCGCTGCTGGCCTTGGAGCGTGAATGCAAGGGCACCAACCTCGGCAAGGCCTGCAGCTGGGACGGCCAGGTTCAGAACGCCCGCGACGGCATCAAGCGCCTGAAAGCGGTCTGCGAACGAGCGCTCCGATCGGCTGCGGAGGCTGCGTTGAGGCGCCTCGTGGCCCGGCTGACCGTGTTCACGCTGAGCGCCGCGGAGGAGCGGCGAGCCAGGGGACGCCTCGAGTTCTACGATCTGCTGGTTCGGGCCCGCCAGGTGTTGCGCCACGACACCCACGGACCGGCGGTGCGGGCGGCCTTGCGCGACCACTACAGGTGCCTGCTCATCGACGAGTTCCAGGACACCGACCCGATACAGGTCGAGCTGGCCGCTCTGCTGGGCTGTGGCGACCCCGCCCCGGCCACCGCCTCCCCGATCCGGGCCGCCTGTTCTTCGTCGGCGACCCCAAGCAGTCCATCTACCGCTTCCGCCGAGCCGACATCGCCACGTTCCTGGAAGCCCGCGACTGGACGAGCGGCCAGGACCGGGGCCGGATCGAGGGTCTAGCGACCAACTTCCGCTCCACACGGCCGATCATCGATTGGGTCAACGCCGTGTTCGGAGAGCTGATCCAGCCGGTGGAGGGCAGCCAGCCCGAGTACGCGCCGCTGGGCGCGGTCCGCGAGCCGGTCCGACGGGGGCCTGCGGTGACGGTCCTGGGCGCGCAACCGATCGACATCGAGGGCAGGGCCTCCGCCGGCGAACTGCGCCGGCGGGAGGCCAAGTCGGTCGCGCAGGCTGTGGCCGCGGCCCTGCGGGACCGATGGGATGTCGATGGGGGGTCACCGGCCGAGCCGGCGCCCCGACCCGCCCGGCTGGGGGACATCGCCATTCTCATCCCGTCCCGGCTCAGCCTGGGCGACCTCGAGGACGCCCTCGACGCAGCCGGAATCCCCTACCGGGCCGAGTCCTCCTCGCTGGTGTACAGCACCCGCGAGGTGCGAGACGTGCTGTCGGCCCTTCAGGCTGTGGTCGACCCCACCGACGAACTCGCCCTGGTCGCCGCCCTGCGCTCCCCGCTCTACGGCTGCGGCGACGACGACCTGGCTCACTGGCGCCTGGCCTGCCGGGGCAGGTTCTCGCTGCTTCGCAGGCTTCCCGAAGACGCGCCGGCGGACCACCCGGTGGCCGAGGGGATCGCCCACCTCGCCGAGCTCCACCGGGCCAAGCGCTGGACCAGCCCACCCGCCCTGATCGACCGGCTGGTTCGCGAGCGCGGCGCCTTCGAGACCGCAGTGGCCGGCGGGCGGCCACGCGACGTGTGGAGACGGCTCAGGTTCGTGATCGACCAGGCCCGAGCCTGGGCCGACGCCGGCGGCACCAACCTGCGCGACTACCTGGCATGGGCCCGGCTGCAAGGCGCCGACAACGCCCGAGTGACCGAGACGATCCTGCCCGAGACCGACGACGACAGCGTGCGCATCCTCACCGTGCACGCCGCCAAGGGCCTCGAGTTCCCCGTCGTGGTCCTGTCGGGCATGACCGCCAGGCTCAGCGCTCCCGCCCCCTTCGACGCATCGGGAGAGCCGGTGGTGAGGCTGCGGGGAGGGATCGAGTCCGAGAACTACGAGGCGTGGAAGCCGATCGACGAGCAGATGGACGCCCATGAGCGCCTCCGGCTGCTGTACGTCGCCTGCACCCGGGCCCGCGACCACTTGGTGGTGAGCCTGCATCGCAGGGATCCCGGCGAGACCGGCAGCAAGGTGAACTCCGCAGCCTGGGCTCTGGCCGATGCGGGAGCGGCCGGGGCCGGGGCCGTGCACGGCTCGACCTTCCTAGCCCCGACCGACGAGGGTGGGGTCCCGGCCGACGGGCGGCCCGCTCCAGCGGAGCCGCCGCGGGCTCCGCTGCCCGAGCGCGGCGAGTGGAAACACGAGCGCGATCGCTGCCTGGCGCTGGCCGCGGTGCCGCTGGCGGTGTCGCCCACTGCGCTGTCAGCCGGTGACGGCGAAACGGCGGCCGACGACCCGGGCCTGGACAAGGACCCCGACGACTCCGAGCCGCCCCCCTGGAGCAAGGGTCGGTACGGTACCGCAGTGGGCCGGGCGGTTCACGGCGTGCTACAGGACGTGGACCTGGCTTCGGGTAGCGGCCTCGAAGCGCTCGCCGCCCGCCAGGCCTCAGCAGAAGGCGTGAGCGGGCGGACCAGGGCGGTGACAGAACTGGCCCGGGCCGCGCTCGGCACCGGCGTGGCCCGGGAGGCGGCCGCCTCCGAGTACTGGCGGGAGCTGTTCGTGGCCGCTCCCTTCGGCGACCGCCTCCTGGAGGGCTACATCGACCTGGCCTACCGCGGCGCCGAGGGCCTAGTGGTGGTCGACTGGAAGACCGACACCGTCGCCGGCGATGACGGCATCGACGCCAAGCTGGCCCGCTACCGGCTCCAGGGCGCGGCCTACGCGGCCGCTCTGGAGGCAGTCACCAGCGAGCCCGTAGCTCGTATGGTGTTCGTCTTCCTCGACCGGAACGGAGCCGTCGAGGCCGAACTCCCCGACCTGCGGGCTGCCGTGGACGAGGCGAAAGCTGCCGTTGCCGGCGTCAGCGGCTGAGCCGCTCGCTCAACTGGACCACTAGACGCTGCACCGCCGCGGCCAGGCCTTCGCGCTCGGCCTCGTCGAGCGCGCCGATCTCGGCGTCGAAGGCCTCGAGGGCCACGTCCAGGGTCTCTCGGGCCACGCTCAAGCCCTCGTGTGTCAGTTCCAGGAGGCTGCGACGGCCGTCGTCGGGGTCGGCCACTCTGCGCACCAGCCCCATGCCGACCAGGCGCTGCGTCGTCTTGGTGGCCCCGCCCGAGGTCTGCACTATGCGCCGGGCCAGCTCGCCCGTGGTCATCCGGTGCGGCGGGCCGGCCAGCCACAGCGCGCTGAGGGCGAAGTAGCTGGAGGTGTCGAGCTGGCGGGCGGCCAGCGTCTCCGACAGCCACGCCTCCATCTGGCGCCCCGCCAGCATCGTCCATATCAGCACGTCGACGGTGTGACGGTGCCGCTTGC
This sequence comes from Acidimicrobiia bacterium, assembly GCA_021296315.1. GTDB lineage: Bacteria > Actinomycetota > Acidimicrobiia > Acidimicrobiales > Aldehydirespiratoraceae > Aldehydirespirator. The sequence continues at coordinate 38,938 of JAGWAO010000027.1, read as the reverse complement.
CCAGCAAGGGGTCGATCGACTCGAGCGCCCTGTAATCGATCGCGAACCGCGGCGCCTCGCCCGCGCCCTGCCGGTCCTCCCCCATTGCTGCCACCGTCCGGCTACTCCCCGTCCGCCATCAGCGAGCGCGAACGGGTGAGGACCCGCCGCGCCGCAGCGGTGTCACTCCCGCTCATGTTCGCCTCGCTCACGGGCCGCTCGGGCCACGGCCTCGGTTGGCGCCTCGCCAAGATCCTCATGAATCGCTCCGTGTCCGCTCGGCCTCTAGCGGGTCGGCATCGCCGGGGCGCATCTGCCCCGTGAACAGCACCGCCACCCGCTCGCCGGGCGACATGCCCGTGGAGCCGGAGCCGCCGCTCGCCGCGGTGAGGGCCAGCAGGCCGCCGAGGCCCGACGCCCCCGTGGGACACACGTCGATGCCCGTGTGCTCGTGAGCAAGCCGGTGGGCCTGCCGGAAGTCGTCCTCGGAAGCGACCAGGGGCCATCCTCCGGTCGCCAGCATTGCTTCGACTACGTCGACCCAGTCGTAGGTGATGTCATCGAGGATTCCAGATGCGTAAGACACCGGCTCCTTCTCCCACGCCCGCATGTAGCGCTCGGGATCGTAGCGCAGCAGGTCCACTAGCTCCTGTAGCCGCTCTCCGGTAGCCGGACCGATCGACTCGGCAATGGCGGCGCGTCTCCCGTTGTCCAGGGCGCCCGTAGGGACGGCTTGAGCGCGGACAATCCGGTCCAGGAAGTACGAGCTGTCCCGAGTGTTCGGAGCGCGCTCCGGCGTGAGCGACTCAAGGGCCAGCGTGTCCCAGGCCCGCACCAGCGGATGGTTTCCCTGCGGCTGCACGGCGTGCACGACGGGTAGGCGGGCAAGATCGCCCCGGTCCACCGCGGCGGCCAGCCCAGTCACCACAGCGGTGGCCAGCGCGCCCCCGCCGACCTGCACGAACAGCCGATCGAGGCGGGCGGGAGCACCGCCGTCGTGCTCGATCAGCGCATCGACCATCTCCCAGGCCAGAGTCCGGCCGCCGTCGATGGTGGCCGGGGTCTCGGTCCCCTGGCACGAGAACGGAACCGCGCCGGCTTCGATGGCGGCCAGCATGGCGTGGTGGGCGGGGTCGCCGGGCACGCCCGGCCGGCGCTCGCAGCGCACCACCCGGCCCCCCAGTTCGGTTATGCGGTCGACCACCGCTTCGTTGGCCCAGGTCGGCACGAACACATCGATCCGCCGGCCCACGGCCCGGGCTACCACCGCCGCGGCCAGTGCGGCGTTGCCGCAGCTGGCGATGGCGTAGGGCGCGGCGTCGCTGCTGTCGCCGTCGGAAGCTCCCAGCCGATGTGCCAGAGCCACGCCGAACAGGTGCCGGGCCTTGTGCGAACCGGACACGTTGCCCGTCTCGTCCTTGATCCACAGCTCGGCGTCGCCGATACCGACCGCTTCGGCCAGTTCCGGGGCCGGAGCGAACGGGGTGGGCTCGAAGCCGTGTCCCTCCACCGCGGCAACGGCCGCGTCGAGTTCGCCGATCGCGGTCGCCACCGCGTCGGATGCCGCCACGCCGCCGGGCGCGAGCCGGCGCGCCTCGAGCCGCTCGGCGTAGTCCTCGAACGTTGACGCCATAACTGATACCGGGAGCGCTCAGTCGTCGTCGCGGGCGCCAGTGCGGCCGTTGAACTCGACGATCAGCTCGTCCCAGTCGTCGACGAAGTGGCGCATCCCGTCCCAGAACCGCTGGTCGCCGCGAGCCACGAAGTCCTCGAAGGCGGTGCCCTGCTGCTCCACCCAGGTGAAATAGCCGAGGTTGAAGATCCGTCGGCGCTGCGACTCCGAGCAGGCCAGATGGCGCACCTCGCCGCCCGCGCCGTCGAGCAGCCCCCGGCCGAAGGTCGACGCGGCGGCCACATCGTCGTAGCCGCCCCGGAAGTGGCGCCCGATGTAGGCCTCCCGCTCGGCGTCGTACAGCTCGGAGCCGTCGGTGGCCACCGTCACGATCACGTCGTCGCGGCCCATGTCATGGGCCTGGGCCACCGCGATGGCAGCCAGCGCGTTGCACGACGACGAGTAGCCCATATGGGTCAGCAGCCCCACCATGCCGGCGTCGAGCCCGGCCCGGTCCACCAGATGGTCCCGTCCGGCCGGGGTGTTGAACAGCACGTCGAGCGAGTCGGTGCACACGTCGCTGACCGCCACTATGTCGTCGGTGTTCATCACGTTGTGAATCAGCGGCACGTGCTTGTCGCCGATGCCCTGGATGTTGTGCTCGCCGTAGCCGTTCTCCAGCAGTGTCGGGCACTCCAGAGCCTCGGCGGCCACGATCCGGCACCCGTGGCGATCCTTGAGGTAGTCGCCCGCACCCAGCGTGCCGGCCGATCCCGACGCCGATACGTAGGCGGCCAGCCGGGAGCCCGGCCGGTCGGCGGCGACATGCTCGTAGAGCCGCTCCAAGGCCGCGCCGGTAACGCTGTAGTGGCCCAGGTGGTTGGAGAACTCCGAGAACTGGTTGACGATCACGTTCTGTGGGTCCAGGGCCATCTCGTTGCAGGCGTCGTAGATCTCCTTGACGTTCGACTCGGTGCCGGGCGTGCGCACGATGTCATGGGCCGGGTCGAGCGTCCACTGCTCCAGCCAGTCGAAGCGGGCCTTGCTCATGCCTGCGGGCAGCACGGCCACCCCCCGGCAGTCCATGATCCGGCTGATGGCCACCCCGCCGCGGGCGTAGTTGCCGGTGGAGGGCCACACCGCCCGATGCCGGGTCGGGTCGAACTGGCCGGTGACCAGCCTCGGGGCCAGGCAGGCGTAGGCGGCCAGCACCTTGTGAGCCCGGATCATGGGAAAGCGGTTGCCCAGGGCCAGCACGATGCGGGCATCGACGCCGGTCATCTCCGGCGGCAGCTCCACATAGTCGGGCACGTCGTGGGGGCCGCTGCCGTCGAGGCGCCCGAACCAGTGGACCCGGAACAGGTTGGCCGCGTCGGGCTCGTTGCGGTCCACCCCGGCGAGGGCGGCCAGCCGGGCTGCGGGAATGGTGGACGGGTCGCGCAATTCCGCGAAGGTGGGCAGGGCGATTCGCCGGGCCCGGAAGCGCTCGACGGTATTGGTGTACGCGTCCTCGTCGGCGACGTCGGCCGTCAGCCCGAGCGAGCGATGGGCTCGCACGACCTCGGCGTCGGAGATGGTGCTGGCATCTGTCATGCCCCAAGTATCACGCCCCATCCGCCAGACCGGACGACCGGACCGCCGGAGAGGCCCGCGATGCGGTGCTGCGGCCGGCTCAGATGGCCCGCTCCTGGCCCTCCCAGTAGGGGTCCCGCAGCTTGCGCTTGTAGAGCTTGCCGTTGGGGTCGCGGGGCATCTCGGTGGTGTAGTCGATCGACCGGGGCAGCTTCTGGCGACCGATGCGGTCGCGCAGCCATTCCAGGATCGTCTCGGTGGTGCCGTCGCCGGGCTCCCACCCCTCGCGCAGCTCGACCACGGCCTTGATCTCCTCGCCGGTGTCGGGGTTGGGCACCCCGAACACGGCCGCGTCGCCCACCGCGGGATGCTGCACCAGCTCGCCCTCGACCTCCGCGGGGTAGACGTTCACACCGCCGACGATGATCATGTCGCTGGCTCGGTCGTTGAGGAACAGGTAGCCGTCGTCGTCTAGGTAACCGACGTCGCCCACGGTGAAGAAGTCCCGCAGTCGGCTGGCCGCGGTCTTGGCCTCGTCGCCCTTGTACTCGAAGACCGCGCCCGGCATCTTCATGTACACGGTGCCCGACTCGCCCGGCGGCAGGCCGTTGCCGTCGCCGTCGACCACGATCACCTCGCAGCTGGGCCAGGCCTTGCCGACCGTGCCGGGCCGCTCCATCCACTCCGCGGCCGAGACCACGGTGCCGCCGCCCTCGGTGGCCGCGTAGTACTCCCAGATGGAGTCGCCCCACCATTCGATCATTCGCCGCTTGGTCTCGACCGGGCACGGCGCGGCGGCGTGCACCATCGATCGCAGCGACGACACGTCGTAGCGGGAGCGCACATCGGTGGGGAGCTGCAGCAGCCGGTTGAACATGGTGGGCACCATGTGCGAGGTGGTCACCCGGTATCGCTCTATGCGCTCCAGCGCCCCCTCGGCGGTCCAGCGGTCCATCAACACGACGGAGTGGCCCATATGCAGCGACATCGTGGTCCAGTTGTTGACCGCGGTGTGGTACAGCGGCGCCTGGGTGATCTGCACGTTGCCGTCGTGGGGCTTCGAGCCGAACAGCATCAGCAGCATGCCCGAGGTCGACGCGGCCTCGTCGGGGGGCCGCGGATCCAGCGCCCGCCGCACGCCTTTCGGCCGGCCGGTGGTTCCCGACGTGTAGAACATGAACGATCCGGTGGCCAGATGCTCCGGATCGGGCCGCTCGCCGCTGTGGCCGGCGGTGAGTTCGCCGAACGGCCGGAAGCCCTCGACCGGCCCCCCTACACAGAAGCGGTTCTCGGCGCCCACGACGCAGCCGTCGAGCGCCTTGGCGGCCTCGTCACCGAAGCGCTCGTGCACGATGAACGCCTTGGTCTCGGCGTCGTTTACGATGTAGTTGATCTCCGCGCCCACGAAATGCCAGTTGATGGTGGTCACATACAGGCCGCTCTGGTAGGCGGCCAGGCACAGCGCCAGCTGCTCGAAGCAGTTGGGCAGCAGTGTCGTCACCTGGTCGCCCTTGCTGAGTCCGGCCGCTCGAAGGCCTCGCGAGATCCGGTTGGTCAGTGCGGCCAACTCGGCGTAGGTCAACTGGTTGTGCTCGGGATCGACGACAGCCAGGAAGTCAGGATCGGCCTCGGCTATGGCCCACAGGCCCAGCGCTTCGGTGTTCGCCATGTGTGGCAGTCTGCCAGCGTCCCTGATTCTTGGTACGAGTTGTGCGGGCCCAGGGCACAAAGACCTCCCGAGATCGGCACGGAGGCGAGTAAGTTGGCCGGCTGTGAGCGCGGAGCGACCCCTCGACGAGCAGGTCCGGCTCGACTACCGGGACTCGGTGGCGTGGATCACGATCGACCGGCCCGAGGCCGGCAATGCCTTGACCCCGCCGTGCCGCGACCGGTTGCGCGACGTCCTCAACGGGCTCAACACCAGCCACCGGGCCCGCGCCGCGGTGATCACCGCATCTGGCGACCGGTTCTTCTGCACCGGCGCCGACCTTCGCCACTCCTACGCCGACGCCGACCGCTCAACCGAGGTGCCCGAGAGGGTTGCGGGCGATGTCCGGCGCATGATGCTCGACGGCCAGCACTCGCTGTTCGCCGCGTTGCTGGATTGCGACGTGCCCGTGATCGCGGCCGTCAACGGCACCGCGGCCGGAATGGGCGCCCACCTGGCACTGGCCTGCGACCTGGTAATCGCCGGCGACCGGACCAAGTTCGTTGAGGTGTTCGCCCGGCGGGGCCTGGTGCCCGACGCTCTGGGGCCCTGGCTGCTGCCCCGGATCATCGGCGTGCGCCGCACCATGGAGCTGTTCCTGCTGGGCGAGGACCTACCGGCCGAGGCCGCCCACGAGTTCGGGCTGGTGAACCGCGTGGTGCCCCACGACGAGGTGCAGGGGGCTGCGGCCGAGTGGGCCGCGCGCCTGGCCACCGGCCCGAGCCGGTCGTTCGCGCTGACCAAGTGGCTGGTCAACCGCAGCCTGGACGCCGACCGGGTCTCGATGGCCCACGACGAGGCGGTGGCGGTGGAGCTCAACGCCGGCACCGAGGACGCCGCCGAGGGGGTGGCCGCCTTCCAGGAGCGCCGCCCGCCCCAGTGGAAGGGCTACTAGAGCGAGCGCGGATAGGCGAGAGCCCGTCGTGTCGCAGCGGTGTCACCCCCGCTCTTGTTCGCTTCGCTCACGGGCCGCTCGGGCCACGGCCTCGCTCGATACCTCGCGATGTCCTAGTGCGCTGCGATCTGTCCGCTCGGCCTCTAACTGAACGCCACGGGCAGGCTGGCCAGACCTCTGAGGGTGAGCCTCCGCTTCCAGGGCGGGTCGTCGTCGAGGGGGGTCCACGTTCCGAACCGGTCCAGCAGCGCCTGAAGCACCACCTGGCCCTCCAGTCGGGCCAGGGCCGCGCCCAGGCAGTAGTGGATCCCCGACCCGAACGACAGCATCGGCACCTCGCTGCGGCCGATGTCGAAGCGATCGGGATCGTCGACCGCGGACGGATCGCGGTTGGCCGCTCCCAGCAGCGTCAGAACTCCGTGACCCCGGGGGATGGTGTGACCGCCGATCTCGACCTCGGCGCGGACGTAGCGGCCGTCGACCTGCACGGGTGGCTCGAAGCGGAGCACCTCATCCACCGCGGACGGCACCAGCGAGCGGTCGGCCCGCAGCCGGGCCAGCTGATCGGGATGGCGCATCAGGGTGTGGACCATGTTGCCGATCAGGTTCATGGTGGTCTCGAAGCCGGCCGCGTAGATCAGCGACACCGTGACGGCCACCTCCGGCTGGGTGAGGCGATCCTCGCCGTCGCTGGCCGCGATCAGACCCGACAGCAGGTCGTCGGCCGGTTCGTCCCGGCGACGGTCGATCAGCTCATTCAGGTACCGGTTCACCTTCTTCGAGGCTGCCTCGGCCCGCTCGGTCTCGCCGGGCTGCCGGGTCGGCTCGAGCGTGGCCGCCAGGTCCGACACCAGCGGCCGGAGCCAGTCCCGGTCGGCGACGGGCACCCCGACGAGTTCGCTGATCACGTTGGCGGGAAGCGGGAAGGCGAGCGCGTCGATCAGGTCGCACTCCTGTGCCTCGGCCATCGGCTCGAGCAGCTCCTCGGTCATGGCCTCGACCGCCGGCCGCAGCCTCTGCACCCGGCGGGGCGTGAAGGCGCGGCTCACCAGCGACCGGATCCGGGTGTGGTCGGGAGGGTTCAGGAACAGCAACGAGCGGGGGACGTCCGCCCTGCGCTGGCGGGACGAACCCAGCAGCGAGGGTGCTTCCTCGCCGGGCTCGGGACTGCCCAACCGCTGGTCGCGCAGGGCAGTCCGGCAGTCCTCGAAGCGAGTGAGGATCCAGAAGTCGGCGAAACCGGTCTTGTGCACCGGCGACGTCTCACGCAGCTCCCGCAGCAGCGGGTACGGATCGGCGATCACGTCCGGGTCGGTGACGATCCGCAACAGCAGCTCGTCGCTCACGGGCTGGCTCCCGTAGCGGGGCAGGTCCGAGACCGGAGGCGCTGCTGCCCAAACTTCCGCTCCGTAGCTCATGGGCCGGCCTCCCGTAGCGGGTCAGGGTATCGGGCCAGGGCGACTGCGATCTCGGCCGCCACGGCTGCGTTGGACTCGGCCAGCGCGACGTTGGCCGGAACGACCGCCTCGCCAATGGAGGAGGCCAGGGCGGTCAGGACGGCCGGAGTGATGTCGCCGCCCGAGACGCCGTCGCGGCGAGCCGCCGCCTCGGCGGTCTCGACCGCCTCAGCGACTCGTGCAGCATCGAGCTCCGTCGAAGCCGGAATCGGGTTGGCCACGAGCAGCCCGCCCGCGTGCCCGAGAACTCCGGCCGCTCGGAACGCGGTCGCCACTTGTCCGCCGTCGTCGACGACGGTGTTCAGTTCCCGCCCGCCGTCGCGCACGTAGAAGGCCGGGAAGCGGTCGGTGCGCCAGCCCACCACAGCCACGCCGAGGGTCTCCAGCCGCTCGAAGGTGAGCGACACGTCAAGGAACGCCTTGACGCCCGACGAGACCACCACCACCCGGTGGTGGGCCATGGCCTCGAGGTCGGCACTGACGTCGCCGGTGCGGTCCGCTCCCCGGTGCACCCCGCCGATGCCGCCGGTGGCGAACACCTCGATGCCGGCTGCCTCCGCCAGCGTCACCGTGGCCGACACCGTGGTCACCCCCACGTCGAGGCCGGCAGCCACCGCCGGTGCGAGGTCGCGGGCTCCGAGCTTCACGGAGCCGCCGAACAGGCGCTCGGCTTCGGCGAAGTTCGCGCCGACGACCGCTCCGCCGTCGAGCACACCGCACAATGCCGGCACTGCGCCGCCGGCCCGTACCGCAGCCTGCACGCGCTGGAAGCACTCGCGGTTGGCCGGCTCGGGCAGGCCCAACTCAGAGAAGATCGTCGACTCCAGCGCCACCACCGGTCGGCCTGAGGCCAGCGCGGTGGCAACGTCGTGGCCGACTTGCAGGATCTCCGTCACGCCCTGAGGGTACGACCGGAGCGGACCGGCGGGACCGGCAGACGTTCTTGACGTAGTTGAGCCGCTATACGGCGCACAACTGCATCAAGAACCGACGGAGGGGCTCGGAGGGCGCCGCGGCGGCCCATCCCGCCGTAGGCTCGCTCACCGTGACTGCCGAGCCGAGCGCCTCGGAACTCGTCGACGACTTCAACGCGGCCCTAGCGTCGTTGACAGGCCCGGACGGACCGTTCGGCTGGACCGTGCGGGAGGTCAACGGCGTCTCCGTGCGGGTCTACGACAACGCCATCCCCGACATGCGCGCGGTATGGACGATGTCGGCATCGCACGGCGACAAGGACTACCTGGTCTACGGCGACGAGCGCTACAGCTACGCCGAGGCCCATGCCCGGGTGCGGGCCCTCGCCCACCACCTGCGCACCGAGCACGGCGCCGGACCCGGAACCCGGGTGGCCGTCTCGATGCGGAACTACCCCGAGTGGGTTCTGTCTCACTGGGCCATCATCTCGGTGGGCGCGGCTGCGGTGGGTATGAACTCCTGGTGGACCCGGCCGGAGATGGAGTTCGCCCTGAACGACTCTGAGCCGGTTGCGCTGATCATCGACGGCGAGCGATTGGAGAGGCTGGGATCGGCCCGCGGCGAATTCCCCCTCATCGTCGCCGGCCACGACGGCGATCTACCTCCGTCGGCGCTGTCCTGGGATGTGGTCGCCGATCCCTCGACTGCACCCGACGCCCTCCCCGAAGCGGAAATCGACCCCGACGACGACGCCTTGATCTTCTACACGTCGGGCACGACCGGCTCGCCCAAGGGCGCCCAGCTCACCCACCGCGCCGTGGTCCACAACCTGATGAACATGATCTTGTTGACGGCCTGCGGGGACGCGGCCCGGGCCCGACGCACGGCCCGCTCCGGCCCCGAGGAGCCCACCCCTGAGGCTCCGCCACTAGTGGCGCTCCTACCGGTGCCGCTCTTTCATGTGACCGGCTGCAACTGCGTGCTGCACCCGGTCACGATCGCAGGCGGCTGCCTGGTGATGATGTACCGCTGGGACGCCGCCGAAGCCCTCCGACTGATCGAGCGGGAGGCCGTGACCGTGTTCACCGGGGTGCCCAGCATGTCCCGGGAGCTGCTGCAGCATCCCGACTGGGCGCGCACCGACACGTCGTCGCTGCGCTCGATGGGCGGCGGCGGCGCGGCCATTCCCACCGACCTGGTGCGCCGGATCGACGACGGGCTCTCCGAGGGGCGTCCCGGCGTCGGATACGGGCTGACCGAGACCGCCGGCATCGCCACCGCCATCAGCAACGAGTTCTACGTGGCCAACCCGTCGTCGGTCGGGCCTCTGGTGCCGTGCATGGAGGCCAGAGTCGTCGACGATCACGGGACAACGCTCGATCCCGGCCAGCGGGGGGAGCTGCTGTTGAGAGGGCCCAACGTGATGAAGGGCTACCTCAACCGGCCCGACGCCACCGCCGAGGCCATAACCGACGGCTGGTTCCGAACCGGCGACATCGCCGAGATCGACGCCGACGGATGGATCTACATCAAGGACCGGATCAAGGATGTGGTGATCCGCGGCGGGGAGAACATCCACTGCTCGGAGGTGGAGAACACCATCTACGAACTGGATGAGGTCGCCGAGGTTGCCGTGTTCGGCATGCCCGACGAGCGCCTGGGCGAGGAGGTGGCCGCCGCGGTGGTGCTCGTTGGAGGCACCCAACTCGACGAGGCAGGCCTGATCGCTCATCTTGAGGGCCGCCTGGCCCGCTTCAAGCATCCCCGCCGCGTGTGGTTCCTCGACGAGCCGCTGCCCCGCAACGCCAACGGCAAGTTCCTCAAGCGCGAGTTGCGCGAACGCTTCGCCCCCAACCTCTGACCGCGCTGCTAGCTCGCTGCGTCGACACGAACGTCAGCCGGCGAGAGCAGCGAGACGCTCCACGGCCTCGGTGAGCACCTCGGGGCGCTTGCATGCCGCGAAGCGCACGAAAGGCGCGCCCATCGCCTTGTCGTCGCACAGCACCTGCACGGGCACGGCCACCACCCCGCACCGCTCGGGCAGGGAGCGGCAGAACTCCAGACCGTCGCTCGCGCCGAGGGGACGGATGTCCGCGGTGATGTAGTAGGTGCCCTGGGGAACCACCGGCTCGAAGCCGGCCGCGGCCAGGCCCGCGCACAGCAGGTCGCGCCGGGCCTGCAGGTCGGCGGCCAGACCGTGGAAAAACTCATCGCCGAGGCGCAGCCCCACCGCCACTGCGGGCTGGAACGGCCCCCCGCTGACGTAGGTGAGCAGTTGCTTGGCCGCCTGCACCGTTCGCACCAGCTCCGGGCGGGCGCACACCCAGCCGATCTTCCATCCCGTGAACGACAGCGTCTTGCCGCCCGACGAGATGGTGACGGTGCGATCGGCCATGCCGGGCCGGGAGGCCAGGGGCACATGAGCGTTGTCGTCGAAGATCAGGTGCTCATACACCTCGTCGGTCACGGCGATCACGTCGTGCTCCACGCACAGACGGGCTATGGCATCGAGTTCGTCGACACTGAACACCTTGCCGGTGGGGTTGTGGGGGGAGTTGAGCAGCAGAATCCGGGTGCGGGGTCCGAAGGCGGCGGCCAGCTCGTCCGGGTCGAAGCTGTAGGTGGGCGGTCGCAGCTGCACCAGGCGACAAGTAGCGCCGGCCATTGATATGCCGGCCGGGTAGATGTCGAAGTACGGCTCGAAGGTCACCACCTCGTCGCCGGGACCGGCCAGGGCCAGGACCGACGCGGTGATGGCCTCGGTGGCGCCCGCGGTGATCAGAACCTCGGTGTCGGGGACGAACTCCAGGCCCCAGAACCGCCTCTGGTGCTCGGCCACCGCTTGGCGCAGCACCGGGTAGCCGATGCCGGGCGGGTACTGGTTGAACTCGCCCCGGATGGCCTCGATGGCGGCCTCGGCGACCGCAGCCGGCCCGTTGGTGTCGGGGAGGCCCTGGCCCAGGTTGATGGCCCCGGTGCGCACCGCCAGCGCCGACATCTCCGCGAACACCGACGCGCCGCCGAAGGGCTGCAGGCGCTCACACAGGTAGGGCAGGCGCTCGCCGGTCATCGCCACAGACTACGACTACGGCCGCGGCAGACGAGTCGTGAGCACCTCCTCAGCCGGCGGGAGACGCGACGAAGTCGACCAGGAACTCCCAGGCGTCGTCATTGAGCTCTCCGGCGACCCGAGCCACGACCCTGCCATCGGCGTCGATCCCGACCGTGTAGGGGAAGCCCCTCAGGCCGTAGGTGTTGGCGATCTCGTTCTCCGCGGAGTCCCGCACGACCACTGCGGGCCATTGCTCGTCCTCGAACCAGGCCGACGGCGGGTAGTTGGGTCGGCCCGCTTCCACCGAGGTGCTGACCGCGATCACCTCCACGCCGGCGGGAAGCTGGTTGTTTGCCATCCAGTCGACGATCCGGGGCAGTTCCCGCTGGCAGTGCGGGCACCAGTGGGCGAAGAAGCCGATCACCTTGGCCGTCCCGTCACCGGGCAGCACGCTCACCTCGGTGCCGTCGAACGCCGTCGCCGCGAAGGCGGGGGCCTGCATCTCCATGGCGGGATCCGGCTCCTCGCCCTCGAACAACGGCAGGTGCGCACCCTCGATGCTGACGTCGGAGACCTGGGGCACGTCGGACTGCTCTCGCTGCTCTGCGTCCCGGCCGGCCAGGAACGCGACTCCTACCGCCACCGCCACCAGCACCACGACACCGATGATCATCGCCTTCAGCAGCGGATTGGAGCCGGCGCCGGATCCGCTGCCGGACGGCCGCGAACCGTGGCGGGACTTCTGGACTCTCGGTCGGTTGCTCATCACTCCGACCGTAGCGAAAGCAGAGCCAGACCGGCGACCCCGATGAAGCCGCAACCGGCCATGAACGGGATTGACACGAAGCCGAGGCTGTCCACCCACTGGTAGGTGCATGGGGCCTCCGCGTCGCACGTCGAGCCCTGACTGGGGAACAGCTGCAACTGGTAGTGGTACACCGACAGTCCCAGGCCGGCCACCGCCAGTGGGAGCGCGTACCATCCGCCCCAGCGGTCGCGCCGGACCAGAGCCACGGCCAGCACCGGCACCAGCGCGTACATGCAGATCCGCTGGTACCAGCACATTTCGCAGGGCAGGTATCCGGCCACCTCGGAGTAGTAGAGGCTCCCGGCGGTCGACACCGACGCGATCGCCAGGGCCAGCGGCAGCAGCGCAGGCCGCAACTGCCGGGCACGGCCATCGGCTCCCGGGACCAGCGCGGCCACGATGCCCCAGCACCCGATGACCAGCGACCCCAGGGCCAGCACTGCGAAGAACCCAGACACCTGAGCGGTGCTCACGACCCCAGCCTGCCCCGAACCGGGCGAAATTGCTCGCTCACAGGTTGTCGTTTCAGTCTACATATGATTACATGATTTTCCATGTCGGATCTGATGGCGCTGAACATCCCACGCGCAATGGAGTTGCGCCAGCGGATGGAGACGGCCGCCGACGACCTCGACTGGGACGCTCAAGCGCTGGAAGGGCCGCTGGCGGAGGCCGCATCGCTGCTGGGGAGCCCTCTCCCCGACATTCCTGGAGGGGCCCGCCGGGTGGCCGGTGAGCTTCGAGAGAGCGCGCTGGACCTGCAGGAGCGCACTCGCATGGTGCTGGCCGGGGGGCCTGAGATGAACGAGGGGCTGGGTGCGCTGGAACGCATACGCGCGCACTTCACCATGATCGAGTCGCGGGGCGACCCGGACAGAGCCGACGGCCTGTTGTCTCGTCGCGACCTGCGGTGGGCCGTCCACTCGGCCGACTCGGCCACAGCCGCAGCCGCGAGCTGGCTGCTGGACCACGACCTCTTCTTCGATCAGGTCGAGACGGCCAAGCACAACGACGACTACCTCAATCGGGTGGACGCCGGTGAGTTCGCCTTCGATCCGGACGACCGTGACGGCCTGATGAGCCGCGACGACATCGACGCCTTCATGGACAAGACAGCAGCGTGGTCGGCGCTGGCACCCCACGCCGCCACGATCGACGCGGCCAGCGGCGGCCAGCCGGACGGACTCATGAGCCGGGCCGACTTCGAGGCCTTTCTGGGCGACTACGACCTGACAGAAGAAGAGGCGGCCGCGGTTCGGCAGGTGCTCGACGACCGCGCCTACCACACCGCCGGCGGAGGGATCAGCATGGGCGGCGTGTTCGATGTCGTGTCGTTCGTGCCCGTGATCGGCGACATCGTCGACGGGGCGCGGTCGATCTACTACACGCTTCACGGCGACTTCGACACGGCCGCCCTGTTCGCCCTGGGCCTCGTCCCCCTCCCCGGCCTCTCGTCGTCGGGCGTGCGAGGAGCCATGAAGGTGTGGGACAGGGTGGCTGCAGCGGCCCGAGCGAGCGGAGCAAAGGAGGCCAGCAGGGAGGCCGGGCGGTTGGCCATGAAGGGCACCGCCGCCAACTATGCGGCCCACGAGGGCACGAAGCAGGCCAGCGGCGCCCTAGACCGCGACCTCGACATCGACGAGTCGGTCGACTACGTGCTGGATGACGTTCTCGGACCGCAGGTCGAAGACCTCCTCGACGAGGACCTCGACCCGAGGCTCAGGGCTCTGCTCAGCGACCGGCTCGAGCACTCCCTCACCGAGCGGCTCGACTCAGGTGCCCGGATCCGGCTTTCGGAGGCCAACACGGTGATCGCACGGCGCATCGCCGAGCACCACGCCTTCGAGGCCATCTTCCGCAACATGACACCCGGTTGAGCCGCGCCGTTCGGCTGCCCGCGGCCGGTCTCAGGAGGACCGCAACGCCTCGGTGGGTGAGACCCTGGCCGCCCGGATCGCGGGATACAGGCCGGCCACCGCCCCGATCGCCAGCGCAGCTGCGAACCCCCCGGCCAGCGCCACTGACGGGATGATGACACGCCATCCCTGCACGACCGAGTAGCCGTAGGTAACCGCCACGCCCAGCAGCACCCCGCAGGTGCCGCCCAGGAATGCGAGCGTCAGCGCCTCGGTGAGGAACTGCCTGCGGATATGGGCCCGGGTGGCGCCGATGGCGCGGCGCAATCCGATCTCGCCGCGCCGCTCGACCACCCCGATCACCATGACGTTGGCGATGCCGATGCCACCCACCAGCAGAGCCACCGCCCCCAGTCCCAGGAACAGCCCGGTGAAGGAGCTCTCGGCCGCAGCCTGGGCCTCCAGGAGGTCCGACGGCCGGCTGATCTGCACCTCCTCGGGGTTCTCGGGATCGACGGTGGCTCCCAGCACGTCGCGGGTCTCGTCGAGGTAGTCCTCGTCGACGCGCAGATACATCCGGGACGGGGCCAGTTCCACGTCGTAGAAGCGCTCGGCCGCCGCGTCTCCGACCAGCACCGCCCGATCGAGGTCGGCAGCCAGCGCGAAGGGCTCCAGCACCCCTTGGACCTCCACCCATCGCCCGCCGACGTAGAGCATCACAGGCGGGTCGAGGCTGCGAATACCGAGACGCTCGGCCGCCACCGATCCCACGACGGCCGCAGGGTAGACCCGGGTCGCCTCGGTGAGGAACGAGCCGTGGGCCACGCTGCCGTTCAGAGTCCGCACCAGGCTCGGGCTCGTGCCGAAGACCTGGATGCCGCCGGTGAGGTCCGCGGGCACCAGGTCGTTGCGGTACGCGCCCGCATCGATGGAATACACCGCTGAAGCCGCCTCGACCGTGGCGACCCGGCCCACACGGGCGACGGCAGCCTCCGGCAGCGCGGCGTCACCGGCACCGAAGCCGGTCCCGGCCTCGATAGTCAACAGGTTGGTGCCCAGTGCCGAAATCTGGTCCAGCAGCGCCGACTTCGACGACTCCGACAAGCCCAGGACACCCACCAGAGAAGCGATGCCGATGGCGATGCCGAGAGCGGACAGAACCGAGCGGAGCTTTCGGGCAGCCAGGGACCGCAACCCGACCCGCACAGCCTCCCAGGGCCTCAGCCGGCTGGGGGTGACTGGGGCCATCACGGGGCCGGCGCCCCGGTGTCCTGCTCGAGCCGCCCGTCCAAGATCTTCAGGCGGCGGGGCAGACCCGACGCGATGCTCTCGTTGTGGGTGATGACGACGATGGTGCGCCCCTCGCCGTGCAGCGACGCGAACAGGTCCATCAGCGACTGGGAGGCCGCGGAGTCGAGGTTGCCGGTGGGCTCGTCGGCCAGGACGAAGGCCGGATCGTGCACCAGCGCCCGAGCCACCGCCACGCGCTGGGTCTCGCCCCCGGAGAGCTGCTCCGGCTGGTGCCACATCCGAGCGCCGAGGCCGACCCGTGCCAGCACCGCCTCGGCAGCCTCGCGCCGCTGCGCACGGGCGACACCGGCGTAGAGGAGTCCGTTGGCGACGTTGTCGACGACGGGGACCCCGGCCAGCAGGAAGAAGCGTTGGAACACGAAACCGACCCGCCGACCGCGGATGGCGGCGAGGCTGTTGTCGTCGAGCACCGACGTGTCGACGCCCTCTATCAGCACCGAGCCGCTGGTCGGATTGTCGAGAGTGCCCATGACGTGCAGCATGGTGGACTTGCCGCTGCCGGAGGGACCAACCACGGCCACCATCTCGCCTCTGGAGATCCGCACCGACACCCCGTCCAGGGCGGTCACCGGCGGCGATCCCGGATACTTCTTGGTGACCTCGCGCAACTCGATGGCCGGCGCCTCCGGCTCGGGGGCAGCGAGACTCCCCCGGGGGCGGATCACCGCGGGACCACCACGGACATTCCGGCAGAGAGTTCGGGGCTGCGCACCTCGACATCCCCGTCGACGAACAGCCCTGTCTCTACACCGACGAGGCGGAGCGAGCCGTCCTCGGCGACAACCTCGACCGCGTAGCCGCCCTCGACGAGGGCAAGCAAGGCCGTGGCCGGCACCACCAGAGCGTCCTCGATGAGTGTCTCGGTGATCTCGACGTCCACGGTCGCGCCGATCCAGACCTCCGAGGCGGGCTCGGCCAGGAGGATGGTCACCTCGACTGCGTTCTCGCCCGTCTGCTCGTCGAGCACCGGGGAGGGGTTGATGGCGGTGAGCGTGCCTCCGATGTCGGTGTTGTCGGGCAACTCGACGTTGACGGTGATGCCTTCGGAGACGAGATCCCGGTCGCTGAGCGGCACCCGGGCGGTGACTCGCTGGGTGGTGGACAGCTGGCCGTCGACGGGCGCCTGAATGACGGTGAGCGACGCGAGGGCAGTTCCGGCGGCCAGTTGCTGGCCGACTTCGATGCCCTGGGACCACGACCCGACGCGCACCGGCCCGGCGACGAACAAGACGTCGGCCACACTGACCATCCCGTCTGGGTCCTGACTGTTGGCCCGCTGCCAGTCCCCCACCGCGGCCGCGGTGGCGTCGTCGAACACGCCGTCGATCGAGAATCCCTCAGCATCCCTGTATCCGAGATCGGCGAGGTTCTCCTCGAGTTGGCGAATGTCGTCGCCGGACAGCCCGACCTTCATGGTCCGGTAGGCGGGCGTGCTGCCGTACATGACGACGAGCGAGTTGTGCCCGGCGCCCAGCTCAGCGAGATCGGCTTCGGCGCTGGCCACCGCGGCCTCCGCGCTCTCAGCTGACGCTTCCAGCGCCTCGATCTCCTCGGGAGAATGTCCGGCCAGCAAATCGGCCAGTGCGTCGTCCGCGGCCAGGATTGCGGCTTCGGCTAGTTCGATCTGGGCCGCAGTGGGGCCGTCGAGGAGGTCGTCCAGTGCCTCTTTGGCGTTGGCGAGTTCCGCTCTGGCTGCCATACGGGCTGCCTCGGTGGGGTTCTCGACCGCGTCGAGCGCCTCGATGGCGGCTTGCACCGCCGCCTCAGCCGCATCCAACTCAGCCTCCGACGCACCCCCCAACAACTCATCCAAGGCCTCCCTGGCCAGGGCCAGTTCGGCCCTCGCAGCAACTCTGAGCGCATGAGTAGGCCCAAACCGGTAGTAGGAGTCATATTCATCCTGGGCGGTGACCACCGCAGCCCGGGCCGATTGGATCTCAGCCGGCGACGCGCCAGCCCGAAGATCGGCAAGATCGGACTCCGCGGCCGCCACCGCAGCCCGAGCCGAATCGATCTCAGCCTG
>JAGWAO010000027.1:484-21493 GCA_021296315.1 Acidimicrobiia bacterium | reverse complement strand
CGCAGCCCGAGCCGAATCGATCTCAGCCTGCGACGCGCCGTCGAGCAACTCGGCAAGATCCGACTCCGCGGCGGAGAGCCTCGAGCGGGCCTCGGACCGGTCTGCCGGGCTGGGGTCAAGCAGAGACTCGAGCGACTCCGACGCAGTCGCGACCGTAGCCTCGGCGCTGGAGATCTCTGCCTCGCTCGGGGGCTCGACGAGGCTGTCCTGCGCCTCGCGGGCATCGGTCAGCGCGGCGCGCGCCGCGGCGACATCGGACTCGGACGGCCCCGACAGGGCGTCGCTCAAGTCCTCGCGTGCCGCGACGAGGGAGTTGCGGGCCGATGCCAGCCGAGCGAGGACGTCAGCCGTGTCGGCCTCAGTCGGATCGCTGATTATCCGGTAGAGCGGCTCCCCCTGAGCTACGACGTCTCCCTCGGGCTCGAGATGAGTGAGCACACCGCTGGTCTGCACGGTGAGCGTCACCGCGCTGGCATAGTCGAGGGTTCCTGCGACCTCGAGGTACTCGGCGAGCGGGCGCTGCTCGACCGGAGTCGTGGTCAGGTCGGGTCCGTCCGACTGCTGCCGGTCGTCGCCGTCCCGACCGATGAGAGCGAGCCCGGCTGCGCCGGCGCCGCCGGCCAGACCGAGCGCGACGATGAGGCCCAGGACTCTGCGCCTGCGTGATGCCGCCATCAACTGCCTCCCCCGAAGCGTGCGCCCTGCCCGACCCCGGGAAGCTGCTGCTGGCAGACCTCGAAGGCGGCCGCGAAGTCCGGATCGTCAGTGTCGATGACGCCGAACGGTCCGCTGGGCTGATCGTCATCATTGGCTCCGGGACCGAATCTGCTCATGTCCGGGTCGCCGATGTCGACTCCATGGTCGCGCATGCATCGGGCGAACTCGAGCAGGGTGTCCTGAAGCTCGACTAGATCGAAGCCTCGCTGGCCGGGACCAAGGGTGAGACCTTCAAGCAAGGCTTCGCACACCTCGCGCGCCGCCGGTGTGTCCGGGTCGCGAGCGATGTCCTGGAGTCCCCCTCCCCCAGCGCCCGGGCGGAAGCCGAAAGTGACGGTGCCGTCGGCCTCCACCACAGGATCGGGGAAGTCGACGCCGTTCTCCCGCATGCAGGCCGCGAAATCCAACAGGCGCTCCTCGTCGGTTAAGTCCTCGGGTTCGGTGGACTCCCCGACGGTTGTGTTCTCAGGCTCGGTGAACTCCTCGCCGGTCGTATTCTCGGACTGGGCGGACTCCCCGCCGGTTGTGTCCTCAGGCTCGGCAGTGGCCGCAGCACCGGGGGTCTCGTCCGCTTCGGCATCGACCGGGTCTGCCGCTGCCGAGGACACCGGCTCGGTCGTCTCAGCCGTCTTCGAAGTGGCCTGCGTTGCGGCTGTGGGCTCCGACACGGGCTCGATGCGTGCGGGATCGGTAGTCGGGGCGCTCGTCGCGGTTCCCGCGAGGGTGGCGAGTCCGCTGGAGTCGTCGCCTCCGCAGGCGGTGGCCAGCAGCGCCACGGCCGCCACAGCCGCCATCCGGGGCTTCGAGCCCAGTCCTCTCATGGAGTCCTTCCTATGTCTGGTTGCTGCAAATCACCGCGATGCAACCACGGCCGTGTAAGAGCCAGGGAAGGCTCCAGCGATCACCGCAGGATCCGGACCTTGCCGAAGATGGTCCCGTAGAGCAGGCGGCCGTCGTCGTCGACGGTGACGCCGCCGCCGAGGGTGTTGTAGCGGGACCCGCCCACCACGTAGTGGAAGCGGCTCTCGCCGGTGGTCCAGTCGAGGGCTTCGATCGTCCACCGGCCGTCCCGTATTCCGCAGGTGTAGACCAGATCCGACTCCTGAGCGACGAACGGCACCGAATTGGGCGACGACACCTCGGTGTTGACCCACGCCTCCCGCAGGCGCCGCTCAGCCGGATCCCACCCGTACTTGTGCAGGCCGTAGGGCGTGTAGGCCGGCTTGTGGCCCAGGAAGAAGCTGAACATGCGGGCCCGGTCAGCAGGCCACCCGTCGGGCAGCGAGGCGGGCTCGTTGTTGACGGCCATGGCGCCGTAGCCCGACACGGTGATCGACTGCTCGGTCTTGATCTCGGGCCGCGACGGGTCGCCCATATGGGCCGGGCCCATCCCCGCGATCCGTCGCGACGGGGCGTCGGGAAGCTGTTGCCAGTCCTCGGGAATGTCGTCGCGCCACAGCAGCGTGACGTTGACCACGTCGTCGCCGTCGCCGATGACCACGAAGCGGTCCTCGTCGGATCCGAAGCCCATCAGCGAGGGCGTGGTGCCCGAGCCGTCGCCGCCGCCGTTGCGATATCGGGCCGACCAGGCCCCGTCGGCGGGGTCGAGCGAGAGCCGCTCCCCCGTCCAGACCACCTTGTGGATGGTGTCGACCGAGCTCACGTAGATGCCTCCGTCGTCGCCGGTGCAGCTGCTGGTGCGCACCCACCCGTAGCCGGTGTTCCCCCGCTCGGCGGCCCGCCGGGTGCAATGCTCCGCAGCGTCCGTGTCGGCACCGGGAAGCTGGATGGCGTCGTAGTCGCTGAAATCTCGGGCCAGGCACACCACCCAGCCGTGGTCGGTGGTCATCACCAGCCGGCCGTCGAAGGTGATGTTCATTCCCACGAAGTACCCGTCGATGCCCTCGGGCCGGTACCAGCGGTCCCGTTCCACGATCAGACTGCCGGGATCGGCCGGGTCGGTCTCGACATAGGCCGCGGCGTGGTCCTTGCGTCCCAGGAACAACGTGTGGTCGCAGTCGAGCAGTGAGTAGATACCGTCGAGGCCGGTCATGAAGCGGGCCGCGATTCCTATGGCGTGGGCGACGGCGTCGTCGCCGTCGAGGTCGTCGAGACCCGCTTCCAGCGCTTCGAGTTCGGCCTGCTCAGAGATGGGCTCGGTGCCGGTGGGCAGGGTGGCCAGCACCTCCAGGGTGTCGTAGTCGAGCTTGGCGATGGTCTGGCGACCGTTGGACCAGATCACCCGCTGGCCGTCGGGGTAGCGCCCCGACGTCAGGCCACCGAAGTGGCCGGGTCCCAGCGGCGTGTACTGGATGTCGGCGGGCGCCAGGACTTCGGTCGGTCCCTCGGGGCCGCGCCCCGGCGTGTTGTCCTGCTGGTCGCAGCGGCCGTGGGCCATGGCGTTGCCGCTGTCGGCCAGGAACGGGTTGCGGGGGCCGCTGCGCACGCTGCTCAGCCGCGCGCTGCGG
The DNA here is from genome assembly GCA_021296315.1 of Acidimicrobiia bacterium. Classification (GTDB taxonomy): domain Bacteria; phylum Actinomycetota; class Acidimicrobiia; order Acidimicrobiales; family Aldehydirespiratoraceae; genus Aldehydirespirator. The sequence goes on along the minus strand of JAGWAO010000027.1, from coordinate 18,308 downwards.
CCTCGAAGGCCTCGACCCAGGGCGCCAGGTACTCCGCAGCCTGTTCAACGCCCTTGGGCGGCTGCAGACCGATCCGGAAGTCGGTGACGCCCGCTTCGATCAGGCCGGGCACCGCAGCCATGGTGGGCGCGATCTGTGGACCGCCGTCATCGTTGCGCTCCACTCGCAGCCCCCCGGTGACCTCGATTCCGGCCGGGTCCCGGCCCGCGGCGGCCACCGCCTCGCGCATCTTGTCTATGCCCGAGTCGATGTCGGCTGCGTCAGGTCCCCACGGGATCCAGCCCGAGCCGAAGCGGACCAGGCGGGCCATCGAGCGCCGGTTGACGGTGCCGCTGACCCACACGGGCACGGTTCCAGCGGTCGGCTTGGGCATCTGATGCACACCCTCGAAGCTCAGCTCCCCGGTGCTGACCGAGGCTCGCTCCTGGCTCCACAAAGCGTGGCATACCTCCAGGGTGTGGTCGAGCAGGCGCCCCCGGGCGGCGAAGTCCAGGCCCGCGGCCTCGTACTCCTCCTGCTGCCAGCCCACGCCCACGCCCAGATCCAATCGGCCGCCGGTGAGAACGTCGACGGTGGCCGCGGTCTTGGCCAGCACGATCGGGCGGCGCAGCGCGGCAAGCAGCACCATCGGGCACAGCCGTACCCGCTCGGTCAAGGCACCGACCATGGCCAGCACGGTCAGCGGCTCCAGCCAGGCCCCGTCGGGGCCGGTGGGCTGGCGGCCGCCGGCCAGCCCGCCCCGGGTCGGATCGGCGTAGCGGTCGAGACGCTCGCCGTAGACCACGTGGTCCGACACCACCAGCCGGCCGATGCCGGCCCGGTCGGCCGCGACGGCCAGGTCGAACAGGCGCTGCCAGTCCCCGGGCGGCTCGGCCGCGAAGTTGACAACGTGCATCGACAGGCGGGACTTCATCGGGATGCGTCCTCCTATCTGGTGCGGGCGGCCCGGCTGGGCGCCACCCGGGGAGGCTCGTTGGGCATCTTCGGGTACACCGGGGGCCAGGGAGCGTCCATGAGGCCGGCGGACATGTCCCGAGCGTGCCACTCCAGCAGCGGCTCCAACGAGGCGGGCTCTCCGTCCATGGCCGCCCACGGGTCCCCGACTCGGGCGACCCGGGCGCCGACGGTTGCAATGGTCAGGTCCTCGGGCTCCACGTCGTCAACCTCGTCCCAGCCGATCGGAGTCGACACCTGCCCGCCGACACGGGGTCGAGCCGACCACGCCCCGAACACCGTCTTGTGGGGGGCGTTCTGGTTGAAGTCGACGAAGACCCGCTGCCCCCGCTCCTCCTTCCACCAGGCATCGGTGATCAGGTCGGGACGGCGCCGGGCCATCTCCCGGGCCAGGGCCACCGCAGCGGCCCGGACGGCGTAGGAGTCCCAGCGAGGCGCCAACCGGGAGTAGACGTGCAGGCCCCTCCGTCCCGAGGTCTTGACGACGACGGTCATCTGCAACTCGTCGAAGGCGGCCTTCACCTCGCGGGCCGCCTCCCGCACCTGGTCGAAGCCGACGCCGGGCTGGGGATCCAGGTCGATGCGGAGCTCGTCGGCGAAGTCCGGCGTGTGGGCCCGGTAGGGCCACACATGGAAGCCGAGGCAGCCCATGTTGACGGCCCACACCACGTGGGCGAGGTCGGTTGCGACCAGAGCATTGGACAGGGTGCCGTTGGGGGTGCTCACCACCGTGGTCTGCAGCCAATCGGGGGCGCCCTTGGGCACCCGCTTCTGGAAGAAGGACTTGCCCCCGGCACCGTCCGGGTAACGCTCCAGCAGCACGGGGCGGCCTCCCATGGCCCGCATCAGGGGCCCGGCCACCGACCGGTAGTACTCGACGAGGTCGAGCTTGGTCTCACTTCGGGCCGGGAAGAACACCTTGCCCGGATTGGTGACGCGCACCTCGCGCCCGTCCACCTCCAACACCACGACTTCTGAAGCCACGGCTGCCTCAGCCGATGGAGCAGCCGATAGAGCACTCGAGCACGGTTTCCCGCAGATCTAGTCGCTCAGCAGGTCGATCAGGGCGTCCACGGCCAGCCGGTAGCTCGTGGAGCCGAAGCCGGTGACCACCCCTGCGCAGACCGCGGCGATGGCGGACGTGTGGCGGAAGTCCTCACGGGCATACACGTTGGAGAGGTGGGTCTCCACCACGGGCACATCCACCGCGGCGATGGCGTCGCGCAGCGCGATCGAGTAATGGGTCAGGGCGCCCGCGTTGAGCACCACGCCGTCGGCCGCGCCCTCCCCGCCGGCCGCGGCGGCCTGGATGGCCGCCACCAGGTCTCCTTCCACGTTCGATTGGACGTGACGCACGACCGCGCCCCGCGACTCGGCATGGGCTGCGACGCCGGCCATCAACTCGTCGAGGGTGGTGTGGCCGTACACCTCGGTCTCACGGGTGCCGAGCAGGTTGAGGTTGGGACCGTTGACTACCAGAATCGTTAGAGCCATAGCGCAGTTATAGCCCGAGCAGCGACATCACCGCGGCAGCCACTTCTTCGGCGCTGCGGCCCTCGGTGTCCACCCGGGCGAAGCGACCGTAGCCCTCGGCCCGCTCCTCCAAGAGTTCCCGCACCCGCTCCGAGGCGTCCGGCCCGGCCAGCAGCGGCCTTTGCGCAGTGTCGCCGATCCGTTCGATGATGGTGCCGGGTTCGGCGGTGAGGCAGAAGACACTGGCCTCGGGCTCCAGGCAGGCCGCGCACTCGGGGTCGAGCATCATCCGTCCCCCGGTGGAGATCACGAGACCCCTGCGATCGGCCAGCTCGCAGGCCACAGACCGCTCCATGTCCCGGAAAGCCTCCTCGCCGTCGCGCTCGAAGATCTCATGTATGGGCCCGAACCTCGACTCGATCACCTCGTCGGTGTCGACGAAGCCGAAGCCGAGGCGGTCGGCCAGGATCCGGCCCACCGTCGTCTTGCCCGTTCCCATGAACCCGGTCAGGACAACGTTCCCTCCCGCCGCCGGTCTCACACACACGAGGCTAGGTGACGTTGGGTCCCGCTCCTGTTCGCTGCGCTCACGGGCCGCCCGGCCTTGTCTCCCACTCCTGTTCGCTGCGCTCACGGGCCGCTCGGGTCTTGTCTCCCACTCCTGTTCGCTGCGCTCACGGGCCGCTCGGGCCCGTGGCCTCGCTCCGCTCGGCCTCTCGTCGGGCAGACTCTCGGCGTGGAGAACGGCTTCTTCGGGCTGCTGCGACGGAGTTTCGAGCCAGCGCTTGACCGCCCATTCCTGCGGGTGCCCGGCGCTGATCCGCTCACCTACGGCGACATGGACGAGCGGTCGGCCCTGGCCGCCGGATGGCTGGAGTCGCAAGGAGTCTCGACCGGGGATCGGGTGGTGGTGCAGCTTCCAAAATCAGCCGACGCCGTAGCCCTCTACCTCGGAGTGCTGCGTTCGGGCGCGGTGTATGTGCCGCTCAACACGGCCTACACCGAGGCCGAAGTCGACTGGTTCGTGTCGGACGCCGAGCCCGCCGCGGTCGTGCGCGACGCCGCCACCTTGACCGCGGGGCTGGAACGGGCCAAGCCGCTGACCGGATTCGCCGATCTCCGAGACGACGACCTCGCGGCCCTTGTCTACACATCGGGTACGACCGGCCGGCCCAAGGGGGCCATGCTCACCCACGGCAACCTGGCCAGCAACGCGCTGACACTCAACGAGGCCTGGGCGTTCCGACCTTCCGACGTGCTGTTGCACGCCCTGCCCATCTTCCATGTGCATGGACTCATGGTGGCGCTGCACACCGCCATGCTCAGCGCCTGCGAGGTGATCTTCCTGGAGCGCTTCCACCCGTCGCTGGTGCTGGCGGAGCTGCCCCGAGCCACAGTGATGATGGGGGTACCCACCCACTACCACCGGCTGCTGGCGCATGGCGGGTTCGACGCCGCGGCCTGCCGCGGCATCCGGCTCTTCGTGTCCGGATCGGCCCCGATGACCGCGGCCCTTCACCGCTCGGTGGGCGAGAGCACCGGATGCGAGGTGCTGGAGCGCTACGGCATGAGCGAGGCACTGATGATCACCTCGAACCCCTACGACGGCCCCCGGGTGGCGGGCACGGTGGGTCTCGCCCTGCCGGGCATCGAGCTGCGGGTATGGGGCGATGACGGATGTGCGTCAACGGGACAGGCGGGGATGGTTCAGGTGAGGGGTCCCAATGTCGGCCCCGGCTACTGGCGCCGGACCGACGCGACCGCCGGGTCCCGCACCGAAGACGGCTGGTTCATCACCGGCGACATCGGCCGCCTCGACGACCAGGGTCGCCTGACGCTGGAGGGCCGGGCCGGCGACATGATCATCTCGGCCGGTCTGAACATCTACCCCGCCGAGATCGAGCAGGCTCTCGACGCCCATCCTGCCGTCGTGGAGTCCGCGGTGGTGGGCCTGGAGCATCCCGACCTCGGCGAAGCGGTCGCGGCCTTTGTGGTTGCGGAGCGCGACGTCGGCGGTGACCCCGACGAGCAGGCCTCGGCCCTGGCCGGCACCCTCGACGACCTCGCCCGGTTCAAGCACCCCAAGCGCTACGTCATCGTGGATGGACTGCCCCGCAACGCCATGGGCAAGGTCCTCAAGGCCGAGTTGCGGACCCGCTACGCCGACCTGTTCAGAGGTCGAGCGAGTAGGCGAGCGAATCCGCCCCATACGGGCGAGGCCGTGGCCCGAGCGGCCCGTGAGCGAAGCGAACAAGAGCGGGAGTGACACCGCTGCGACACCACGGACTGTCACCACTTCGCGCTCGCTCCACGCAATTGAACACGCCCGGGGGTAGAACGGGAGATGATGACCAGAGTGAAGCCGTCGGCCGGCCGTTCCGGGACCGTGGGCCCGTTCCGGGACCGTGGGCTCGTTCCGGGACCATGGCGGCGATTCTGGGGGCAGCGCTCATCGTGGCACTGGCAGCCGCGGCTTGCAGCGGTGGCGCCGACACAGCCCACGCTCCCGAGCCCGACCATCTCGGCGACGGCCCGCTGGGAACCGTGGAGGTGGACCCGGGCGACGCGGTCCAGATCCGTTCGCTCAACACCATCGCCGGCGATGTGGCCTACCTCGGTATTCCCAACCAGCGAGGCGTGGAGCTGGCCGTGGCCGACTTCGGCCCGGTCCACGGCTTCGACGTGGACCTCGGAACCCGCTACGACGACCTGTGCTGGTCCGACGGCGCCCAGGCCGCAGCCCAGACCATCGTGGCCGACGAGGACGTGATCGGTGTGATCGGGCCGTCGTGCTCCACCGCGGCCGTCGCCGCCTCACCCATCGTCACCGCCCCACCGATGGTGCTCATCGCTCCTTCCAACACGTCGCCCACCCTCACCTCCGATCTGGCCGGCAATCCCGGCCTCAACCACAGCGTCGGCTACTACCGAACCTCCAACAACGGCCTGTTCGTGGGCGAGACCATGGCCCGATTCGTCAACTGCGACAGCTTCGGGGACTGCGGCTCCCAGAAGACCACCGTCATCCACCACCTCGACCCCGACGATATCGAGGCCAGTCTGGCCAACATCGTATTCGAGTTCTCCCCCCAGGCCGGGGCCTGAGCGGGCTCAGAGGCCGGGGGCATGAGACGGCGCGCTGGTGCGGTCGCGGCCGTGCTGTCGGTCGCCTTCATGCTGGTGTGGGGGAATCCACCGGCCGGGGCCCAAGAAGCGGTGCTGGTGGGAGCGATCGAGGCACGCTTCGGCGCACAGTGGCTTCCCGACGGACGGGTCGAGATCGCGTTGCAGGTGCTCTCCGACGACGGCGTGTGGGGTGAGAGCCTGCTGCCGCCCAAGCGGCTGCTGCCCGCTGGCCGCGAGCACTCCCGTTGGCTGTCGACCTCTCCCGTCGCCCTCGAGGGTGCCGAGGTCCGCATCGCGGCGCGGCGGCTCGCGGACGGGGTCGTCAGCGTCGCGCTGCGGGTGCGCGCCCTTCCCGGTGGCTGGGGCGAGCGCCAACTGCCGCTGCGACACCTGCTGTACGCGGGCAAGCAGCCCGGATACTGGACTTGGTCGTCGTCGGTGACAATCGCCCCGGTGTGGCCCCAGGTCGTCGCCTTCTACGGCCACCCCGGGGTCCGATCCATGGGTGTGCTCGGGCATGGAACGCCCGCGGAGGTGGCCGAGGAGATCGCCGTGTGGACGGGACACTATGACCGGCTGAACGGACCGCGCGGCGCGATCGGGGCCTACCACCTCATCACCGGCGTGGCCCAGGCGAATCCGACGTCGGACGGCCGCTGGCTCTACCGGCTGTCCCACGACCGCATCGCCGAGTACGTAGAGGCCGCCCGGGAGCACGGAATGCTCCTGTTCCTCGACAACCAGATCGGCTGGAGCGATCCGCTCTCGGAGGTGAGACTCCTTGAGGAGTTCCTTCGGGAGCCGTTCGTCCACATGGCCCTGGACCCGGAGTTCGCGACCGAGCCACTGGGGGTCCGTCCCGGGCGAGCCATCGGCGGAATCACCGGCGAGCAGGTGAACGACGTTCTGCGCTACCTCTCCGATTTCGTGGAGGAGGAGGGGCTGCCGCCCAAGATCCTGATGGTGCACCAGTTCGCCGACCGCATGCTGCACGACCGCGACGTCATCGTGACCCAGCCCGGCGTCGAGCTGTCGATCGACATGGACGGCATCGGGAGCCCCCGCGCCAAGCTGTACGGCTACGGGCTCTACGCCATCAGCGAACCCTCGCAACGTCCCGCCTTCAAGCTGTTCTTCGACCAGGACAACCCTCTGATGCCCCCGGAGGAGGTCCTTGCGATGGACCCGGTGCCGGATCTGATCATCTACCAGTAGCGGCTCGGCGCTTCAGGCCAGAAGAAGACCGATCTGGCGGGAGGTGGCGACCAGCGCCCCGGTTGAGTCCCACAGCGAGCCCGACTCGATCATCCGGCCGTCGTGGAGGTCGTGGCTCTCCTGGCGGACCTGGAGCCATCCGGGCGCGGGGATGCGGCGGGCGTGGACGGTCAACTCTATGGTCGGCACCCAGCCGATGAAGCCGAGCAGGGGGTACAGCGAGGGTGGCAGTGCGTCCGCGAAGAACGGCAGAGCCATCGTTGACGGAGCCGAGCCGTCGTTGAAGCGGATCCAGCCGTCGATCAGAGCCCGATCGCTGCCTCCCGCGGGAGCGTGGTCCGGATGGACGTGCACGTCGACGCGGGAGAGGATCGGCAGCTCCACGCCCTGTTCGAGGCTGCCCCGATGGACGCATTCATCCACCGGCGGGATCATTGGCGGCGCCGTGGCTATCTCCGGGCCGCCCCCTCCCGCCGCCAGATCAGAAAACGCGGCCAGCACCTCGAGGCGTTGTTTGCCCTCCTGCCACAACGAGCCCCCCAGCGTGCTGACGGTGCGGCCCCGCCGGACCACCGACGCCCTCACCTCGGCGTCGGTGTCGCCCTTGGCCGGACGAAGGAAGTGCGTGGTCACCGAGATCGGATCGGGGTGGGGCACGAGCGAGCGCATGGCCCTCAGCACCGAGGTGAGCGCGTAGCCGCCGTTGCTGTTGTCTGCGATGTTCCAGCCGGCCGACAGGTGGGTCGCCCACAGGCCCTCGCCCACGGGCACCACTGCCGTCTCCGCGTCGAACTGACTCATCGTGTGCGAGCGGGGTCGAATCGGCGAGAACACCTCGCGTCGCGGCGGTGCCACTCCCGCTCTTGTTCGCTGCGCTCACGGGCCGCTCGGGCCACGGCCTCGCCCGTATGGGCCGGACTCGTACGCAAGTCCGCTCGGCCTCTAGCTGCGTTCCGGTCCCGGGCGCCCGTGAGCACGCTGGTAGTCTGGCGCTTCGCTGCGCCCGTACAACTGGACGCCCGATCCCCACACAACCCGGAGACTCCCCCATGCGACTCGTTACCGTCCGGATCGATGGAGCCACCCGTGCCGGCAGGGTGTCCGGTGACGAGATAGTGCTGCTCGACGCGCCCGACGTGCGGACGGTCCTGGAGGCCGGGCCGGTCACGTCGGGCAGCGTGGCTGTCGCCGAGGGGGGCGGCACGCTGGCGCTGGACGACGCCGATCTCGCTCCGGTGGTGCCCGGGCCCGACAAGATCGTCTGCGTCGGGCTGAACTACCGCGACCACGCCGCGGAGACCAACAGCCCGCTGCCGGCCGCACCCATCTACTTCGCCAAGTACCGCCGGGCGCTGACCGGACCCTATGACCCGATCCGGCTGCCGGTGCCCGAAGTGTCGACCAATGCCGACTGGGAGGTCGAACTGGCGGTCGTCATCGGCAGGCAGGTGCGCCACGCCGGGGCCGACGAGGCACTGGCGGCCATCGCCGGGTTCACGGTGCTCAACGACGTGTCGATCCGGGACTGGCAGACACGGACCACACAGTTCCTGGCAGGGAAGACCTTCGAGGGCTCGACACCGGTCGGCCCGGCCCTGGTCACCGCGGATGAGATCGGAGACGGCCGGGGATTGCGCGTGAGCTGCACCGTCGACGGAGTCACCAAGCAGTCGTCCAACACCGACCAACTGGTATTCGGCCCGGTGGAGCTCGTGGCCGACCTGAGCACGATCATGACCCTCGACCCGGGCGACATCATCGCCACCGGCACGCCCGGCGGCGTGGGAATGGCCCGCGACCCCCAGCAATGGCTCGCGCCCGGCATGGTCGTGCGCACCGCCGTCGAGGGCATCGGCGAGATGGTCAACCCCTGTGTAGCCGGCTGACGCTGCCGGAGCCCCGCCAACTACGGCAGTTGTGACCGAGAGCCGGACAGCCGGAGCGACCACGGTCGCCCGGCTCTCGGTCGAAGCTCTCCGGTCGCTGGGCGTGGACATGCTGTTCTGCCTGCCCGGCGTCCAGAACGACGACTTCTTCGACGCCCTCTTCGACGCCCGCGACATCCGTCCGGTAGTGACCCGCCACGAGCAGGGCGCGGCCTACATGGCCCTGGGCGCAGCTCAGGTCACTGCCCGCCCGGCCGCGCTGTGTGTGGTGCCCGGTCCGGGCATGCTCAACGCCGCGGCCGGCCTGGCCAGCGCCTACTGGGGCAATGCCAGGGTTCTGGCCCTCGTCGGCGCCGTCCCCGCACAGTTGCGTGGACGGAGCACGGGAATCCTGCACGACCTGCCCGACCCTGCCGCGGTGCTGCGCCAGCTCACCAAGCACGCCGGTTACGTCGGCAGCGGGCTTGATGCTGTCGACGTTTGGCAGCAGGCCATCGACGAGCTCGTGTCCGGCGAGCCCCGGCCCGTGGCGGTGGAGGTGCCCGTAGACGTGTGGAGCCAGCCCGCCGACGGCGCGCTCGAGGCACCCCGAGCGACCAAGCCCGCCATCGACACCGATCAGGTCGAGGAGGCCGCCCGGATCCTCGGGCAGGCCCGTCGCCCGCTGATCATGGTCGGCGGCGGCGCCCAGGACGCCTCTGAGCCCGTCAGGGAGTTGGCCGAGATGCTGGAGGCGCCGGTCTTCGCCCGGCACATGGGCCTGGGGGTGGTGGACACGCGCCACCGCCTGCACGCCTACCTGACCGTCGGCCGCAATCTGTGGCGCAGGTCCGATGTTGTGCTGGGCATCGGCACCCGGATGGAGTTCCCCAACGTGGAGTGGGGAGTGGACCCTGCCCAGACGATCGTGCAGGTGAACATCGACGCCGGCGAACTGGACAGGCACGGCACCGGCACCGTGGGCGTCCACGGCGACGCGGCCGAGGCGTGCCGGCTGCTGATCGACGCCCTGGCCCGCCACAACCGCCGGCGAGCCGACCGCACCGCCGAGATTGCCCAGCTGCGAGCCGAGCATCTCGACCGGATCGCCTACCTGGAGCCGCAACTCAGCTACCTGCGTGCCATCCGGTCGGTGCTGCCCGACGACGGGATCATCGTCGAGGACATGACCCAGGTCGCCTTCGTGGCCCACATCGGCTACGAGCATCGCCGGCCTCGCACCTTCCTGAGCACGGGCGGAGCGGGAACGCTGGGCGCAGGTGTCGCCCAGGGAATCGGCGTGGCGGCCGCCGCGCCTGACCGGGTTCAGATCACCATCGTCGGCGACGGTGGGATGCTGTTCACGGCCACGGAGTTGGCTACTGCGGTGCAGCACGGCATCAACACGACCGTGCTGCTCTTCGACAACGCCGGCTACGCCAACGTGCAACGCCTGCAGCGGCAGCGCTTCGGCGCCGACCGCACCATCGCCTCGTCGCTTCGCAACCCCGACTGGGTCATGTTCGGTGAGAGCTTCGGTGTGCGCACCGAGCGAGCCGGCAGTCCCGAGGAACTACCGCGGGTGCTCGAGGGATCGCTGGCTCATCCCGGACCGTCGATTGTGGCGGTGGACATCGCCGACGAGCCCGACCCGTGGCCCCTCATGCGCGTCCGGAGCTGACACTAGGATCTCCAGACGATGATCCGAACGAGTGGGCCTCGCCGAAGGGCACCGCGCACCGGAGTCGATTGGTTCCTGACTTTCCTGCGGGTGGCGGCTTTGACGGTGATTGCGGTCGGTCTGCTCGCCTTCATCTGGCAGGAGATCGACACCGACAATCCCTTCGCCCGCTGGGCCAATCCCAACGCGACGGGGCTGACCGGCGCCCAGTTCCGGGGCCTGATCGTGTCGGGGGTGGCCCAAGGCTGCATGTACGGGCTGATCGCGCTGGGCTACTCGATGGTCTACGGGGTCCTCGGCTTCATCAACTTCGCCCACGGCGAGGTGTTCATGGTGGGGGCCATGACCGGGATGATCACCTCCAACAAGCTCGCCGACGCCGGTCTGTGGGAGAGCAACTTCATCGGGTCCCTGGTGTTCATCGTGATCGTCTCGATGATCGTGTGCACCCTGACCGCTGTGATCATGGAGCGGGTCGCCTACCGGCCGCTGCGAGGATCGCCCCGCCTGATTCCGCTCATCACTTCGATCGGGGTGTCGTTCTTCATCCAGAACGCCTCGATCGTGCTGCTCGGCCCCGCGGCCAAGGCCTACCCGGACGTGCCCGACTGGGTGAAGGACCAGCACACCTTCATGCAGATCGAGGGAGCCAGAATCCTGGTGGTGGTGGTGGCCGCAGTATCGATGTTCGTGCTGTGGTACCTGGTGGAGCACACCAAGGGCGGCAAGGCGATGCGGGCTGTGGCCGAGGACGCGGAGATCGCGGCGCTGATGGGTATCGACGTCAACCGCACCATCGTGAAGGTCTTCGCGGTGGGCGGGGCGATGGCGGGGTTGGCCGGGATCCTGTGGGGGATCCTGTTCCGCAGCGTGATCCACACCACCGGCTTCCTGCCCGGCATAAAGGCGTTCAGCGCAGCCGTGGTCGGAGGCATCGGCCATCTCGGCGGTGCCATGGCCGGAGGGATCTCCATCGGTGTGGCCGAGTCGGTGGGCCCGCTGCTGATCCTGGAGCCGCTCGGAGTGAGCGGCGTGTCCCAGCTTCGCGACGCGGTGGCCTTCGCGGTGCTGATCGGCGTGCTGCTGCTGCGTCCCGCCGGGATCTTCGGTGAGCGCCTCCCCGCCGAGGACCGGACATGACCGTTACATGACCGTTGAGGCCGCCTCCGCCGAGGACCGGACATGACCGTTGAGGCCGCCTCCGCCGAGGACCGGACATGACCGCGACCGTTGCATCGGAGACCGGATCAGCCGGCCCCGCCGAGACTCCGCTAGCGCCGTCACGCCCGGTGCTGGCCCAGGACTGGCGGCGGCTGGTGCGCATGGGCGCCGTCGGGGCGGTCGCGCAGATCTTCATCGCCCTGTCGAACATGCCGGTGCGCCTCGACGAGCGGCTGGTCGTGAAGCCGATTCTCAGCCTGGGCTACCTGACCCTTCTGATCGTGCCGTTCGCGGCCGGGCACCGTGTCGGCCACCAGATCAAGCGGGAGGGCATGGCGGTGTACGCAGCCGGCGCTCACGAGGTGGCGGGGGGCGCGGCGTGCGGAGCCGTCGCCGGCGGCGGGGTGTCGCTGCTCGCAGTGCTACTGGCCAACTTCGATCTACGCGAGCCGCTGGTGAATTGGAGCCCGATGCTCGCGGAGCTGCTCGCCTTCGGCAACGCCACCTGGTTCGCTGTGGTCATCTGGCTGCTGATCGGCGCGGCCGTCGGCGGATCGGGCGGCGCCCTTCGGGTGCTCGGCCCAAGCACCCGCCGGGCCGTCGTGACCATGGCCCTCGCGGTCGGGGGCACTGCGGTCCTGGAGCCCCTCGTGGTGGACTTGGCCGAGGGCATGCGCCTCGAGGCACTCACCGACCGGCTGTATGCCCCCCGGGGCGGGATCAACTGGACCAGCGCGCTGGGCCTGGCCGCCGCTTCCGGGATCCTGGCCGTGCTCGGGCGGGGGCGTGTCCGCCAGGCTCGCGAGCATGTCGCCGCCCTGGAGGGCGCCAAGCGCACCCGGACCAATCTGGGGCTCATCGCCTTGACCGGTGCGGCGCTGGTGATCCTGCCCCTGTTCGCGGGCAAGCTCACCAACGAGCTGCTCGCCAACGTAGGGCTGTTCGTGCTGCTTGCCCTGGGCCTCAACGTCGTGGTCGGCCTGGCCGGGATCCTGGATCTGGGTTATGTGGCCTTCTTCGCGGTGGGCAGCTACTCGGCCGCGGTGCTCACTGCCGCGACCTCGCCGAGGATCAACCCCGAGATGCCCTGGCTGGTCGCCCTCATCGTGGTGGTGATCATCACGGGCCTGGTGGGTCTGTTCATCGGGGCGCCGGTCATCCGAATGCGGGGCGACTACCTGGCCATCGTCACGCTGGGTTTCGGCGAGATCATCCGGTTGATCTTCCTGTCGGACTGGCTGTCGGGTTGGTTCGGCGGATCACAGGGCATCACCAAGATCCCCGGCGCGGGGATCTTCGGGCTGACCAGCGTGGCCGGCACCGACCCGCGCCGCGTCTTCTACCTGGTGCTGGCCTTCTGCGCCATCGCCATCTATGTCTCCTGGCGGCTGGAGCGGTCCCGGCTCGGACGGGCCTGGATGGCGGTTCGCGAGGACGAGACGGTGGCCGAGGCCATGGGCATCAACACGGTGAACGTCAAGCTGCTGGCCTTCGTGGTGGGCGCCGTGCTCGGCTCGTTCAGTGGCGCGATCTTCTCGGCCAAGGTTGGCTCGGTGTTCCCCAACAGCTTCCTGATCCTGGTGTCGATCGTGATTCTGGTCGTGGTGATCTTCGGGGGCATGGGCAGCATCGTGGGCGTGATCGCCGGCTCTGCTGTGCTGATCGGAGTACTCGGAGGTCCCAAGCAGCCCGGCCTTCTGGCCGAGTTCTCAGAGTTCAAGCTGCTGATCTACGGGGCGCTGCTGATTTGGATGATGCTGGCCCGACCCGAGGGTCTGATTCCCAGCGTGCGCCGGTCGCGCGAGCTCCACCAGCAGGAGATGGCCCAGGACGCCTGGCTCAAAGGCCAGGTCGAGGATGACGACGGCAACGGCGGCGGGCGGGCCGCACCGGCGACATGACCGCGGCCAACGGAACCGGGCGCCGGCCGCTGCTGGAGACTCGCAAACTCAGCGTGGATTTTGGCGGTCTGCACGCTCTCGACGAACTCGACTTCGAGGTTCACGAGGGCGAGATCGTCTCGGTGATCGGACCCAACGGCGCGGGCAAGACCACTCTGTTCAACGCCATATCGGCCACCGTCCAGCTGTCTGCAGGCGACATCCTCTTCGAGGGTGAGTCGCTGCTGGGCCTGGACCCCAACCGGGTCACGGCTCGCGGCATCGCCCGCACCTTCCAGAACGTGCGGCTGTTCGCCAACATGACCGTGCTGGAGAACGTGATGGTGTCCCAGCACTGCCGCACTCACCAGCACGCCTTCGGCGCGTTGTTCTACACGCCCGCGTTCCGGCGCGAGGAGGCCGAGATCCGCGAGCGGGCCGAAGAGGTCCTCAGCTTCTTCGGGTCTCGGCTCGTCGGGTATCGCTTCGATCAGCCCGCCTTCACCCTGTCCTATGCGAACCGGCGCCGGCTGGAGATCGCGAGGGCCATGGCCACCCAGCCCAAGCTGATCCTGCTCGACGAGCCGGTGGCGGGGATGAATCCGGTGGAGTCGGCCGAGCTGACCGGGATGATCGGACGTCTGCGCGACGAGTGGGGCTTCGCCATCGTGGTCATCGAGCACCACATGGACGTGGTGCGGGAGGTCTCGGACCGCGTGGTGGTGCTCGACCACGGAACCAAGATCGCCGAGGGCGACTACGCGGAGGTCTCCAACGACCCCCTGGTGATCGAGGCCTACCTGGGCCACGGAGCGGACGCATCATGAGCGCCGACGGGGCCGCCGCCAGCACCCCGCTGTTGGAGATGCGCACAGTCAACGCCCACTACGGCGCAGTGCACGCCCTTCGCGATGTGGACCTGTCGATCTATGAGGGCGATCTGGTGTGTCTGCTGGGGGGCAATGCCAGCGGCAAGTCGACCACCCTCAAGACCCTGCTCGGCATGCTCAAGCCGACCTCGGGGGAGGTCGTGCTCGACGGCGAGGTCGTCAACGACAAGCCCACCAGCTACCGGGTAGCCCGAGGCGTGACCATGGTCCCGGAGAACCGCCGCCTGTTCAAGCGCCTGAGCGTGCGCGAGAACCTGGAGTTGGGCGCCTACCTGCGCTCCGACACCGGTGCCATCGCCGCCGACCTCGAACGGATCTTCGAGCTGTTCCCCCGGGTCAAGGAGCGCCTCAGCCAGAAGGCGGGCACGCTGTCGGGCGGCGAGCAGCAGATGGTGGCCATGGGCCGGGCCTTGATGGCCAAACCGCGGGTGCTGTTGATGGACGAGCCGTCGATGGGTCTGGCCCCCGCTCTGGTGCAGCAGAACTTCGAGCTGATCCAGCAGATCCACGAGGCCGGCCTGACCGTCTTCATGGTGGAGCAGAACGCCAACATGGCCCTGTCGATCGCGGACCGGGGCTGGGTGCTCCAGACCGGCCGGGTCGTGCTCGACGACACCGCCGAGAACCTTCTGGCCCATCCCGACCTGAGAGCCTCCTACTTGGGCCAAGCCGACACGTGACGCACCCCGAGACGTGTCGGGTTCGTTGGATGACGGGTCATCGGCTGCTAGTAACTCCTCCGTGGCCGAGACGCACGACGAATCAGGGGGCGCGGCCCGGCCGTTGGACTTCGTACGGGAGCAGGTTCGGGCCGACAATGCGGCCGGGACGTACCGGGGCCGGGTGCAGACCCGCTTCCCGCCCGAGCCCAACGGGTTCCTGCACATCGGCCACGCCAAGGCGGTCTGCCTCAACTTCGAGGTGGCCGCCGAGAACCGCGGGGCCTGCCGGCTGCGCTTCGACGACACCAACCCCGAGGGCGAGGATGCCGCCTACGCCCAGGCGATCTCCGACGACATCGCCTGGCTGGGATTCGAGCCCGACGGCCGGGTTGTGCACGCCTCGGACTACTTCGAGCATCTGTATGCGTGGGCCGAGCACCTGGTGCGCGAGGGCTTGGCCTACGTGGACGACCAGGATGCCGGGACCATCTCGACCACCCGGGGCGACTTCAGCACGCCGGGCACGGAGAGCCCTTGGCGGGACCGGTCGGTGGAGGAGAACCTGAGCCTGCTGCGCGACATGCGGGCGGGCCGCTTCAGCGACGGCTCCAAGGTGCTGCGAGCCAGGATCGACATGGCCCACCCCAACATGCTGATGCGGGATCCGGTGATGTACCGGATCCGCCACACCGCCCACTTCCGCACCGGCGACGCCTGGTGCATCTACCCCACCTACGACTGGGCCCACGGCCAGAGCGACGCCATCGAGGGCGTGACCCACTCTCTGTGCTCGCTGGAGTTCGACGCCCACCGCCAGCTGTATGACTGGTACCTGGAGCACCTGCCGCTGCCCGGCGACCGCCCCCGCCAGTACGAGTTCGCCCGCCTGAACCTGACCCACACCGTCACGTCCAAGCGGAAGCTGAGCGCCCTCATCTCCGAGGGGCTGGTGGACGGCTGGGACGATCCCCGCCTGCCCACGCTGCGGGGCCTGCGCCGCCGGGGCTACCCGCCCGAGGCGATCAGGGAGTTCTGCGCCCACATCGGCGTGGCCCGGGTCAACGGCGTACACGAGATCGAGCTGCTGGAGTCGTTCGTGCGCGCCCACCTCAATCGCACGGCCCAGCGCCGCATGGCCGTGCTGCGTCCCTTGGAGGTGTTCATCACCAACTGGCCCCGCTGGGACCGGCCGGTCGAGCACCGCACGGCGGTCAACAACCCCGAGGACCCGCTGGCGGGCAACCGGCTGGTGCCGTTCTCAGAGCGGCTGTGGATCGAGCGCGACGACTTCATGCTCGACCCGCCCCGCAAGTTCTACCGCTTGGCCCCGGGCCGCGAGGTTCGCCTGAGAGCCGGCTACTTCCTGCGCTGCAACGACGTCGAGACCGACCCTGACGGTCAGGTGACTCGCCTTTGGTGCACCTACGACCCCGAGACCGGCGGCGGGCAGGCCCCCGACGGGCGCAAGGTGCGGTCCACCATCCACTGGGTGTCGGCCGACGATGCCGTGGACGCCACGGTGGCGCTGTACGACCGGCTCTTCACCGACCCAGTTCCCGGCGCCGGCGGCCGCGACCCGCTGGAGTCGCACAACCCCGCCTCACGGGAGCTGATCACCGGCGCCAAGCTCGAGCCGGAGTTGCAGAAGACGGCGCCCGGAGAGGTGGTGCAGTTCGAGCGCCTCGGCTACTTCGCCCACGACGGTGACACGCCCATGCTGTTCCACCGCACCGTCGGTCTGCGCGACGAGTGGGCCAACATCCAGAAACGCCGCCGGCAGGGATCCTGACGGGGCGTGAATCCCTGGGTGTTGGAAGACGGTGTCCTGCACCTGAACCACGGGTCGTTCGGTGCGACCCCGGCACCGGTGCTGGAGGCGCAGCAGCGACTGTGCAGCCGGATCGAGGCCAACCCCACCAAGTACTTCCTGGGCGGCGACTACCAGCGCGAGCTTGACTCGGCCCGCCGGGCGGTGGCCGACTTCGTTGGAGGCGACGAGGCCGGGATGGTGTTCGTCAACAACGCCACCGCGGGCGTCAACGCGGTGCTGCGATCACTGGAACCCACCCTGGCGCCCGGCGACGAGATCGTCGTCACCGACCACGAGTACAACGCCTGCCGCAACGCCGCGACGGTGTCGGCCTCGCGGACGGGTGCACGGGTGGTGGCCGCCCCGGTGCCGTTCCCGCTGGAGTCGCCCCAACAGGTCGTTGACGCGGTGCTGGCCGCGGTTGCCGAACAGACCCAGATCCTGATGATCGACGCCGTGACGTCCGCAACCGGGTTGGTGATGCCGATTGCGGAGATCGCGGCCGCATTGGAGCCCGATGTGCGGGTGCTGGTCGACGCGGCCCACGCGCCCGGGATGATCGACTTCAACGTTGACCGCCAACTGCCACAAGTGGATGTGCTCAGCCAAGGGTGCCGGGTTCCTGTGGGTCCGACCCGACCGGCGCGACGACGTGTACCACTCGGTGATCAGCCACGGGTACAACGGCGGCTGGCCCTTCGGCGGCGGGCGCCTTCACGCCCAGTTCGACTGGACGGGGACCGACGATCCCAGCGCCTGGCTCACCGTGCCCGATGCGCTCGACGCGGTAGCAGCCATGCACCCTGACGGCTGGCCCGGCGTGCGGCGGACGATCCGGGAGCTGTGCCTGTCCGGCCGCCGGATCCTGCTCGACGCGCTGGGGATCGACCCGCCCGCGCCCGACGACATGATCGGGGCCATCGCCTCGGTGCCGGTGCCGCCCGCCGACCACTCCGGCAGCGAGATCTTCGATCCGCTGATGGCGGCGCTGGAGCAGCGGCACGGGATCCAGGTCCCGGTGTTCACCTGGCCCGCGCCCCCCGAGCGCCTGCTACGGATCTCGGCGCACCTCTACAACGACGAGTCCCAGTACCGCCGGCTGGCCGA
>JAGWAO010000027.1:0-411 GCA_021296315.1 Acidimicrobiia bacterium | reverse complement strand
TCGTAGATGCCCTCCGACGCGCCCTCGCGGCCCAGGCCGGACTGCTTCATGCCTCCGAAGGGTGCGGCCGGGTCCGAGACCGCGCCCCGGTTGAGGCCGACCATCCCGGCCTCGATGCGCTCGCTGACGTTCAGGCCCTTGGCCAGGTCCTGGGTGTACACGTAGCCGATGAGGCCCATCTCGGTGTCGTTGGCCGCGGCGATCATGGCGTCGGTGTCGATGAAGCTGGCCACCGGGGCGACCGGCCCGAAGATCTCCTCGCGGGTGATAGGGGCGGTCGGCTCGACCCCGCCAAGCACGGTGGGCTCGTAGAAGAAGCCGGGCCTGTCGATGGCCGAGCCACCGGTGACCGCGCTGGCCCCGCCGTTGACCGCGCCCTGCACCAGCCGGTCGATGTTGGCCACCGCGCCG
>JAGWAO010000071.1:2861-8747 GCA_021296315.1 Acidimicrobiia bacterium | reverse complement strand
GCGGAGGGAGGGGGATTCGAACCCCCGGGACCCGTGAAGGCCCAACGGTTTTCAAGACCGTCGCAATCGTCCGCTCTGCCATCCCTCCGCAGCCAAGGATAGGCGTGACGGGGTCCCGCCCTGCGGCTGGGAATCAACGAAGGATCCGGCCCCTCAGGTCGTCTATCCAGGCCGCCGCCTTGCGCATCTCGACCTGGTTCATCATGTGGTCGTGGTGGTCCGCCGAGGCCGACGGGTAGGAGCCGAGGAACTTCACCCGGGTGGTCTTCATGCTCAGGTTGCGCAGGGCGTCGGCCACGACCTCGTCGGCTATGTGGCCCTCGCAGTCGAGCAGAAAGCAGTACTGGCCCAGGCTGGCCTTGGTGGGGCGGCTCTGGAGGCTGGTGAGATTGATGGCCCGGGCCGCGAACTCGCCGAGGATGCCGATGAGCGAGCCCGGAACGTCGGAGCGCTGGTAGACGACCATGCTCGTCTTGTCGTGACCGGTCGGGGTGGCGATGACGTCGGCGCCGACCAGCACGAAGCGAGTCTGGTTGTCGGCGTGGTCCGCGATGTCGGCGGCCAGCACCTCCAGCCCGTACACCTCCGCCGAGCGCAGCGGTGCGATGGCGGCTGCGGTGCGGTCATCGGAGTCGGCCAGGCTGCGGGCCGCATCCGCGGTCGAGTTGGCCGCCTCGAACACCGCGCCGGGTAGATGGGCGGCCAGATAGTCGCGGCACTGGGCGTGAGCCACTGGATAGGAGCGGACCCGCTCCACCGACTCGAGCGACATGCCCGGAGGGCCCAGGAGGTTCAGGTTGACGTCGATTATCACCTCGCGCTGGATGAACAGGTCGGTGTCGAAGGCCAGCGCGTCGAGGGTGGCGGTGACCGACCCCTCGATCATGTTCTCGATGGCCACCAGCCCCAGGTCGACCTCGCCGCTGCCGACCGCCCTCAGCACGTCGATGATGGAGTTGATGGGCCGATGGTTCATGGCGGCCAGGTCGGGCTGGGAATAGACGGCCTGCTCGGTGAACGTCCCCGCCGGGCCCAGGTAGCCGACGGTCGGAGTGCGCGTACCTTCAGGCTGCCCCATCCACCGCAGGGTACGGCCCAGAGCGGTATTCGGCGCCATTTCAGTCACCCGCTGGAGGCCGAGCGCTGAGCGCGGCCCGTGAGCGCAGCAACAAGAGCGGGAGACACCGCGCCGCACCGCCAGATGCCCACGCGTGCCCACATGGCCCCATAGGGTGATGGACGTGGACGACCGGCTGTACTTCCGCCAGCTGCTGTCGGGGCGCGACTTCGCGGCGGGTGACGGGCTGGCCCGCCAGATGGTCAACTTCGTCTACGCCGTCGGCGACCGACACACCGGCCAGGCCGTGCTCGTCGACCCGGCCTACGACACCTACGGACTACTCGACCTGCTCGAGGCCGACGGCATGACCTGCACCGGCGTGCTGGCCACCCACTACCACCCCGACCATGTCGGCGGCCAAATGATGGGCATCTCCATCGAGGGCATCGGCCGGCTGCTGGAGCGGGTGTCGGTCCCGATCCACGTACAGGCTGAGGAGGCCGATCTCGTCAAGAGGGTGACCGGCGTGGACGACGACTGCCTGGTCAGCCACGTCTCTGGCGACGTGGTGACGGTGGGGGCCATAGCCGTCGAGCTCATCGCCACCCCCGGCCACACCCCCGGCAGCCAGTGCTTCCTGGTGGACGGCCGGCTGGTGGCCGGCGACACGCTCTTCCTCGAGGGATGCGGGCGCATGGACCTGCCCGGTTCCGATCCGGCCCAGATGTACGAGAGTCTCACCACCCGGCTGGCCCGGGTGCCCGACGACGCGGTGCTGTACCCCGGGCACCGCTACTCGCTGGAGTCGTCGGCCACGATGGGCGTCACCCGCGAGCGCAACTACGTGTTCCGGCCCACCAGCCGCGAGCAGTGGCTCGCCGCGTTCGCGGGCTGACCCGCTTTCTGGCCTCCTGCTGCGAAATTGATGACATTTTGGACCCTGGAGGCCCACTATCGCCATCAATTTGGGCGGTGGCCCCTATCTCCCGCTCTTGTTCGCTGCGCTGACGGGCCGCTCGGCCTCTAGACCCAGGGGCAGTTGGAGTTGCGGTCGCCGAAGGTGGCGCCAGTGCGGTAGCGGTCGAGGGTGAACGGTTCAAGCTCGTCGGGCTTGTCGCCGTGCACCAGCATCTGGGCGGTCAGCTTGCCCACCCCGATCATCTTGAACCCGTGGTTGGAATCGGCGATCACCCAGGCATTGTCGGCCACGTAGTCGAACACCGGCACGTTGTCGGGGGTGAACGCGCCGATCCCGCCGTTGCGGCGCTCCTTGAAGAACGGCCGCAGGTTCTCCAGGCGCTTGAACAGCATGCCCAACGTCGCGCAGTAGTAGTCGGCGAACCACTCCTCGGCCTGGTACTGGTCGTTCAGGTGGCCGTACGGCTCGACCGCCGCCCGAGGACCGATCTTGACCGGGATCGTCCCGCCCTGCAGGCCGGGCGCGCCGACTCGTTCCGCGGCGTAGCGGACATAGGAGTAGAAGTGGTCCTTGAGGAACCTCCCGTCCTCGGAGTACACGGGCGTGTTCATCAGCTCCACGTGCAGCACCGGCGAGTCCCGGTGCTGGGCGGTGCGGAAGTCCACGCCCTCGGGCAGCAGCACTTCGCCCTCCAGCAGGCGCCAGTACGTCCACATGTCCATCTGCTCCTCGACGTGGCCGTCGGGGTAGAGCACGTCGAGGTGGGAGGGTCCGCCCAGCCACTCCCAGTGCTCGGGCGTCCATGCGCCCGCACCCACCACGACCTGGTCACAGGAGATCGAGCCCTGGTCGGTCTCGACCGCGGTGACCGAGCCCGCCGCGTCGATCCTGTAGCCGGTCACGGAGGCGCCGTAGACCCGCTGCACACCCCACTGCCGGCACTTCTGGTCCAGTCCCCACACCGCCATGTGGGTGCCCGCATACCCGGAGCGGTGCTCATGCAGCACCACGTCGCAGTTGTCGGTCTTGAAGTCGGGCCACAGGCTGGTGAGGAAGGCCCGGGCCTCGGAGCCGGTGTAGACGTCCGACGGGTATCCGCTGGCCGCCTGCGAAGCCTGCAGCTTCAGGTAGTCGTCGATCTGGTTCGCCTCGCCCACCGACACGTACCCGACCTGCTGGAAGCCGAAGTTCACCGGGTCGGACTCCCACACCTCCACGCTGGCCCGCAGGATGGCGTGCAGCGGTCCGGTCATGTACATGTTGCGGATGCAGCCGCAGGCCAGACCGGTTGCGCCCGCGCCCGGGCCCTGCTTGTCGATCAGCACGACGTCTGAGCCCGACCCCTTGCCGGTTCGCTCCAGGTACATGGCCAGGTGGTAGGCGCTCGACAACCCGTGCACGCCCGCGCCGACCACCACGAACCGTGCGCTCGGCGGCAGGCCCACCCCGTCGAACACGGGGATGACGGAAGGGTTGACGGCGCGGCCGTCAACGGTGGGGGGCAGGGGCCGGTTGGCGAACGGGTACCACTGGTTGTGCTCGGTGGGGTTGGGGATGCTGATGGCCATCTGGTCTCCTTGGGATTCGGGTTCAAGTATGGCTGCCGGCTGCTGGAGCCGGTAGTCGGTCCCCAGGGTCCGCAGTCGAACACTTCGGCACCGGCGTCAAGGAAGCCGACCATGGCATGCAAACGGGAGGCCATGGCGACTCGGGACCGGCGGATGAACTCGGTGGGTTGGCTTCGGCGCAACTATCGCCCGAACTGGCGCCCGCCGAGCAGATGCTCGCCGGTGAGGCTCTGGTGCCCGCGGTGGAGGAGGCCGCGGGCGCCCTGAGGTGAGGGGGGACTTGAACCCCCACGTCCTTTCGGACACAGGAACCTGAATCCTGCGCGTCTGCCAAATTCCGCCACTCGCGCGTGGCCCCGACCCGCGGGCGGACCGGGCCCACGAGGCTAGCGGCCCGCCGGTCGAATCACCGCCGGTCGAATCACGGACGGTCGAGGCGGCAATCAGACGGCCACTAGCATCGCCGGGGTGCGCTTGGACTACGGGGCCGCCACCCATGTGGGCCTGCATCGCCACGAGAATCAGGATCGCTATCTCGCCCACAGCACCATCTTCGCGGTGGCGGACGGGCTCGGGAGCCACTGGGGTGGGGGCACCGCGGCGGGCATCGCCACAGAGGTCCTCTCCCGCATCGAGCGCGTCGACTCCCTGGAGCAGCTCATCGCCCTCGTGGGCGCGGTCAATGGGGCCATACTCGAGGCGGCCAGGGACGACCCGCACCTGTACGAGATGTCGACGACTCTGTGCGTGCTGGCCGGTATCGGCGGCGCCGGGAGCCCGTTGCGGCTGGCCGCCTGCAACGTCGGCGACTCCCGGCTGTATGCGCTAGATCGGGACTGCTTGAGCCAGGTGACCGTCGACCACACCATCTCGGAGAATCTGGTGCGCGACGGCGTCATCTCTGCGGCCGAGGCGGCCATCCACGTCGACCGCCACACCCTCACCCGAGCGGTCGGATTCGAGCCCCAGGTGCACGTCGACGGGTGGAAGCTGGCCGCGATCGGGGGAACCCGCTTCCTGTTGTGCAGCGACGGGCTGAGCAACGAGGTACCGGAACTCGAGATCGCCGAGATCCTGCGGTCCGTCGAGGATCCTTCAACCGTAGCCGGCAGCCTGGTGGAGCGAGCGGTGCAGCCCGGGCACGGCCGCGACAACGTCACCGCCGTCGTCGTCGACGTCGTGGGCGAGCCCGAGTCCCAACCAGGCCGTGGAGCGCAGTTGGTGCTCGGGTTCCAGCCCGCCGTTCTGACCTGATCGCGGCTCTTGGGACCGGCAGGGGTTGTCCTGATCGCTAGACCCGTCACACCCGGCCGAATCTTCGGTTCAAGGTCGCCCGTTACAATGGCGCACGGTGTCAGATGAGGGCCTGACCGTATTCAACGGTCGCTACGAGTTGCTCCGCCGCATTGCGCGCGGCGGAATGGCCGACGTCTACCTGGCCCGCGACGCTTCGCTCGACCGGCAGGTGGCGGTGAAAGTCCTGTTCCCGGAGTTCGCCAACGATCCGAGCTTCGTCGAGCGCTTCCGCCGGGAGGCGAAGGCCGCGGCCAATCTGAACCACGCCAACATCGTCGGCATATACGACTGGGGCCAGGAGCAGGGCACCTACTACATCGTCATGGAGTACGTCGTGGGCCGCAACATGGCCGACGTGCTTCGTTCCACCGGACGTCTCAGCCCCGACCGCGCCGCAGAGATCGCGTCGGACGTGGCTGAGGCTCTGAGCAGCGCCCACAACGCCGGCCTCGTGCACCGCGACATCAAGCTCGGCAACATTATCGTGAGTGACGACGGCCAGGTGAAGGTGGCCGACTTCGGCATAGCCACCGCCCTGGCCCGAAGGACCGGCGACAACCTCACCCATATCGGGTCGGTCATGGGAACGGCGACGTACTTCTCGCCCGAGCAGGCCCAGGGCAAGGCTCTCGATGGTCGAAGTGACCTGTACTCGCTGGGGGTCGTGCTCTACGAGATGATCGTGGGCAAGCCCCCCTTCACCGCTGAGACCTCGACCGCGGTGGCCGTCAAGCACGTGCAGGAGCGCCCGCTGGCGCCGTCGCTGCTGGGCGTGAGCGTCGTGGAGTCCCTCGAGGCCATCATCCTCAAGCTGCTGGCCAAGAACCCGGCCAACCGGTATCCCAAGGCCGACGATCTCCGCGTCGACCTCCAGCGCTACCTGGCCGGCGCACACAGCATCCCGGCCCGGTCCAGCGAGTCCCCGCAGACCAAGACCGCCGAGCGTCACGCGATCGGGTCACCGGCGCCGCCGGCCGTGACTCCGGACCGGCCGCGCACCGGTGGAGTGCCCACTGCGCCGCCGGCCGTGACTCCGGACCGGC
>JAGWAO010000071.1:0-2702 GCA_021296315.1 Acidimicrobiia bacterium | reverse complement strand
GGTCGCGCACCGGTGGAGTGCCCACTGCGCCGCCGGCCGTGACTCCGGACCGGTCGCGCACCGGTGGAGTGCCCACTGCTCCGCCGGCCGTGACTCCGGACCGGTCGCGCACCGGTGGAGTGCCCACTGCTCCGCCGGCCCGTGGCGGTCCCCCCACCGACCCCGGCGTCCAGGTGCCGGCTGCGCCGGGACCTGGGTCCGGCCCGGGCCCTCCCCAGTACGTGCCTCCGGCCTACTACTACGAGGAGGTTCACCGTTCCGACGGCTGGAAGCGCGCCGCGCTCATGTTCTTGGGCTTGGTGGTTCTGGTGGTCGCCCTCGGCTTCCTGGGGTGGACCTTCTACGATTCTCTCGGCCTGGGCGACGACGCCGGGCCCGCCGAGCCGACGCCCCCCGAAAGTGCCGCGCTGGTCGACGTGCCCGACGTGTCGGGGCTGAGCTACGGGGAGGCGGACGCCCGGCTGAGGTCGGTCGGTCTGGTGCCGGAGCCCAGCTACCAGGTCAACACCGGGCAGCCTGAGAACACGGTGTTCGCCCAGAGCCCGCCGGCCGGCCAGCGGATCGAGGAGGGCGCGACGGTTGCGCTCACCGTCAGCCAGGGCGAGATCCCCCGGGTCCTGCCCGTGCGGGGCCGCAACCGTGTCGATGCCACCGAGATTCTCAGGAGCGCGGGTTACGAGGTCATCGTGATCGAGGGCCCCAGCCAGGCCGAGGCCGGCATAGTGGTGGGCCAGGAGCCCTCCTCGAACACCGAGCTCGCGCCGGGCGAGGCGGTGACCATCACCGTCTCCACCGGGCCGGGACAGATCTTCGTGCCCGACGTGCGGGGCCAGACCCTGAGCCAGGCCTTCCAGACCTTGATCGGGCAGGGGTTCCGCGTCGGGGAGAGGCGCGAGCCCTCGACCACGGTCGAGGAGGGACAGATCATCGACACCGATCCGCCCCACGGATTCCCGGTGTCGGCCGGACTGGAGGTGTTCGTCATCATCTCGGACGGTCCTCCGCTGGTGGCCATCCCCGACGTCCAGGGCCTGCTGTTCGACACCGGGAAACTGGCTATCGAGCGAGCCGGGCTCGTCATCGGCATAGTGACGTTCGAGCCCGTGGAGCCAGGATCGGCCGACGTGGGCAGGATCCTGGCCCAGACACCGCCTCCCAACCTCGAAGTGTCGGTCGAGACCCCAGTGGATGTCGTGGTGGGTGAGTCGTCCGAGACCGAAGGCGATCAGATCGGGCCCGAGCCACCAGAGGGCGAAGGCGACGAGACCGAAGGCATCGGCCAGTCCGGCGCCGAACAGACCGGAGCGTCCACCTCCGACGGTTAAGGCCGCGTTTCCCGCTCCTGTTCGCTGCGCTCACGGGCCGCTCGGGCCGCGGCCTCGCAAGCTCGGCCTCTAGCCGCAGCGGGCCAGGAAGTTGCCGAGCAGCTCCCGGCCCGCATCGGTGAGCACCGACTCCGGGTGGAACTGGACTCCCTCGGTCAGGTGGTCCCGATGACGCAGTCCCATCACCAAGCCCTGATCGCAGGTGGCGGTGACCTCCAGGACAGGTGGAACCGAGGAGAGCTCGACGATCAGGGAGTGGTAGCGGGTGGCGGTGAGGGGATTGGGCAGACCCTCGAACACCCCCGAGGAGTCGTGCTCGATGACCGACGTCTTGCCGTGCATCACCTCCGGAGCCCGGATCACGGTCCCTCCGAACACCTGGCCGATGCACTGCATCCCCAGGCACACCCCGAAGATGGGCACATCGCCGCTCAGTGTCTCCAGCAGGTCGTTGCTGACGCCGGCGTTGTCCGGTGTGCCCGGCCCCGGACTGATCAGTATCCCGTCGAGCTCCAGTTCGCGGACTTCGGATGCCGTGATGGCGTCGTGCCGGTAGACCAGCGGCTCGGCTCCCAGCTCCCCCAGATACTGGACCAGGATGTAGACGAACGAGTCGTAGTTGTCGATCACCGCGATCCGGGGTCCCACCCCCGGAACGCTAGGCGGTGGTGGCGGAGTCGCGGGCTTCGACGGCCTCCAGCACGTGCAGGGCCATGTCGGCGACCTGCACCGAGTCCTCCTCCACGCCGGCCGCTCGCACCCCGTCGTCCATCATGATGAGGTGATGGACACCTTGGTCTGGGTCACAGCTGCCTGCCACCTAACTGCGGATCCGGTTCGCTAGGTGGCTCCGACGGGGCGGCACGGACGACTACTAGGGCATCCACGACGGTGGGCTTGCCGTTGCGAATGGCCACCGGGTTCGCGGGCGGGACCGTCGTGCTCGCCAAGAGGTTCGAACCCGACGGCCTCGTGACGATCATGCGCCGCCACCGATCGACTCATCTGCTGCTCGTACCGGCCGCAATGGAGGCCCTGCTGGGCTGCGACTCGCTGACCCCGGAAGACCTCGAAGCCGAGGCGGCGTGTGATGCGACGAGTCTCGAACGATGGTGCCGGCAGCGGCTCGCGGCATACAAGAGGCCACGCGAGTGGATCTTCGTCGAAAATCTGCCCCGCACGTCGCTGGGCAAGGTGAAGAAGCACGAACTGAGCGTGCCGCTGGCGCCGGAACAGCAAGCAGGCTGATCTCCGGTGTGGCAGCATGTGTGCGCAAGTGTTGACAGAAAGACACAGGAACGGCGATGACCACCTCCGAGAGCGATGCCATCTTCTCAGCCCTTGCGGATCCCACCCGGCGGGCCATCCTCAGCCTGA
>JAGWAO010000026.1:4697-23655 GCA_021296315.1 Acidimicrobiia bacterium | reverse complement strand
CCCGGGTCGAGGCGGCCGGCAGCCAGGGTCTGGAACTTGCGCTCGATCTCCGCGTCGCTGAGCGGATCGTGCATCGATCCTCGCTGGCCGTGGACGGTCCGCTCCAGCACCCGGCCGTCGGTCGTGGTGATCTCCACCCGGGCCCCCTGCTTCCAGGCATAGGTGGCGTCGAAGGCGGGATCGGACACGGTCGTGGCCACCCTGGCCTGGAGGGCCGCCAGCGCCGGGTCGGAGATGCGGTCGGGATGGTATGTGTCGGGGTCGGCCGGGTCGGCCACTACCGCGGCCGCGATGTTGAACCGGGCGGAGTACTGGGCGGCCATCACCGAGGTGGTGCCGTCCATGTCGTTGAGCTCGGCGGCTTTGGTCGGTCCGTGCACGGCAATGCGGTCGACCTGCTCGGCGGTGATGCCGTGGGCGGCCACCAGCTCGGCGGTGGCTTGGATCATGGGATGGACGTCGCTGCAGGCCGCGTAGGGCTTGACCGTGATCTCGTCGATCATCCAGCGCTCGCCAAGCCCTTCCACCAGCAGGCCCGGCCTGGGATCGCGAGTGAACACCCGGCAGAACCCGTAGATCCCCGCCAGCCCGTCACGGGCCCCCTCGAACCCGTCGGCAGCCAGCGCGGCGGCCATGATGCCGCCCTCGGCGGCACGGCCCGCATGGATCCGCTTGGCCATCCCGCCCGAGGCCGCGAACTCCATCGTGCCCGACGCCAGCGAGGCGCCGATGCCGAAGGCGTCGTTCAATCGGGCCGCGTCGAGCCCGCGGAGGTGGGCTGCCGCGGTGGCCGCTCCGAACACTCCCGACATCGAGGTGGGATGGAATCCGGCCAGCATGTGCGAAATCGGACCGACCGCCAGTCCGGCCCGGGCCATGGCCTCGTATCCGACCACCACCGCCTCCAGGAACGCCAGTCCGGAGGCATCGATCTCCTCGGCCACCGCCAGGGCGGCGGGAACCACCACCGCGCCCGGATGGTTGACGGCCTCCTCGTGCACGTCGTCGAGCTCGAAGGCATGAGCCGCGGTGCCGTTGGCGAAGGCAGCCATGGCCGGCGAGGCACCGTCCTCCCATCCCACAACGGTGCAAGCTCCCCCGCCGCCGGTGGCGAGGGCGTGACGGGCCGCGGCCCGCGACCAGGGCTGTTCCGCCCCGTAGGCCAAGGCACCGAGGGTGTCGATCACACAGTTGCCCGCGGCCGCTATGCGCTCCGGTGCGATCCTGCCCTCGAGGCTGCTCAGGAACTCGGCCAGCTCAGCCGACCGCGAGCCGCTCTCAGCCGAGGAGGCTCCCGAGCCCGAGGGCGGGCCGTCAGCCATCACACGGTGTCGCCGAGCGAGTCGAGCAGCAGCCGTTGCAGGTGACCTACCGAGTTCTCGCTGTGGACGTCGCACTCACCGCTGGGGTCCATGATCAGCGGGCCCGGGCGGTAGCCGCGGCTCGACAGGCCCCGCTGGACCGACTCCACGATCACGAAGTCCTCCCAGGCGGTGTTGTCCCACTCCTCTGAGATGAGCCTCGACTGCTCCTCGGTGAGCTCGGCGCTCGGGAACCACCACTCGCGGATCAGCAGCGTGCGGTCGACGGCGAGCGGCACCCAGCGGAAGGTGTTGATGACCTGCCCCGGATAGCACTGGATGGACGAGACGGGCCAGGTGTAGAACGAGCCGTAGCCGTTCGCCTCCTCCGCCGAGTTGCCGGATCCGCCATCCGGCCGCGGACCCTCGGCAGTATGGCGGATCACGTCGCCCTTCATCGAGATCCGGTAGCTGCCGGGCGAGATCACCCCCGCGGTGAACCACTTGTGCACGTTGGGGCAGTGGTAGCACTCGTTGTAGTTCTCCACCACCACCTTCCAGTTGGCCCGCACCTCGTGGGTGTTGCGGGCCGCCAGCACCCGTTGGGCCACGTCGGGCGCCAGGGCCAGCAACTCGTCCTCCACGCTGGCCGCGGTCTGCGCCAACGATGGGGCACCCGAGTCGAGGTTGACGAAAATGAAGCCGCCTTGGATCTCCAGCCGCACCGGTGGAACGCACAGCTCGCCGACGTGCTCGCCCCGCGCGTGCAGCAGCCGCCCGTCAAGACCGTAGGTCCAGGCGTGGTAGGGGCACGTGATCCGATCGACCCGCACCCGCTCGGAGGTAACGAGCTGGTGGCCCCGGTGCTGGCACACGTTGTACATCGCCCTCAGAGCACCGCCGCGGTTGGCAACCAGCACGCTCTCGTCGCCCACCGCCACGGTGATGATCGTGCCCGGCTCGGCAACCTGCGACACGTGTCCCACCATCACCCAACTGCGGGCGAAGACCCGCTCCATCTCGGCCGCGAAGACGTCCGGGGCGGTGTAGTAGCGCGCCGCCAGCCCGCGGGGCCGCTCGGGGGTCGCAGCACCTTCGATGGACATGTCGCTTGCCCCCTTCGCGTTCACGGCAGGTCCGCCAGTGCGTCGACAAGGCGGTCCATGCGATCGGGCCGGTTGGCGTCGCAGCGCAGGAAGCGGCGGTCCAGACCCCGGAACGACACCGATCCGTCCTTGACGATCACGCCCCGCTCCAGCAGCCCCTCGAACACCTTGGTGGAGTCGGTGCCGGGATCCAGGATCTCCACCAGGAAGAAGTTGGATGTGCTGTCGGGCACCATCCGAAAGCGGTCGAGTTCGCCGAATCGGGCCTGCGCGTGGTCCCGACCCTTCGAGACGATTTCCAGCGTGGCATCGAGGTGGGCCCGGTCGTCGAGGGCCGCGCCCGCGCCCGCCGTCTGCAGCACCCCCATATTCCAGGTCGGCTTCACCGCCAGGCAGGCGTCGACCACCGGCTTCCGCCCAACACCGAAGCCGACCCGCAGGCCCGCGAGTCCGAACGCCTTGGAGAACGTGCGCAGCACCACCAGGTTGGCATAGTCGTCGGCCAGGTGGATGTAGCCGCCGGTGCCCGAGTAGTGCACGTAGGCCTCGTCGAGCACCACCAGAGCCCCGGGCGCGGCCTCGACGATGCGCCTGACGCCGTCCTCGGTCATCCATGTGCCCGAGGGGCTGTGCGGGTTGGTGACGAACACGATCCGGGTGTCGTCGCCGATGGCGCCGATGTAGGCGTCGACGTCCACCGCCATGGTGCCGCGGTCGGTGGCCTCGTGCACCAGGACCGGCACGCGGCCCTCAGCCTCGGCGAACAGGTGATAGATGGGGAAGCACGGACCGGGCATCTGGATGCTCCCGCCCGGCTCGCAGAACGCCCGGATGAGCCAGGAGATGATCTCGGTCTCGCCCGCGCCGCACATGACCCGCTCGGGCTCGAAGCCGTAGATCCGCGAGACCTTCTCCCGCAGCGGCTCGGCCGTCCACGACGGGTACAGGTGCAGGTCGTCCAGCCGCTCCCGTACCGCCTGCACGGCCAGCGGCGACGGGCCCAGGGGATTCTCCGCGGAGCCGAGCTTGGCGATGTCGGCCGCGCTGATGCCGTAGCGGGCGACCACATAGTCGGCAGGCAGGCCGGGCACGTAGAACTCCGGGTCGGCCAGAGCGGGATGCGACAGTCGCATCTCGACCTCCTGTGTCCTGTAGTCCGGCACGACCCAAACGCATGCCTTCGGATGCGTATTGTGCCTCATCCGCGGCGGTAGCGTCGCGCTCCGGCGCCTGCGGAGGGCGGACCCGAGGGAGGGGCAAGAGGCCGAGCGATTCGGAGCGATTCATGTGGAACCTTGCGACACGTCGAGCGAGGCCGTGGCCCGAGCGGCCCGTGAGCGCAGCGAACAAGAGCGGGAAGCACAACGCCGCGCCGCGAGGCGGCACCACAACTTCACGGGCGATCTGACGTGGCGCAACGTTCGGTCATGCCCGACCAAACCCCACACTCCGGCTCCGCGTTGCCGGACTCGGCCCGGGTGGTGATCATCGGCGGCGGGATATGCGGGGCCAGCGCGCTGTACCACCTCGCCCATGAGGGATGGACCGACACCCTCCTCGTCGAGAAGGCCGAGCTGACATCGGGCTCTACCTGGCACGCGGCGGGCCAGGTCACCCACTCGGTGTCGAGCTACGCGCTGGCATCCTTCCGGCGCTACGCCTGCGAGCTGTACGGGTCGCTCGAGGCCGAGACTCAGGTGGCCACCTCGTGGCACCGCAGCGGCAGCCTGCGGGTCGCCTACAACGCCGAGGAGGTCGACTGGCTGCGGGCCCAACTCGGCCCGGCCAGCTACGTGGGCAACGCCATGGAGTGGGTCTCACCGTCGAGGATCGCGCAGGTGCATCCCTTCTACGTGACCGACGGGATGCTCGGCGCGATCCACACACCCGACGACGGACACGTAGACCCCGCCGGCGCGGCCAACGCCATGGTGCGGGCCGCCCGGAACCTGGGTGCGGCCGTCAGCCGGCGCAACCGGGTGCTGGGCATCAGACGGCGGCGAGACGGCAGCTTCGACGTGGACACCGAACGGGGCACCGTCCATGCCGAGCACGTCGTGAACGCGGCCGGCTGCTACGCACACCGGGTGGCTCGCATGGTCGGGCTCGACGTGCCCATCGCCAACGTCCTGCACACCTACCTGCTCACCGAGCCGGTGCCGGAGTTCACCGATCTCGACCGGGAGCTGCCGGTGGTGCGCGATGACTACGTGTCGGGTTACCTGCGCCAGGAGCAGCAGTCCGGCCTGATCGGGATCTATGAGCAGACCGGCGCCGAGGCCGTCTGGCACGACTCCGACGGACCGGACTGGTCGCTGGAGAACCCTCTGTTCGACGCCGATTTCGACCGGGTCGGCCTGTGGCTGGCCCGGGCCTTCGAGCGCATGCCAGTACTGGAGCCCCTGGGCATCAAGCAGGTCATCTGCGGAGCCATCTCCTACCCGCCCGACGGCGAGCCCCTGCTGGGCCCGTCGGGTGTTCCCAACTTCTGGCAGATGGTCGGGGTTCAGGTCGGGATTGCCGACGGTCCGGGCCTGGGACGGGAGCTGGCCCGCTGGATGGTCCACGGAACGACCTCGGTGAGCGTGCGGGCCTACGACGCCCGGCGGTTCGGCTACATCGAGCGGCGCGATGTCATGTCCTACGGACGGGTCAAGGGATCCGAGGACCACCAGTACCGGCACCAGACCCCGCTGCCGGGACTGGAGCGCCCTGCCGGTCGCCCCTACCGCACCACACCGCTGTACCAGCGCCTGCACGGCAAGGGCGCAGTGTTCACGCAGGTCTACGGCTGGGAGCGGCCCAAGTGGTTCCCGGCCGCGGCCGGGCTGCCCTCCCGGGACATGGTCTCGTTCCGCCACACCGCCTGGTTCGATGCGGTGGCCGAGGAGTGCCGGGCCGTGCGCGAGCGGGTGGGGATCCTCGACGCCACCGCGTTCGCCAAGTTCGACCTGGTCGGTCCCGACGCGGCCGCAGTCCTCGACCACCTCACCACCAACAACGTGCCGGCGGTCGGACGTATCGGGCTGACGTACCTGCTTACGCCGCAGGCTCGCATCGAGAGCGAGCTGACCGTGACTCGCCTGGCCACCGACCACCTCTACCTGGTGTCGGCCGCTGCGGGCGAGGGCAAGGACCGCGAGTTCTTCGAGACGCACTGGCCCGGCGGCGCAGACGCCGAATTGGTGAGCCGGTCGATGGACCTCGGTGTGCTCAACGTGACCGGGCCCGAGGCACGGCGCCTGCTCGCCCGCGTCACCGACGTCGACCTGAGCAACGAGACCTTCGGATGGCTGCGGGGCCGGCGCATCACCGTTGCCGGCGTGAGAGATGTGAGGGCCCTGAGAGTGGGATTCACCGGGGAGCTGGGCTGGGAGCTTCATGTGCCCGTCGAGGACCTCGGCACCGTCTACGACGCGCTGTGGACCGCAGGCGAGCCGTTGGGGGTGGCCGACGCGGGCAACCACGCGCTGGACTCTCTGCGCATGGAGAAGCGCTATCTCACCAGCCGCGAACTCACCCACGACGTCAACTGTGACGAGGCCGGGCTGCAACGGTTCGTGAAGGTCGGCAAGGGCGACTTCGTGGGCCGCGACGCGCTGCTGGCCCGCCGGGCTGCGGCAGCCTCAGGTGAGGAGCCCTACCGATGGCGGCTCGCCTATCTGGCCGTGGACGCTGGCGACGCCGACGTGCACGCAGCCGACGGCCTCTATGCCGGCGGGCAAGCTGTGGGCCTGGCGACCTCGGGCGCCTACGGCTTCCACACCGGCCGGAGTCTGGCCTTCGCCTACCTGGCCCCCGAGCACGCCGAGCCCGGCACTGCCCTGGAGGTTCGGGTTGTCGGCGACCTGCGGCCGGCCCGGGTGCTGGGCGAGGCCGTCCACGATCCGACGAACACGCGCCTGCGGGCCTAGGAGGAGGCAGCGAACCGTATGATCCCGATCCTGGTGCTGTGGGCGGTGCCCCGCTCGACCTCGACCGCGTTCGAGCGGATGATGAGCCAGCGCGGCGATCACGAGATCGCGCACGAGCCCTTCGGGGAGGTCTGGTACTCGATCGGCAACGACACCCGCCCGCCCGACAGCCACGTACAGTACCGGCCGGAATTCAGTTACGAGTCGGTGTGGGCGGAGCTGGTGTCAGCCGCCAGGCGGGGACCGGTGTTCATGAAGGACTTCCCCCACTACGTCACACACATGCACGAATGGGTGGCTCCTCCCACCGCTCCCGGTGACGCGGAAGTGCAGTTCCTAGACGCGTTCAATCACTCCTTCTTGATCCGCGACCCCGCCAAGACGCTGACCTCGATGTACGGCCAGTGGCCGGACTTCACCTTGGACGAGACCGGTTTCGCCGAGCAGCGGGCGCTGTTCGACCTGCTGACGCGACGGACCGGGACCCCGCCTCCCGTCATCGACGCCGACGACATGCTGGACGACCCCCACGGCGTGACCGCGGCATGGTGCGAGGCAGTGGGGATCGACTTCAAGCCGGAGGCGCTCCACTGGGGCACTACCGAAGCGTCCGAACTCACCTGGTACGAGACCGGCACTTGGCATGCCAATCTCGCCGAGTCCACGACGCTGTCGCGCCAGAAGCGCGACTATGTGGCCATCGACCACAACCAACTCCTCAGAGAAGCCTACGCCGCCTGCCTGCCCCACTACCGGGCCATGCGCGCGTACCGGCTCGCACAATGATCGGAGCTGTCGATCGCCGTGACCGATTCTGACCTGCCCGCGGTGATGCGGGCCGCGGTATTGCTGGGCACTGGCGGGCCCGAGATGCTGGAGGTGCGCGACGACGTGCCCGTGCCCAGTCCCGGCCCCCGCGACGTGCTGGTGCGGGTGGCGGCCTGCGGCATGAACAACACCGACATCAACACCCGTGTCGGCTGGTACAGCCGCTCGGTCACGTCTGCCACGTCTTCGCACGGGTTCGTCGAGGCTGACCCCGAGGACTCGGCTTGGGGTCGCGGCGGCCTGTCCTTCCCCCGGATCCAAGGCGCCGACATCGCGGGCGTGGTGGTGGCGCTGGGTGAGGGTGCGGACGCAGGGTTGGTGGGCCGCCGGGTGCTGGTCGACCCATGGCTGCGCGACCGGGACCGCCCCGACGATCGCGACCTCGCCGGCTATCTCGGCAGCGAGCGCGACGGCGGCTACGCCGAGTACTGCACGGTCCCGCAGGAGAACGTGTACCCGGTGTCGGTCGGGCTCTCGGACATCGAGCTGGCCAGCTTCGCCTGCTCCTGGTCGACCGCGGAGCACATGCTCCAGCGTGCGGGCCTGCGCTCGGGCGAGACGATCGCGGTTCCGGGCGCGTCCGGCGGCGTGGGCACTGCGCTGGTGCAACTGGCCAAGCGGCGCCACGCCCGGGTGGTGGCGGTCGCCGGAGCATCCAAGCGGGCCGCGGTGAGCGACCTGGGCGCCGACGCGGTAGTGGCCCGAGAGTCTGAGGACATACCGGTAATCGCCGTAGAGGCCAACGGCGGCAGCTTCGACGTGGTGGCCGATGTCGTCGGGGGCGACGGCTTCTCGGGCTGGCTCGAGTCGCTGTGCCGGGGCGGGCGCTACGTCACCTCGGGAGCCATTGCCGGGCCGATCGTGGACCTCGACCTGCGCACGCTGTACCTGAAGGACCTTCAACTGCACGGCGCAACGGTCTACGCCCCTGAAGTGTTCGCCGATCTGGTGGGCTACATCTCCAGGGGCGAGGTCAGGCCCGTGGTGGGCGGCACCTACCCGCTCGAGGAGATACACGCCGCGCAGCAGGCCTTCGCCGGCAAGCGCCATGTCGGCAGCCTGGTGATCGCCGTCGGACCCGCGGCAGGGGACCGGAGCCCCAGCGGCTAACAGGCGGGACTGTGGGCGAAGCCCGTTGCGATCTCGAACTCCTCTACAGGACGCGACGCATGGCGTCGCGGGCCCGCTCCTCGGCCACCCGCTTGCGGCCGACGATCGGCGTGGTGGGCGCGAATCCTGCCTCGGCCCGCTCCGACTCGCTCTCGCCGCCCCAGAAGCCCAACTCGCGGTTCCGGCGGGCGTAGTCACGGCAGGCGAGCAGCACGGCGCACTGCTCGCATATCGACCGGGCCCGGGCCTCGCGGCGCACCCTGGCCTCGGGCCGCTCTGCGAACGGGGCGAAGAACAAGCTGCTCTCCCCCGCACAGCGCCCGTGCTCCATCCAGGCCGTGGACCCCAGCGGTGCTGCGACGGTCTCGTAGGCTTCGAGCATCGGTATACAATTTAGCAGCAGTATACAATCGACGCAAGGCGAATGTAGGACATTTAGTGAACCGCTCGACGCGGACCTAGATTTCGTCGGCGCTCGAGACGATCCCTCCGTCGTGAAGCCTGCCGATCTCGGCGCTCGAGAGTCCGAGCCATTCGGCCAGCACTTCATCGGTGTGCTCACCCAGCACCGGGGCCACCGCGCCCCTACCACGTGAGTTCGTCCCCGAATCTCCCGCCTCCCAGAGGGTCAAAGGGGACACCGGGGTGAGGTAGGGGCCGATCCCGGGCTGATCCACCTCGATGAACAGCCCTGCGTCCGGCGAGCAGCGCGGATCTGTCTCAACCAGCTCGGTGAAGGTCTGGTATGGCCCCCAGCACACTCCGCATCCGTCGAAGCGCTCAGCCACCTCGGTGAAGGGCCGGGTTCCGGTCCAGGCCTGCATCGCCGCCTTGAGCTCCTGACGGGCTTCGAAACGGTCGCCCTCGTTGCCGAAGTCGAGGTCCCGATCAGCCGCGATCTCGGCTACGGCCGCGGCGCTCCCGGTGGCCTCGAGCAGCGAGTCCCACTGGCGGCGGCTGATGGCCACCGCGTACAGGCGCCGGCCCTCAAACGTGGACAGCTCGGCGCCGAAGGCCCCGTAGAGGTCATTGCCGCAGCGCGGTCGCTCCGCTCCGTTGACCTGGACCTCGGCCACATAGCCCAGCGCAGCCGTGGCCGCCAGCGCGACATCGCTCAACGCCAGGGTCATCAGCGAGCCCTCTCCGGTCAATAGGCGGCTGCGCTCCGCGGCCAGGATTCCCACCGCCGCCGTCTGCCCGCACAGCAGATCCCAGGCCGGCAGCACGCTGTTGATGGGGCCCATGCTGCCGGCCGGACCCGTCACCATCGGGAACCCCATCGCGGCGTTCACGGTGTATTCCACCGCGGTAGTGCCGTCGCGGTTGCCAGTAATCGCCACCATCACCAGATCGGGCCGGCGGGAGACCAGCCGTGCCGGCGCCATCCAGCCCCGTGCCGGGAAGTTGGTGAGGAACGTTCCCGCCGCGCCGATGAGCTCGGCGAGCAGTTCCTGGGCGCGGGGGTTGGCCAGGTCGACGGCCAGGGACTTCTTGCCCTTGTTCAAGCCCGCCCAGTACATGGAACGACCCTCAGCAGTGAGAGGCCAGCGGCCGTAGTCGATCCCACCGCCGATCCTGTCGAAACGCACCACCTCGGCACCGAGCTGGGCCAGCGCCATTCCCCCCGAGGGCGCGGCCACGAATGCTGAGCCTTCGACGACTCTCAGACCATCGAGCGGAGCACGGCCGATCACGCTCACGAACCTACCCACGCGGAGCCATAGGGCGACGGCGCGGGCACACTGGCGACGTGATCGAGAGCGTGCCGTGCATGCTGATGCGGGGCGGAACGTCGAAAGGGGCCTACTTCCGCAGCCGGGACCTGCCCGGCGATCCGGCCCAGCGCGACGACCTCATACTGCGCATCGTCGGATCTCCGGACCCCCGCCAGATCGACGGCATCGGCGGA
Organism: Acidimicrobiia bacterium; assembly: GCA_021296315.1. Classification (GTDB taxonomy): domain Bacteria; phylum Actinomycetota; class Acidimicrobiia; order Acidimicrobiales; family Aldehydirespiratoraceae; genus Aldehydirespirator. Next base: position 13,487 of record JAGWAO010000026.1, on the reverse strand, counting down.
GCCCATGCGCTCACCACGAAGGTGGCCGTGGTCAGTCCGGCGGCCGGACCGGGCGCGGACGTGGACTACCTGTTCCTTCAGCCCTCGGTGGACGAGCCCCTCGTCAGCGACGCCCAGAACTGCGGCAACATGCTGGCCGGCGTGGGGCCGTTCGCGGTGGAGAGGGGCCTGGTGTCGGTTGCCGGTGCCGAGGCGCGGGTTCGAATCCACATGGTGAACACCGGATCGGTGGCGACCGCGACGTTCCCGCTGCGCGACGGCATGCCCGACTACTCGGGCCCGGCCTCCATCGACGGCGTGCCCGGCACGGCAGCCGCGGTGCGGCTCGACTTCGAGGACGTCGCGGGAGGCTCCTGCGGCGCGTTGCTCCCCACCGGCAGGCTCGTCGACTCCATCGAGGGAGTGGACTGCACCCTCGTCGACAACGGGATGCCGACGGTGGTGATGAGAGCGGGCGACCTGGCCGTTGCCGGCTACGAGGACTGTGACGCTCTCGAGGCCAACGCCGCTCTGCGAGTCCGGCTCGAGAAGGTGCGCGCGGCCGCTGGCCATCTGATGGGTCTGGGAGACGTGACCGCCTCCACCGTGCCCAAGATGACCCTGGTGGCGCCACCCCGAACCGCCGACGGGGACATCTGCACCCGGACCTTCATCCCCCACCGCTGCCATGAGGCGATCGGTGTGCTCGGGGCGGTCTCGGTCGCCACCGCCGCGGTGCTGCCCGGGGCCGTCGGCCACGAGATGTTGCCCGCCGCCGGCGGCGACCCTGGAACCGCCGAGCCGTTGCGGATCGACCGCGTGGTCACGCTGGAGCACCCGACCGGCACCTTCGAAGCCGCGGTGAACCTGACCATCCGGTCCGGAGTTGCGCCCGCGGTGGAGAGCGCGGGAATCATCCGTACCGCCCGCAAGCTGTTCGACGGCGTCGTGTTCCCCCGGCCCTCCTGAGCCGGCAGGACCATGCCGCCAAGCAGTTCGCCGAGCATCCCGCCGCCCCATCCCGATCCGCACCCTCCCGTCGCGTTCACGCCGCCGCCGGATGCCTGCGACGCCCACTGCCACGTATTCGGGCCGGCCAGCCGCTTTCCCTTCGCCGCCGGCCGCGCCTACACGCCCCCCGACGCCGGAGTCGAGCAACTCCAAGCGCTGCACGAGCGGATGGGGCTGAGCCGGGCGGTGCTGGTCCAGGCCAGCTGCCACGGCACCGACAACTCGGCCATGGTCGACGCCCTCCAGCGGGCGCAGGGGCGGTATGCCGGCGTGGCCATGATCGGTGATAACTGCAGCGAATCGGAGATCGACCGGCTGCACGACGCCGGCGTGCGCGGTGCCCGGTTCAATTTCGTCAGGCACCTGGGAGGTGGCGACCTCGGGGACTTCAAAGGCGCGGCCCGCAGGGTGGCATCTAGGGGCTGGCACATGGTGGTGCACCTAGACGCGGCCGACCTCGCGGACTTCTCCAGCGTGCTGCTGGGCCTGCCGTGCCCGTTCATCGTCGACCACATGGCCCGGGTGGCGGCCTCGGGCGGTGTCGGCCAGCCGCCGTTCACGGCCCTGCTGGAGTTGATGGAAGACGAGCGGGCCTGGGTCAAGATCTCCGGCGCTGAGCGGCTCACCGCCGGCGGACGGCCCCCTTACGACGACGTGGCGCCGCTGGCCAGCGCGCTCATCGCAGCGGCCGGCGATCGGATCCTGTGGGGCACCGACTGGCCCCACCCGAACGTGCGCCACATGCCCGACGACGGTGACCTCGTGGACCTGCTGGCCGTGTTCGCTCCCGACGAGGAGGACCGCAACCGGATCCTCGTCGACAACCCCCAGCGTCTCTACGACTTCATAACGTGACCCTCGCTCATCGTCCCACCTCCAGGCGGGGATAGACGCGCCGGGCGTTGCCCTCGAAGATCTTGGCCCGAGCCGCGTCGTCCAGATCGGCATTGTCGATATAGCGGCGGGTGTCGTCGTAGTGGTGGCCGGTGACAGGATCGATGCCGCGCACCGCGCCCACCGTCTCCGACGCGAACAGGATGTTGTCGACCGGCACCACATCGACGAGCAGGTCGATACCTCGCTGGTGGTAGACGCAGGTGTCGAACCAGACGTGCTCCAGCAGCCCGTCGAAGTCCCAGCCGGAGTCCTGGGCCATGCCCCTGAACCGGCCCCAGTGGTAGGGAACCGCTCCCCCACCGTGAGGTATCACCAGGCGCAGCCCCTCGAAGTCGTGAACGAACCCCGAGGTGAGCGCCTGCATGAAGGCGGTCGTGTCAGCGCCCAGGTAGTGCGAGCCGGTGGTGTGGAAGTTCTCGTTGCAGGCCGCGCTCACGTGGATCATGGCCGGCACGTCGAGTTCGCACATCGCCTCCCACAGCGGCCACCAGTAGCGGTCCCACAGCGGCGGCCCGCTCCAGTGCCCGCCGCTGGGATCGGGGTTGACGTTGCACCCGATGAAGCCCATCTGCTCGATACAGCGCCGCAGCTCCGTGACCGAGGCATCGATGGGTGCGCCCGGGGACTGCGGCAGCTGGGCCACCGGAGCGAAGTTGCGGGGGTAGAGGTCGCACACCCGACGTACCAGTTCGTTCTGGTGCTGGGACCAGAACTTGGAGGTGTGCTCGTTGCCGATGTGGTGTCCCATCCAGCTGGCCCGGGGCGAGAAGATCGTGACGTCGGTGCCGCGCTCACGCTGGAACGCGAGCTGGGCTCCCGCCAGGCTCTCGCGGATCTCGTCGTCTTCGACCCTGATCTCGCCCTTGGACCCGACATGGCCAGGATCTGAGGCCACCGCCGCCTTCTGGGCCTCGCGCCACCGCCCCACCGCGGGCGGGGTGGTGGTGTAGTGGCCGTGGCAGTCGATGATCACCGCTTCCTCCCTAGCGCAACCGGAGGGATCCTACGGGAGGGACTGGCGAGACCCCGCCGGGGAGTGGGCTGCTGGGCGAGTGGACGGGCAGCCGTGCGCGGTGACAGAGTCGCGACATCACATCTGGCTATCGCAGAGAGGAGAGATGTGATGAGTGAGCTAAGAGCTGCCGCGGATGCGGTACTGGATGGCGTTGTCTCGGGATCGTCGCGCGTGCCCGGCGTTTCCGCAGTCGCCACCGACCGCGACGGCGACATCTACAGGGGCGCCCGGGGCGAGCGCGTTCTCGGGGGAGACGCCTTCACCACCGACACGGTGTGCGCCATCTTCTCGACCACCAAGGCCGTCGGCGGCACCGCCTGCCTTCAGCTGGTCGAACAGGGCGATCTGGACCTGGACGCCCCGGCGAGGGAGTACGTCCCGCGGATCGGCGGGCTCCAAGTGCTGGAAGGACTGGGCGACGACGGAGCACCCAGGCTGCGCGCCCCCAAGACCGACATCACGACCCGCCACCTGCTAACCCACACGGCCGGGCTCACCTACGACTTCTTCAACGAGACGTACACGAGGCTGGCCAACGAGCAGGGTCAGCCGTGGGTGGTTGATGCCTCGTACGCCTCGATCGAGACGCCTTTGCTGTTCGATCCCGGCGAGCAGTGGGAGTACGGCTCCAACATCGACTGGGCCGGTCAGGTGGTGGAGGGCATCACCGGCAAGCGGCTGGGTGAAGTGCTCGAGGAACGGGTGCTGGGCCCGCTGGGGATGGACTCGACCGCCTTCTCGATGACCCCGTCGATGCGTGAGCGGCTGGCGACGATCCACGCACGCGAGGACGCCGACGGATCGCTCATACCGCTGCCCGGCGTGGAGCTGCCGCCCGACCCGGAGATCCATATGGCCGGCCACGGCCTCTACGGCACCGCGGAGGACTACGCCAAGTTCATCCGCATGTGGCTCAACGACGGGGCCGGTCCCAACGGGGAGCAGATCCTCAGGCCCGAGACCGTCGAGATGGCCTGCCGGAACCACCTGCCCGAGGGCATGTTCATCAAGATGCTCCCCGGCGTCGGCGCCACCGAGGTGGCCAAGACGGTTCTTCCCGTGTCGAACCCGCGCCTGTCCAACGACGCCGAGTTCTTCCCGGGAATGCCGAAGACCTGGGCGCTGAGCTTCATGATCAACGAAGAGGACGCTCCAACCGGTCGGCCCGCCGGCGCGCTGGCCTGGGCGGGGCTGGCCAACCTGTACTACTGGATCGACCGGGCCAACGGAGTGGGCGGCTTCTGGGCCACCCAGATCTTCCCCTTCGTCGACCCCACTTCGGTGGGCGGATTCCTCGACTTCGAGAAGGCGATCTACGACAACGCCGCCTAGACCGGCGTGACCCTGCAGACAGGGTCCGGGGCGTTCTGTTCGCAGAAACTGGCCATATGCCCCAGAAAGCGCGAACAGAACGAGCGGCGGGCCGGAGCCGTCAGGATCGGGCCGCGATGTCGGCCAGGACTTCGGCCGCGTGGGCGGCGAGGTCCTGTCCCGACAGGTCGTAGGCCGCCGCGACGCGGCCCTCGGGGTCGATCAGATAGGTGATGCGGCGGGGCAGCCCGTATTCGTAGTAGTCCTCTCCCGGCTCGCGCTCGGCGTGGTAGAGGCGGCCGATCGACTTGTCGGCATCGCTGATCAGCGTGTAGCCGAATCCTTCGGTGTCCGCGAAGGTGAGCTGCTCCTCGACGGTGTCGAAGGACGCCCCGATCACCACCGCGCCGGCTGCTTCAAGCTCCGGGGCTCGATCACGGAACCCCCTGCCCTCCTTCGTTCAACCGGCCGTCGAAGCCTTGGGGTACCACCACAGCACCACCCAGCTGCCCCGGTGGTCTGCGAGGCGCACGGGGTTGCCGTGCTGGTCGGGGGCCTCGAAGTCGGGGGCCTGAGAGTTCACATCCAACATGATCGGGAACCTATAGGGCCGCGGTTGCGTCGCCACGCGGCAAGTTGGCGAGGGTACGGGCCCGCCGCCTGTGGTCGGCCACCTCAGGATTAGGGTGCCCGCCGATGACCTTCGTGGCCGGCCTGCGCTCCGATCTCGGCCCGTCCGGGGTGCTGACCGGTGCCGATGCCGCGCCGTACCTCACCGGTCAACGGGGCCTGTTCACCGGGGAGGCCCTGGCGGTGGTGCGCCCGGCCTCGGTCGACGAGACCGCCCGGGTCGTCCGGGCCTGCGCATCGGCCGGGGTCGCCATCGTGCCCCAGGGCGGCAACACAGGCATGTCCGGCGGCGCAGTCCCGGCTGCGGTGGGCGATTCCGGCACATCGGCTCTGCCGGCTACCAGCGAGGGAAGCGCCAGCCCGGATCCGCCGCGGCCGTCGATCGTGCTGTCGATGACCCGCATGAACCGGATCGTGTCGGTAGACCCCCACCGCTGGACGATCACCGCCGAAGCCGGCGCCACCATCGAGACGGTGCAACAGGCCGCAGCGGCCGCGAATCGCCTGTTCGCCCCTGACTGGGGAGCGCGGGGCACCGCCACTGTGGGCGGGGCCATCGCCACTGACGCGGGCGGCAACAACGTGCTGCGCTACGGCACCATGCGCGACCACCTGCTCGGCCTGGAGGCGGTGCTGGCCGACGGGCGGGTGTGGGACGGGCTGAGGGCTCTGCGCAAGGACTCATCGGGTTACGACCTGAAGCAGCTCTTCATCGGGGCCGAGGGCACTCTCGGCGTGGCCACCCGGGCCGTGCTCCGCCTTCATCCGGCCACGCCGCATACCCAGAGCGCCTTGGCTGCGATCCGTGGCCTCGACCGTCTCATGCCCCTGCTGGAGCTGGCCGCGTCCCGTTGCGGCAACGACGTGACCGCCTTCGAGCTGATCCCGGAGGTGGGTCTGGACCGGGTGTGCGAGAAGCTCGCGCTGGCCCGGCCGCTGCACACTCGAGAGGAGTTCTTCCTGCTGGTGCGGCTGGCCTCAAGCGAGCCGGTGTCCGAGCGGCTCGGCGCGTTCCTGGCCGAGGCGTCGGAGCGGGGGTGGATCACCGACGCTGCCGTGGCTGTCACCGACGAGCAGGAGTCACGGCTGTGGACCATCCGCGACGAGCTGTCCCCCATGTTCCTGTGGCCGCAGCACGAGCACGGCGTCAAGCTCGACACCGCCGTGCCCATCGACAGCCTCGGCCCCTACCACGACGAGGCCCGCCGGATTGCCGCGGAGCTCGTGCCCGGTGCGCTGACCTACGGATTCGGCCACGTCGGCGACGGGAACATCCACCTGTACGTCCTGCCCACCAGCGACGACGGTGTGGCGCCGTTCCTCTCCGTGCGCGACAAGCTTCAAGAGCGCATCGACGAGGCCACGTTCCGCTTCGGCGGGACGCTCAGCGCCGAGCACGGCATCGGCCAACTCCTCCGGGACCGCATAGGGCCCCAGAAGCCCGCCGTCGAGTGGGACCTGATGCGGGCAGTCAAGAACGCCCTGGACCCCCAAGGCATCATGAACCCCCACAAGACCCTGCCCGCCTGAGCAAGCCTGAGCACTACGGGTCGGTACGGGCGGTTGGCGGCAGGAACAGCTCGAATTGTCCTTCGGGGCCACGCAGGACAAGCCTTCCATGGCGCAGCACATCCAGTCCTACAAGCACCTCGGCGCCCATCACCTCAGCGTCGTATGCCGTGACAGGTATCGGAGCCGGCGGCTGGCCCTCACGCCAGCCCACCTGCAGCATCAGGTAGTAGATGCCGCTCTGCCGCGGTCCTGAGGCTGTGGCCAGGTCTTCCCGGCGCGTCGGCTCAAGCAGCAACCGGTCAACGATCGCTGCGCTGACACAAGTTCGCTCGGCGGCCGTATCGATGATCCCGGTGGCCCGGACCGGCTCCGGGATGATCCTGCCCTCCGAGTGGTATCGGTCAAGGTCGCTCGGCGGCAGCCGCACCTCAACCTCCACGATCGGACCCCTCCATCCAATCGTGCACGCAATTCGTGCAGCCCAGTGCCGGTCACTGTCGATTGACCGACACCGCCCAGGGGATGCTGACCACTCGATCCCGCTCCAGCACCTCTCGGACCAGGAAGCGCCGCCCAATGGTGTTGCGAAAGCCCGCGTCACACGCGTCGAACTCGTCATCGAAGCAGCCGAGAAGCCGCGGCCGGAAGCGCTTGTCATTGGGCTGAACGAACAGCGCCCAGCGTCCCTCATCCGTGGCTAGCAACTCGGCGCGATGCTTGTCGAAAGCGGATTCGAGCCGGTCTAGGACGGGGTCGGGTCTCATCCGTCGCATTATGGCATGGCCAACAGGCCGAGCGGTGGATTATTTCGATAATTTTCGCTATATCTAGGAGAGCCAGTTGATGGCTTGGATCTCGGTGTAGGCCTCGATCCCCCACTTGCCCCGATCGCGTCCGATGCCCGACATCTTGAAGCCGCCGAAGGGGGCGTACATGTGGGGCTGCACCGTGTTGAGGGCCACGTTGCCGGACTCGAGCCGGCAGCCGATCTCGTAGGCCCGCTTGGCGTCGCCCGCGTAGACGTAGGAGAACAGCCCGTAGTCGGAGTCGTTGGCCAGCGCCACCGCCTCGTCGTCGCCGTCGTGGGCCAGCACCACCACCACCGGCCCGAAGGCCTCGTCGCGCGCCACCTCCATGTCGGGCGTGACATCCGACAGCAGGGTCGGGGCCACGAAGTAGCCGGACAGGTCGGGCCGTTCCCCTCCGCACACTGCGGTCGCGCCGGCGTCGATCCCGCTTGAGACGAACGCCTCCACCCGGTCGCGGTGGATCTCGGTGATGACCGGGCCGACGATGGTGTCGGCGGCGCGGCCGTCGCCCACCTTCATGAAGCCCGCGAAGGCCTTGAGCGTCTCCACCGTCTGGTCGAGGAGGCTGCGGTGGCAGATCACCCGGGTCGGAGCGGTGCAGATCTGGCCCGAGTGAAGTCCCCAGGTGGTGGCGATGCCCATGCAGGCCGCGTTCACGTCGGCGTCCTCGGTCATCACCAGCGCGCCCTTGCCGCCGAGTTCCATCAAGACCCGCTTCATCGTGGCCGCGCCGTCGGCGTAAATTCGGGCGCCGACCTGTGTCGAGCCCGTGAACGACACCATGTTCACGTCGGCGGAGGCCACCAGGGCGGCAGGCGCCTCCGGCCCGGAGCCGGTGACGATATTGACCACGCCGTCGTCGAGGCCGGCCTCAGCCACTGCCTCCCCCAGCAGCAGTACGCCCAAGGGGTCTTGCGGGGCGGGCTTGATCACGACGGTGTTGCCCGCGGCCAGCGCCGGGGCCACCTTGCCGGCCACGTTCACCAGCGGCATGTTGTAGGGCGTAATACAGGCCACCACCCCCACCGGATGACGCTTCACCGTGGCCGCGATCAGTCCGGCCGGGCCCAGCGCCCCTCTGTCCGCCGGCATCGGAGCCACGTCCTCGTCGACGTTGACCGGTTTCGAGTAGTAGCGGAACCGTTCGATCATCGGCCCGCCCACTTGCAAGCTCCTGGCGATGGAGGTCACCGAGCCGGTCTCGGCCTGCACCAGCTGGAGCCACGACGGGGCCATGCGCTCGATCACATCAGCCAGGCGAGCCAGATGGTTGCCGCGCTCGTCGGGGCTGAGGGCCCGCCAGCGTGGAAGAGCCTCGCGGGCTGCCCGGGCCGCGTCGTCAGCCTGGCTCGCGGTTGCTTCCGGAGCGTGACCCACCACAGTGCCGTCGTTGGGGTCGATGACGGGGTAGGTGCCCGAAGCCGGCTCGACCCACTCCCCGCCGATCAGGAGCTTCCAGGCCCGGTCGGCGTCGATGGCCGGGCTGGCGCTGTCGCGAGGCACCGGTCGAGCCTACTGCCGCTCGGATCGGCCCACGGACCGGCTGACCCGCGAACTGGCAGCAAAACGCTCGCCGCACGTGCAAGACGCTGCCAATCCCGCCAGCCACCGCAACGAGCCAACCAC
>JAGWAO010000026.1:0-4406 GCA_021296315.1 Acidimicrobiia bacterium | reverse complement strand
GCTCGCCGCACGTGCAAGACGCTGCCAATCCCGCCAGCCACCGCAACGAGCCAACCACTCGCCCGCGAACTGGCAGCAAGACGCTCGCCGCACGTGCAAGACGCTGCCAATTCCGGGAAGTGGCCGGTCCGAGCCTGCGAATCGGCCGTGCGCCTCCTAACGTTGTTGATCGCACCGTCGCCCCGGTGCCTACCATCAGACCACCGAGGAGCACGCCATGTCTGAAGCCGTCATCGTCGCCACCGCCCGCACCCCGATCGGCCGGGCCGTCAAGGGATCGCTCACCGAAGTCCGGCCCGACGACATGTCGGCGTTCATCATCGGCGACGTGCTGTCCAAGGTTCCCGGCCTCGATCCCGCCGACGTCGAGGACGTGATCTGGGGTATCGGCCAGCCCGGCGGCGAGGGCGGCTACAACGTCGCCCGGGTCGCCTCGATCCTGGCCGGGGTCAACGCTCCCGGCGTGACCGTCAACCGCTACTGCTCGTCGTCGCTGCAGACCATCCGCATGGCCGCCCACGCCATCAAGGCCGGCGAAGGCGACTGCTTCGTGGCCGGAGGCGTGGAAACCGTGTCCCGCTACGAGTACGGCGCCGCCGACAGCGGCCCCCACAACGACGACTTCGCCGCAGCCGAGAGCCGCACCGCCGAGCGCACTACTGGCAGCGCCGCGTCGTGGGCTCCGCCGCAGGGCCTGCCCGACATCTACATCGCCATGGGCCAGACCGCCGAGAACGTGGCCCAGCTCAAGGGCGTGTCCCGCCAGGCCCAGGACGAGTGGGGCGTCATGTCCCAGAACCGGGCCGAGGCGGCCCGCAACCGGGGCTTCTTCGAGCGCGAGATCACTCCCTTCCCCCTGTCCGACGGCAACGAGGTTCGCCAAGACGACGGCATCCGCGAGGGCACGACGCTCGAGGGCGTGTCTCAGCTCAGGCCGGTGTTCCGGCTCGACGGCACGGTCACCGCGGGCAACTGCTGCCCCCTCAACGACGGCGCCGCCGCGGTGGTGGTGATGTCCGACGCCAAGGCTGCCGCGGTGGGGGCCACGCCGCTGGCCCGGATCGTGGCCACCGGCGTGTCGGCTCTCAACCCGGAGATCATGGGCCTCGGGCCGATCGACGCCTGCCGTCAGGCCCTGGGCCGGGCGGGCATGACCATAGACGACATCGACCACGTGGAGATCAACGAGGCCTTCGCGGCCCAGGTGCTGCCCTCGGCCGACGATCTGGGCATCGACTACGACAAGCTCAATCCCAACGGCGGGTCGATCGCGCTGGGCCATCCGTTCGGCATGACCGGGTCGCGCATCATGTGTACCCTTCTCAACGGCCTCGAGGACGCTGACAACACCATCGGCCTCGAATCCATGTGCGTAGGCGGCGGCCAGGGCATGGCCATGATCGTCGAACGCCTCAACTAACGGCCGGGTTCTTCGCCCTTGGTGCGGCTGCCACTAGCCAGTCGTCGGCCGAGATGATCGGCACGTCCAGGCGTTCGGCGAGTTCAACGTAGAGAGCGTCGACGAGACTCAGCTCATCACGCCGGTCCCACGCCCCGCCCAGCCGTTGGCTGACGGGCCCGCGGCCATGGTGTCGTCGCTGCTGCCCAGGGCGGAGAACGCACGCCATCGACATCAGGCAAATGCACATTGGCGACACATTGACGCGAGCCATGCGCATTGTCTTCAAACACCCAGGCGACAAGTGCTCCCTTGAGGATTGACACGACGGCGGGGAGCGGAGTAGTTAGCGTCCAGTGGCGACCATGTTGACGTGGCCTCACCGTCCCCATCGCCTTGCCGCCGGCGTCGGCGTGTGCGCAGCGCTATTCTTGCTGGCCTCCGCATGCGCGCGGGACACCGATTCCAACGAGGCCGGACCGCACTTCACTGGGGAGCGCGCCGGCGCGTTCGAACCCGGGACTGTCTCGACCGACCCAGAGGCTGGCATGGCACCAGCAGCCACTCCCCTCCCGGAAACCGGGCTGGCGGCGGTGCAGCCCGCGGCCGAAGAGACCACAGTCGAACAGGTGCCAGATCCTGATCCGTCACCTCCTCCGTCCACTTCGGCGCCGTCGATCGAGCCTGCCGTTCCGGAAGCGCCGGCCGACAACCCTGAAGAGGTCTCCACTCCGGCGTCCGGGGACATTGGAGGCCCGCTGTCGTTGGCGGATGCCGATTTGAGCTTCCCGCAGCCCGAAGAACCCCAGTTCGAAGAACCCCAGCCCCGAGAACCCCAGCCCCGAGAACCCCAGTTCGAAGAACCCCAGCCCCGAGAACCCCAGCCCGAAGAACCCCAGCCCGAAGAGGTAGCAGCCACCGCCGCCTGGCAACTGGAGGTGATCCGCAGTGGCAAGGAGTTGCCTGGTGGCGGCCTGCTCCTGTTCGAGCCGAGTGACGAAAGCCCCGGCCGCCGCTTGGTGGCTGCATACGGCCATCCTTCGACAGGGGCTCTCGGCGTGTTGGGTGAGCAAGGCCCCGAGGACGCGGTGGAGCGCCTTCAAGCCATAGCCGAGGGCTACGGGGCGGACGGATCAGCGATCCTGCCCACGTTCGAGATCATCGCCACCGTCGCGTCCGCATCGGCCGGCGCTGACGGGGACTACTCGAGCGTGACCAATCACGAAGTGATCAGGCCCTGGATCGAGGCGGCGGCAGCCAACGGCGTGTACGTGGTCTTGGACCTTCAGCCGGGACGATCGGACTTTCTTTCGCAGGCAAAGCACTACGAGGAGTTCTTGCGCCTGCCCCATGTCGGGCTCGCCCTTGATCCGGAGTGGAGGCTCAAGCCGCACCAGGTCCACTTGAGGCAGGTCGGCACAGTGGACGCGGCCGAGATCAACGGGGTTGTGGAGTGGCTGGCTGGGATCGTCAGAGAAGAGGCTCTTCCCCAGAAGCTGCTGATCGTTCACCAGTTCCGGTTCTCCATGATCACCAACCGCGAACTGATCGAGACACCCCCAGAGCTGGCCGTGCTGATCCACATGGACGGCCAGGGCTCCCTGGGCGCCAAGTACAACACCTGGAACACACTGACCGGCGAGCCCGATGCTGACCGCTTCCACTGGGGGTGGAAGAACTTCTACGACGAGGACAGCCCGATGGCCACTCCGGCGCAGGTGCTGGAGCTGTCACCCGATATCGTCTTCGTGTCGTTCCAGTAGGCCATGTCCCGCGAGGCGCTCGCTAGGCCAGGAGGCTGCGGAGCATCCAGGCTGTCTTCTCGTGTGCTGCTCCTCGAACCTCAGGTGCAGCGTGTTGAACATCGGGCCGACCACGTTCCAGTGGCAGTTTTGGATCCTCAAGCACGACGTTCGGCTGTCGGCCAGCAGCCGGGACAGCCCCCGGCGATGGCGCTGCGGTCGGCCTCGTCTATGCCGATGTCGGTCACCGGTGCCTGGCTAGCCCTGTCCACCTGAGGTCTCTTTCACCGACGCCTTTCCAGCCGATATCCACGGCATCATGGCCCTCAGCTCCTTGCCCACGACCTCGACCGGGTGGTCGTGGCCGGCCGCCTCAAGGCGCAGGAAGTTGGCTCTGCCGCCGCGGCTCTCGGCCACCCATTCGGTGGCGAACGAGCCGTCCTGCACCTCGGCCAGGATGCGCTGCATCTCGGCCCGCACCGCTGCGTTGACGATGCGCGGCCCCCGGGTCAGGTCGCCGTACTCGGCCGTGTCCGACACCGAGTAGCGCATCCCGGAGATGCCCTCCTCGTACATCAGGTCCACGATCAGCTTCAGCTCGTGGAGGCATTCGAAGTAGGCGATCTCGGGCTGGTAGCCCGCATCCACCAGCGTCTCGAAGGCGGCCTGCACCAGCGCGGTGGTGCCACCGCACAGCACGGCCTGCTCGCCGAACAGGTCCGTCTCGGTCTCCTCGGTGAAGGTGGTCTCGATCACCCCGGCCCGGGCCCCGCCGATGGCGTCGGCGTAGGCGAGGGCCAGCGGCAGCGCCGAGCCCGACGCGTCCTGCTCGATCGCCACCAGGCACGGCACCCCGCCACCTTCGACATAGGTGCGCCGCACCAGATGGCCCGGGCCCTTGGGGGCGACCATGCACACGTCGACCGAGTCGGGCGGGGAGATCAGCCCGAAGCGGATGTTGAAGCCATGGGCGAAGAACAGCGCCTCGCCCGGCGACAGGTTCGGTTCGACGTGCTCGGTGTAGATGGCCCCCATCTCGGTGTCGGGCATGAGCATCATCGTCAAGTCGGACTCGGCGACGGCATCGCCTATGGACCGAACCTCGAGTCCCGCCTCCTGGGCTTTGGCCACCGACGACGAGCCCTCGCGCAGGCCGACCCGCACGTCGATCCCAGACTCCTTGAGGTTGAGAGCGTGCGAGTGGCCCTGCGAGCCGTAGCCCAGCACGGCCACCTTCCGGCCGGCGATGGCCGACCGGTCGACGT
>JAGWAO010000070.1 GCA_021296315.1 Acidimicrobiia bacterium | reverse complement strand
TCGGGAGGTCCGGGCGTTCTCTAGGGTTGGGGGCCATGGACCGGTACCTGTGCGACGTTCTCGTCACCATGGACGGGCCGGTCGGCGGCGTGCCTGCGCCGATCCCGGACGGAGCCGTGGACGTGGGCGACGACGGGCGGATCGTCTGGTGCGGTCCGGCCGCGGCGGCGCCCGCAGTCGAACCGGGCACCTCGGTGCACCGGACCGGGATCCTCATGCCGGGCCTCGTCAACGCCCACTGCCACACCCCGATGGTGCTGCTGCGGGGCGCAGGCGAGGGGCTGCCGGTGGACCGCTGGCTGCACGAGGTGATGTGGCCCCGCGAGTCGAAGCTCACCGACGAAGACGTGCGAGTCGGGATGCGGCTGGGAGCGGCCGAGCTGCTGTCCAACGGCATCACGACGTCGACAGAGATGTACTTCTGGGGCCAGGCCATGGCCGAAGGCGCCACCGACGCCGGGTTGCGTTGCCTGGTAACTCCGGGTGTCATCGAGGACCCCGACTTCAACGTGGCCGGATCATGGCGAGACCAGATCGACGAGATGGTGGCCCTGAGGGACCGCTGGGCCGGCAACGACCTGATCAGGGGAGGGATGTCGGCCCACGCCGCCTACTCGGTGTCGAAAGAGTGCCTCAGCGCCATCGCGGAACGGGCCGCCGAGACTCGTATGCCGGTGCACATCCATCTGGCCGAGCAGCAATGGGAGGACGCCGCGGTGCGGGAACGCTCCGGGGGGCTGGCCGCGCCCGAGTACCTGGAGTCGCTCGGGCTGCTCGAGGGCGACGTGATCGCGGCCCACGGCGTGTGGCTCACGGCCGAGGACATCGACGTGCTGGCCCGCAACGACACCACGGTGGTGCACTGCCCGTGCTCCAACGCCAAGCACGCCTCCGGGGTGGCGCCGCTGACCGAGATGCGGGCGGCCGGGCTGCGGGTGGCCATCGGCACCGACGGGCCGGCGTCGCACCACCGCCTCGACCTGTTCGAGGAGATGCGCACCGCCATCCGCACCGCCCGGACCCGCTCCGGCGACGCCCAGACCCTGCCGCCGGCGGAGGCTCTGCGGATGACCACCGCGGGAGCGGCCGAGGTGCTGGGCTGGGACGCCGAGCTGGGCCGGCTGGCCCCGGGATGCTGGGCCGACATGGTGGCGCTGTCGGCGGCCGAGCCGGCGCTGAACCCGGTGATCGCCGATGAGGACGACCCGCTGGCGAGGATCGTGTGGTCGGGCTCGCCCGGCGCGATCAGCGGGGTGTGGGTGGCCGGACGCAAGGTGGTGCAGGACGGCCGGGTGCTGACTCTCGACGTCGCCGAGACGGTGGCCGACGCCGAGACCCGAGCCCGCCGCCTAGCCCGATGACCAGCGACAACGGCCCTATGACTGCGGCAGCGAGAAGTCGAGGACCGGCGGCAGCGAGAGCCCGGCGGCAGCGGCCCGATGACTGCGGCACCGGCCCTATGACTGCGACACCGGCCCGATGACTGGCGGAACCGAGGGTCCGGCGATGGACGCCAACGACGTGATCGAGCTGCTGGGGCTGGAGCCGCTGCCGCAGGAGGGCGGAATGTGGACCCAGAGCTGGCGCGACGAGCGGTCCTCGGCCATCTACTTCCTGATGAGGCCGGGCGACTTCTCGGCCCTGCACCGGCTGCCGGGGCCGGAACTGTGGCACCACTACGCCGGCGCGGCCGTGGAGATGCTGCTGCTGGCGCCCGACGGCACCGTGAGCCGGCCCGTGCTAGGCGACGACCTGACCCGGGGCCAGCGACCGATGGTGGCCGTGCCCGCAGGAGTGTGGATGGCGGCCACCACCACCGGCGACTGGTCGCTGACCGGCGCCACCCTGGCCCCCGCCTACCAGGACGACGACCTCGACATGGGCGACCCCGACGAGCTGACCGACGCCTACCCCGAGGCCGCCGCCGACATCGCCCGCTTCACCCGGCCCAAGCCATGACGCCCCGGCTAGCGCGCCGCGAGGAGTTCGAGGCCGTCTACGCCCCGCCATGGCCGGGCGCGGCCCACCGGACTCTCCGCTTCACCCGGAGGCCGGCGTGAGCGTCAACGAGAGCGAGCTGCCACCGCCCGAAAAGATGATCCGATTGGACGGGCGGGTGATCGTGGTCACCGGCGCCGGGGGAGGCATCGGCGGCGGGATCGTGCGGCGGCTGGCGGCTGCGGGGGCGACGGTGGTGGCCCACACCCGCTCGTCGCCGGTGGAGCATCTGGTGGACGCTGCGGGTGAGCCGGTGATGGCGGTCACCGCCGACCTGGCCGAGCCGGGCGCAGCCGAGCGGGTGGTGCAGGCCGCACTCGATTCCGGTGGGCGCATCGACGGGCTCGTCAACAACGCCGGCATCCAGCCCGTGGTCCACTTCACCGAGATGAGCGACGGCGAGTGGACCGAGATGATCGACACCAACCTCACCGCGGTGCACCGGCTCACGAGGACCACCGCCGAGGCGATGCGGGCGGAGGGCACCGGCGGGTCGATCGTGCACATCGCGTCCATCGAGGGACGCCAGCCCACCGACTTCCACGGCCACTACGCCACCGCCAAGGCCGGGCTGGTGATGCACGCCCGGGCCGCGGCCGGCGCCTACGGGCCCCACGGCATCAGGGTCAACAGCGTGTCGCCGGGGTTGATCGACCGGCCCGGCCTGGCCGACGACTGGCCCGAGGGCGTCGCCCGCTGGCACGCCGCCGTCCCGCTCGGCCGGATGGGCACCCCCGAGGATGTCGGCGACGCCTGCGTGTTCCTGTGCTCGGACCTAGCCCGGTGGATCACCGGCACCGACCTGGTAGTGGACGGCGGAGTCCTGACCCGCCCCACCTGGTAGCCATCGCCTGCCTGGCAGCTGACACCAGCCCGGCAGCGAGATATGGCAGGGTTACCATGGTTGTCACCGAAGAACCGGCATCCGACGGAGGGCAGTCATCGAGGACGACAGATTCACCCGACGCCTCTACACGGTCTCAGCCGCAGCACGTCTCGTGGGCATGAGCCCGTCGACTCTGCGTACCTGGTCGCACGGCTACACAAAGACCTTCAAGAACCGCCCACCAGTGGCACAGGGACCCGTCATCACCTCGCTGAACGGTGCTTCGAGCGACACGCGATCGATCCCCTTCGTCGGACTGGTCGAGGCAACCGTGGTCCAGGCGTTCCGCAGCACGGGCCTGCCGATGCAACGAATCCGCAGGGCACTGGAGGTACTTGCCGATCAGGGCGAACTCCAGCATGCACTGGCGTCTCGCGAGTTGTACAGCGACGGTGCAAACGTGCTGTACGACTATGCCAAGAGACACGACGACCGACAGCTACGGCTGTTGACGGTGGCACAGACCGGCCAGCGAGTCTTTCACGAGGTCATCTACGAGTACTTGACCCGTATCACCTTCGGTGACCGATGGGCGACCGAGCTCATTCTTCCCGTGACCAAGAGGCGCCTGTTGCGAGTGTTGCCGGACGTTGCAAGCGGCGACGCTCTGTTCGTGAACGGGGGTGCGCCGCTGTCGGCCGTGCAGTCCCGTGTGGCTGCCGGCGAGCCGATTCAGTCCATAGCCGCCGACTACGGGACACCCGTCGACGACATTCGCGAGGCTTTCTGTGCCATCTGGCCGACGAAGGCCGCGGCCTGACGTACCGCCTCCAGTCTTCTTTCTCGACCGGGGACTGGGCCGTCGTATGGTTGCCGAGGCGATCCGCGCCCGGGGCTATGAAGCGCTACCAATGGCAGACGTCTACCCGGACGGCACCGACCAGCGGACCACCGATCCCGAGTGGATCAGGCGAGCCGACCGGGAAGGTTGGGTCGCCTTGACGAAAGACCCCTCCATCGTCCGCGACCATCGTGACGTACTGGCCGAGACAACACTGCGTGTCTTCGCATTCAACAACGCCAGCCTCACAGGTCAGGAGATGGCGGATCGACTCGGCTACAACTTCAACCGAATCTTGCAGCGAGCAAAGAAGCCCGGACCATACGTGTGGATCATCAAGCCCAACGGCCTTCAGCGTCGATGGCC
>JAGWAO010000025.1:59444-62182 GCA_021296315.1 Acidimicrobiia bacterium | reverse complement strand
TGGGTGCGGACCTGGTCCATGTCCAGGTCGAGCATGTGGGCGACCTCTTTGCGCACGAAGTAGGGCGCCTGAGTGGACACCCAGAGATCGAGGTGCTGCCGGGCCGGGTCCCACCTGGCGACCGTTGAGTGTGGCTCCAAGCACACATGGGCTGCTGGCTTGTAGGTGTAGTGGCCGCTGACGACGACCTCGGCCTCGGAGCGTGCCGTGTCGGGGTTGCCGTAGCTGCGGACTGTCTGCAAGGAGAGGTTGCCGGTGGCATCGTCGTGCACGGTTGGGGCCTGGCTGACACGGGCGAACTGCGCAGTGACCACGCTTTCTCGTGGCTTGTAATCGACGTCGATCAGATCGAGGGCCGAGTCGGCGTCGGCCCGGGTGCGGGCCGCGACCGCGGCCACCTCTTCGCCGATGAAACGGACCCGGTCTCGCGCCAACGGGGACCGGTCGCTGAACGGCTCGCCTAAGTGGAGGTACGCACGGTCCGGGAGGTCGTCGGCGGTGATCACCGCGGCCACGCCACCAAGGGCCTCGGCCCGGGATGTGTCGATGCCGCGGATGTCGGCGTGGGGGTGGGGGCTGCGCAGGATGCGGGCCTCAAGCATCTGGGGCAGCACCACATCGGTGGTGTAGATGGCCGCGCCCGAGGTCCGCTCGTCCCACTGGTCGGGCCGTACCCGCTGGCCGAGAACCGCCAAGGTTGTTGCCCCTCTCAGGCCCCGTCCGGAGCGGCACGACCGGCCGCGGCGTGCTGCACCGCCGCGATCACAGCGTTGTAGCCGGTACAGCGGCAGAAGTTCCCGGCCAGTGCCCGCCGGACGGCGTCACCCTCGGAAGTGTCGCACTCGCCGGATTCGATGAGCTGGTGGGCCCGCACCACCAGTCCGGGCGTGCAATACCCGCACTGCAGCCCGCCCCGGTCGGCGAAGGCCTCCCGCAGCGCCGAGGCGTCTGCGGCGATGCCCTCGACGGTTCGCACCGGCCCATCGGTGCGGGCCGCCAGCACGAGGCACGACGGCACGGCCCGGTCGCCGACCAGCACCGTGCACGCTCCGCAGTCTCCTCGGCCGCAGGCCTCCTTGGTGCCGATGAGCCCCATGCGGTCGCGCAGCAGATCCAGGAGCCTCGTCCCCGGGGCGATGTCGACGGTTGTCTGTGCCCCGTTGACGACCAGCTTGATGATCATGGCTGCGCTCCGGTGTCACCCATCGGAAGCCTCGGCCGCTCCGTCCGCGACGCGGTAGCGCTCCAGCAGCCACTCCGCGAGCTGGGATCGAAAGAAGTCCTGGCCGCTGAGCGGGCCCTGGGGCGCGAAGCGCGATCCCATGCCCCGCTGGCTGGCCACCGCCACCGGCATGTCCTGGTCGTAGAAGAGCTCCACGCCCCGCTGGTGCTGCTCCAGGAGCTGGTCGAAGAGCTTCAGCTTGGTGGTGGACTCCGGGAACAGGTACCCGAGCCTTCCGAGCGATTGGTCGACCGAGACCGGCTGCACGGCCAGCCACTTGACCGAGTCGCTGTAGGCGCCGATCAGCAGGGAGGGCGCCACGTACAGGTAGACGACGCTCCAGCGGTCGTCCTCGTTCAGAGTCGGTATGGCCGGGAACAGCGTGGCCTGCGTGGGGTTCATGCCCCGGTCCTTGAAGCCGGTCCGGCCCCTTCCCCCGATCCCGATCGATCCCGGCTCCAGCGGCGGGAAAGTGCCGGCCAGCAGGGTCTCGTTGCTGGTGTCGGCCTCGGCGAAGTCGTAGAGCGAGGCATGCAGCCTCAGCGAGTGATAGGCGTCCATGAAGTTCTCGGCGAAGACCTTCCAGTTGAACGGCATCGGCAACAGCTCGGGCTCGGTGGTGACCATCTCGTCGATGCCGTAGTTGGCGAGCATCTCGTCGAACGCGCCCAGCCTCGGCCCCAGAGGCACGGGATCTGCGGCGAACGAGCAGAAGACGAAGCCCTGCCATTCCTCGGTGGCCAGCTGGGGCAGGGAGATCTCCGAGCGAACGAAACCGGGCCGCTGATGCATCTCCGGCGCGCCGATGAGACGACCGTCGAGGTCGTAGGTCCACCAGTGGTAGGGACAGCGGAAATTCCTGGTGGAGCCGCGGCATTCACCAGGCGGATCGAACCACTGGTCCCTGGGCCGTTCGGCCGGAGCGGTGATGCACATGGCACGGTGCCGGCAGATCGAGGACATGACGTTGATCCGGCCGTCGCGGTTGCGCACCACGATTGCCGGCTCGGTGCCCAGCAGCGTGACGGTGAAGTAGTCGCCGGGCTCGGGGATCTGGCTGGAACGGCCCACACACAGCCATTCGGTGTCGAACACCGCGGCCTTCTCGAAGGCGAAGAAGTCGGCGTCGGTGTAGCAGGCCGGGGGAAGGCCGACAGCCTCGTTCACCGGGCGGGCGGCGGGCTCCATCTGATCCAACGGGATCGGGCTGAGTACTGGCTTCATCTGGGCTGCCTCCAGTCGCCGACACAGGAGAAAGTACCCGCTGGCCCGGTGAGACAGTAAAGATGGGCCGGTGGTAACGTCCGCTCGTCGACGAGTCTGATTGTCAGACAACGGCATTCAACGCGGTTCAACAACCTGGAGGAAACATGAAGCGACACACGATCATCTGGTTCGCAGCCGTGATGGCGGCGTTCGGGTTGCTCGCCTCGTCCTGTGGTGATGATGACGACGCCGCTGACGACACCAGCGCGGTGACAGAGGCCGCCCCTGAGCCAGCCGAAGAAGCGCCTAC
>JAGWAO010000025.1:53484-59379 GCA_021296315.1 Acidimicrobiia bacterium | reverse complement strand
GCCGGTGACGCCAACGACGGCGCCTATTACCAGGCCGCCGTTGACGGCGCCCGGGACTTCACCACGGCCAATGGATACGCCGAGCCGATCTACATCGACAAGATCGACCAGGCCGAGGCGGCCACCGAGCTGCGCAACCTCGCTGATCAAGGCGTCGACATTATCGTGGTCTCCTCTGGTGAGATCTCGGAGCCGCTGGCCGATCTGACCGAGGAATATCCTGAGATCTTCTGGTACTGCCGCTGCGAGGACACCTTCCCCGACATGCCCGGTCTGGCCCAGTCCTCCGACAACAGCTCGGCTATCGAGTACATCGCCGGCTTCGCGGCCGGGCTGCTGCTCAAAGAGCGGGGCGGCGACAGCGTCTACATGCTCGGCGCCAGCAACGCCCCCTTCGAGGTGGAGACCGAGCTGGCCTTCCGCATGGGCCTGAAGACGGTCGACGAGGGTTACGAGATCACCTACGTGCCCACCGGTGCCCAACCCTTCGACTTCGACAACGTGGCCGGGGCGTCCGAGGCCTTCCACAACGCGGTGGCCGCGGGCGCGGACGCCATCTACCCGTACCTGGGCGGCGCCCACAACCCGGTGATCGCCCTGGCCAACGAGGAGGGCCTCATCACCATGAGCGCGGGCGCCTCCGACGTGTGCACCCGCGAGGGCGACCTGCACTGGGACATCGCCATCAAGTTCGACGGCGGCGACTACATCAGGGCGGTGTTCCCCCTGATCCAGCAAGGCCGGCTGCAGGAAGGTGAGCGGTTCATCTTCAGTGTCGAGCCCGGCTCGGTGGCCGGCGCCGACATCTGTGATCCGACGCCCGAGCAGGCCGCGGCGCTGGCGGCCGAGGTGGAGAAGGTGGCTACCGGGGTCTACGAGGACCAGTTCAACGAGATCAGGGGCATCGCCTACGGCGGCTGACCTTGCCAGCGGCGACACGCCGTTGACTCTCGCTACTCAGAAGTGAGTGAGACATTGGACGCGGCGGGCGCCGGAGCTGATCTGGCGCCCGCCATCTGGCTGCGCGGAATCGACAAGCGCTTCGGTGCCATCGTCGCGTGCGACAATGTCGAGTTGCGCCTGCGCCGCGGCCGCATCCACGGCATTCTCGGCGAGAACGGAGCAGGCAAGTCGACGCTGATGAAGATCGTCATCGGGCTGGTGAATCCCGATGGGGGCGAGGTCCACATCGACGGCACCAGGCGGTTCATCCGCGATCCGCTCGACGCAGCCCAGCACGGCATCGGCATGGTCCATCAGCACTTCAGCCTGGTGGAGGCGCTGACGGTGTGGGAGAACGTCATCCTCGGCGAGGCCGGATCGCTCGACCGCAAGGCGGCCCGGCAGCGGGTGCTCGACATCAGCGAGCACTACGGGCTCGGGGTTGATCCCGACGCCCGCGTGGCCGACCTCCCGGCCGGGGTGCGACAGCGGGTGGAGATCATCAAGTGCCTCCGACGCGACCCCGACATCATCATCTTCGACGAGCCCACGTCGGTGTTGACACCGGCGGAGTCCGAGCAGCTGTTCGCGGTGCTTCGCACGGCCGTGCAGGACGAGAACAAGGCGGTCGCGCTGATCAGCCACAAGCTCGACGAGGTGCTGCATTCCACCGACGAGATCACCATCATGCGGGCCGGGAGCGTGGTTGCGCACCTGGAGACCTCCGACGCCACCGCGGCGGGACTCGCCCGGGCCATGGTCGGCCGTGAGGTGTCGCTGCGCGCAGAGGCCGCGGCTCTGGGCCTGGTGAAGGAGGTCGAAGCCCTGTCCGATCATCACCCTGGGTCAGAGCGGCCCGTGAGCGCAGCGAACAGGAGCGGGATGGAGGTCGCTTCATCCGAGGCGGTTCCCGCCCTGTCGATGGCCGATGTGGTGGTTCGGGGGTCGGACGGCTCGGTGGCTCTCGACGGGCTGACCTTGGAAGTGCCTTCGGGCACGATCGTGGGTGTGGCCGGCGTGGAGGGCAACGGTCAGGCTGCCCTGACGGAGGTGCTGTCCAGCCTGAGTCCGATCTCCGAGGGCGCCATCGAGGTGGCCGGGAGGCCGGTGGTGTCCGGTCGGGCCGGAGCCATGGCCCGAGCCGGAGTGGCTGTAATCCCGGCTGACCGACACAACTCCGGTTGCGTGCTGGACATGACGGTTGCCGAGAATCTCTTCCTGATCGACATCGAGCACATGGCCAACATGGGGTTCTACGACCAGGCCAGCATGAACCGCAGGGCCCAGCAGTTGATCGACGAGTTCGAGATCCAGACCTCCGGTCCGGGCGCGCCGTTCTTCACCCTCTCGGGAGGCAACCAGCAGCGGGTCGTCCTGGCCCGAGAGCTCAGTGCCGACCCGCACGTGCTCCTGGCCGACCAGCCGACGCACGGTCTGGATGTGGGTGCCATCGAGTACATAAGTGACCGGCTGCGCAAGGTGGCCGACGACGGGGTTGGCGTGCTGCTCATTTCCAGTGAACTGGAGGAGTTGCTGCACCTGGCCGACACCATCGTCGTGCTGTTCAGGGGCAGGATCGTCGG
The DNA here is from genome assembly GCA_021296315.1 of Acidimicrobiia bacterium. Taxonomy (GTDB): domain Bacteria; phylum Actinomycetota; class Acidimicrobiia; order Acidimicrobiales; family Aldehydirespiratoraceae; genus Aldehydirespirator. The sequence goes on along the minus strand of JAGWAO010000025.1, from coordinate 56,854 downwards.
GCAGATGGCCCGTGACGAGGTTGACCTGGAGCGTCTGGGAATGCTCATGGGCGGTGCCGCCGAGGTCGGCAAGGGCTGATGACCTACTCCAAGGCCCGGGAAGCAGGCGTGGTGGCCGGCCTGTATCTCAGTAGCGTGGCCGTGGCCCTCATCGTGTCGGCCGCGCTGGTGGCGATCACCGGAGGCTCGTGGCGGGAGGTCTTCTCGGCTCTGCTGGACGGCAGCGTGAGGGCGCCCGGGCGGTGGGGCGACACTCTGGGCGTGGCCGCGCCGCTGATCTTCGTCGGTTTGGGCACGGTCATCGGCGGCCGGGCCGGGCTGATCAACATCGGCCAAGAGGGTCAGCTCACTTTCGGGGCCGCCGTGGCCATGTACGCGGGCCTCAACCTGTTCGGGCCCGGGCCCTTCGCCCTGGTGGCCATGCTGCTGATCGGCTTGGCCGCCGGAGCGTTCTGGGCCGGCATCGCCGGTGTGCTGCTGTACTGGCGCCGGGTACCGGAGGTGTTGACCACGCTGCTGCTCGTCACCGTGGGCGCGCAGGTGGTCGGCTTCGCGCTCCAACGACAGTGGCTGCTGCTCGCACCCATCGAGGGCCGTTCGTCGCGCAACATCGTTAGCGAGCAGCTCGACCCAAGCCGCCGGATCGGCCGGATCGAGTTGTTCGGCAACGAGTTCCCCATCAGCGTGTTCTTCGCTCTCGCGTTCGTGGTGGTGGTGGCGGTAGTGCTGGGCCGCACCACCTGGGGGTTCAAGCTGCGGATGCTCGGCCGCAATGCCCGCACCGCTCAACGGGCCGGCGTGTCGGAGTGGCGCTACGGCATGGCCGGCCTGCTGCTGTCGGGCGGCTTCGCCGGCTTGGCGGGGTCGGTGATGGTGGCCGGAGGCGATTTCGGCAACTTCCGGCTCGTGCCCGGCTTTGCGGTGAACATCGGCTTCGACGGGCTGCTCGTGGCCCTAGTCGCCCGGCAGCGACCCCTGCTGGTCGTGCCGTTGGCCCTCGCGTTCGCGGGGCTGCGAACCGGTTCCGGGTTCCTGGCCGCCACCGGCGTGGAACGCGAGATCACGCAGATCGTCCAGTCGCTGCTGGTTCTGGCCCTGCTGGTGCCCCCGGCCATCCTCTTCATACGCGAGCGGCGACGGGCTCTGGCCGCCATGACTGCGAGGACCTGAGCGATGGAAGCCCTTCTCAGCGCGCTGGGTGATGTCTTCGGCACCGACGTCACCTATTCGAGCGCGGCCCGCTTCGCGGCGCTGCTCGCGTTCTGCGCCTTGGGCGAGACCATCGCCGAGCGGGCCGGCACCCTGAACATCTCCACCGAGGCGATGATCCTGGCCGGAGCGTTCGCGGCGGCGGTCGGATTCGATCTCACCGACCGCGTCACCATCGGGCTGCTGTTCGCGATGGCGGCCGGGCTGGTGATTGCCATCGTCCACGCCAACTTGAGTCACCGGCTCACGGCCAACACGTTCGTGGTCGGGCTGACCCTCAACATCCTGATCCTGGGATTGGCCACTTTCTTGAACCGGAATCTGGAGCCCTACTCGAAGCGGGCCCACGTGTTCGAGGTTCCGATCCTTGCGGACATCCCGCTGGTCGGTCCGGCGCTGTTCGGGCAGTCGTGGCCCTTCTACCTGATCTACCCGTTGATCCCATTGTCGTTCTGGCTGCTCTACCGCACCCGCTGGGGGCTTGAAGTGCGGGCCGTGGGCGAGAACCCTCAGGCCGCCGACGTGTCGGGCATCGACGTCAACAAGCGCCGGCGCCAGGGTGTCTACCTGAGCGGGATCACCAGCGGGCTCGGGGGCGGTTACCTGCTGCTGGGGCAGGTGGGACTGTTCGAGGAGCAGATCGTGGGTGGCCGGGGTTTCATCGCCATCGCAGCCCTGATCTTCGGTGGCTGGACGCTGCGGGGGGCGGTGGCCGGCTGCCTGCTCTTCGGTGCGGTGGACTCATTCCGGCTGAGCCTGCCTACGGTGGGCTACGAAGTGAACGCGGAGATGCTGCAAGCCCTGCCCTTTGTGGTCACCATCGCCACCGTGGCCGTGTTCGCCCACCGCACCCGCCAGCCAGCCGCTCTGGCCCGTCCCTTCATCCGAGGTCTCACCTAGGGGAAGTATGAGGCCCGGGGGCGGCGGTACCGACGACCGCAGGAGATTGCGGTCCCGGATCGTGCTGGTGGCTGTGGTGGCAGTGGTCGTCGTGCTGTGGGTGATGTCGGGGCTCGGCGCGATCGAGGTCCCGTACCTGTTCTCGGGAACCGACGCCACCAGGCTGGTGGTGAGCGACGAGTCCGACGATTGCCGGATGGCTGGCCGGGACTGGGGAGAGCGGTGTGACGCCGCCGCCGACATCTCCACCGTCACCGTGTGGCGGGTGGGCCAACGGATCCTGATGCTCGAGCTGGAGCTGGCCGAGGCTCCCGCACTCGGGCCCGATCTGGAGTGGACGGCTGACTTCTTCGCGGAGGCGCAGAACGCCTTCACCGACCACGGCATCATCTGCGGGCTGTCCAACGTGGTCGAGGGCGGTGAGCCCACCAGCGAGGCGGTCGCATATGCGCTGGAGTTCCGCTTCTCGACCGAGCAACTGGGTTCCGAGGCCTGCGACGGCTGGCTGGAGGGCTCGACGGTGCGCTTCGCCGTCGATGTGACCGGGCAGCCCGTCGATGTCCAGATCCGGCTGAGGGGCTTCGTGCGGCTGGAGTATCCCGGCGATCCGGACCATTTCGGGTCCGACGACGACTTCATAGTCAGGACGACCCTGGCCGACCTGCCCCGCTGAGACGAGCCGTCGGAATTGGCTGCAGGCGTCATTATCACCAGACGTCCCGACAAGAGCAGTACGAACTCCTCGCCGGGATGCTGCTCGTCAACGGACGCGGCACCGGCCCGAAGGTGGCATCGAAGCACGGTCAGGTGTTCGGTTGCCGCGAGGAACGCGAGTTCGAGCGCGCCCCGGGTCGCCCAGCCCAGGTCGTGCTCGCGTACGGGCGTGAGGCGATGATCGAGCTTGCCGGCCGCCATGGGCCAGGAGCCGAGCAGCCGATGGTCGATGGTCTCGGTGTGCTCCAGGTACGGCTGGGTCCTGCCGTAGGCGCTGGAGGCCCCGGTGGCGGGAGTGGGCGAGAAGAATTCGAGCACCCGCACACCCTGATCGTCGGCGGCTCGGCCGTGATGCCGTGGGGCGCTCGAACACCGGCCGCGGGGTCGGGCGTCTGGAAGCGGACTTCATGGCCCAACAGATTGCCGCCGCAACACCGGAGTTGTCACTTCGGCGATTCCGACACGGCTGCGGCTAGCGGCCGGCGGCGATGGAGACCACCGCGGCTAGCGGCCGGCGGCGATGGAGACCACCGCGGCTAGCGGCCGG